>CAZKPV010000011.1:11148-19822 GCA_964554735.1 uncultured Clostridia bacterium
AATATCTAAAGCAGCTATTGGAGGAAAGCGGTCATAATGTCATTGAAATTCAGAGAAATGAACTGGCCGAAAAATTTAATTGCGTACCGTCACAGATAAATTACGTCCTGACCACGCGTTTTACTATAAACCACGGATTTGTAATCGAAAGCAGACGCGGCGGCGGTGGTTATGTTCGTATAGTGAGGATACCCTTACAAAAGGGTCGCCAAGCCCAAATCAATTTGTTTGACTTGGTTGGTGAATTTATATCCCAAAAACGGGCCGAAGGAATTATCTCCCGTTTTTACGAGGAGGGGTTGATTTCGCCCAGAGAGGCAAGGATTATGCGCGCGGCAATCGACAGGAAGATATTGGATCTTGACCGGGCCTGGCGTGAAAGCTTGCGTGCAGATCTGTTAAAAACCATGATTGCCCAAGTTCTTTTGGAAAATAGGGAAGGGAAATGAGGTGTTTGCTATGTTATGCGAAAGGTGCCAAAAGCGGCCGGCTGTAATGCATTTCACCCAAATAATAAACAATCAAAAAACGGAGATGCACCTATGTGAGGTTTGTGCCAGTGAATTGCAGGCCCAGTCGCCGGTTTTTTCGCCACAGTTTAACCTACACAGTTTCTTGTCGGGGCTTTTAACCAGTGACTTCGGTGGCACATTGTCCCATACTGGCGAAAACAAGTGTGATTATTGCGGCCTACCCGAGGAAAATTTTGTGAGAAGTGGTTTGCTTGGTTGTAGTGATTGCTACGATTCCTTTGGGGTTAGGCTAAAGAATGTGTTGAAAAGAATTCAGGGGTCAAATATGCATACGGGAAAGATCCCCCGCCGTATAGGCGGCAAGGCATTAATTAATAAGGAGATCAGGATGCAGAAGGCCAAGTTGGAGGAAGCGGTTGCTAAAGAGGAGTTCGAGAATGCCGCCCTTATAAGGGATCGCATAAAAGAGTTGGAGAAGGAATTACAGGGTTAGGAGGTGGGTAGCTGTGTCTTTAAAAAAAGCCGTAAACAATGTGCGTAGCGGTTGGATGGACGGAAGCGGCCCCGAGTCGGATATTGTAATCAGTAGCCGGATCAGAATTGCCAGAAACCTGTCTGATTTTTCTTTTCCGCATGTGCTTGACAGGGAAGATTCCGAAAAGGTCATGCACGCTGTGAGGCTGGCCATTGAAAATAAAAAGGTAGTGGAAGAAAATGGCCTGCTCGAATTTTGCAGGGTCAGTGAATTGCTAGCCGTCGAGAGGCAAATACTGGTGGAGAAGCATTTAATCAGTCCTGATTTATCGGAAGACGATATTGATAAAAAGGGTTTGGTTTTAGGCGAAGATGAAGTTATAAGTATTATGATCAATGAGGAGGATCATCTGCGTATCCAATGCTTACTTCCCGGTCTTCAATTGCACAAGGCATGGCAGATAACGAATCGCTTAGATGACAGCCTGGAGCTAACCCTTGACTATGCCTTTAACGAGGATTTGGGTTACCTTACTGCTTGCCCGACAAATGTCGGGACGGGTTTGAGGGCTTCTGTAATGTTGCACTTACCGGGTCTGGTGCTTGTTAACCAAATCAACGGGGTGCTATCGGCAATATCTAAACTAGGTATGACTGTTCGTGGCTTGTACGGTGAGGGTACTGAGGCAAAGGGTAACCTCTTCCAGGTTTCCAATCAAATTACACTGGGTATTTCCGAGGAGGAAATAATCAACAACCTAGTGTCTATAACCCGGCAATTGTTGGGTCAGGAAAGGGCCGCCCGTGGGGCCCTGGTCAAGGAACGGAAGGCCTATCTCGAAGACCGCATTGGGCGGGCTTACGGGATATTGAAATACGCGCATATTATTAATTCCGAGGAAACAATGAAATTGCTATCGGATGTGAGGTTAGGGGTGGATCTGGGCATGATCAAGGAATTGGATAGGGCTGACTTGTTGGAACTGATGGTCCAGACCCGGCCGGCCTATATTTTTAAACTTAGTGGCACAGAGGTAACATCGCATCAAAGGGATATTAGGCGTGCTGAAATTATTAGAAAAAAACTTAATGGGGAGGGTTAATATATGTTTGCACGTTTTACTGAAAAAGCGCAGAAGGTTTTGATATTTTCTCGTGAGGAAGCAAAACAACTACAGTACCCCTATGTCGGAACAGAACATATCCTCTTGGGGTTAATCAGGGAAGGCGAGGGTATTGCGGCTAAGATTGTTGATGCCATCGGCATTGACGCGGATAAGGTTAGGGAGGCAGTTCGTCAGATGGTGGGGCCCGGGGAAGGGCCGGGTGCAAAAGAAGTTATGCTGACACCCCGTGCCAAAAAAGTGTTGGAATTGGCCGTGGCCGAGGCCAGCAGGATGAACCACAACTATGTTGGGACGGAACACCTCCTACTGGGGCTGGTACGTGAGGGCGAAGGGGTAGCAGCCCAGATACTCAGAAAACACGGTGCCGACTACAACAAGATTCAACAGTTGGTCATGAAGATGTTAAGCGGCGGCGTACCGCACGGCCAGTATCCCGGGAAAGGTATGGGGAAAACCGGTGGCAAAACACCCACCCTGGATGAATACGGACGGGATCTAACAGGTATGTCCAGGGAGGATAAGCTCGACCCCGTAGTCGGAAGGGATCGGGAGATTGAAAGGGTCGTGCAAATTTTAAGTAGAAGGACCAAGAACAATCCTGCCTTAATTGGTGACCCGGGAGTCGGCAAAACTGCTATCGTGGAAGGGCTCGCCCAACGGATTGTCGCCGGCAATGTTCCCGAAATTCTATCGGATAAGCGGTTGATTACGTTGGATATGTCATCCATAGTTGCCGGTACTAAATACCGTGGTGAATTTGAGGAGCGCATCAGAAAGGTAATAGATGAAATAAGAAACGCCGGGGATGTCATTCTCTTTATAGATGAATTGCATACTTTAATCGGGGCCGGTGCCGCCGAAGGGGCGATAGATGCGGCCAATATTTTAAAACCCGCACTGGCCAGGGGTGAGTTGCAGTGTATTGGTGCGACCACCCTGGATGAATACCGGAAACACATTGAAAGGGATCCTGCCCTAGAAAGGCGTTTTCAGCCAATCACCGTTGAAATTTTGAAGGGGTTGCGGGATCGTTATGAGGCCCACCACAGGGTAAGAATTACGGATGAAGCCCTGGAAGCGGCGGCCAGGTTGTCGGATCGTTATATTACCGACAGGTTTTTGCCGGACAAGGCAATAGACCTGGTGGATGAAGCGGGGTCACGGGTCAGGCTCCAGGCTTTTACCCCGCCGCCGAATGTAAAAGGGTTGGAAAAAGAGCTGGAGGAGCTAAATAAGGAAAAAGAATCGGCTATTAACAATCAGGAATTTGAAAAAGCGGCGGAAATACGCGACAAGGAAGCGGCCAAGCGTAAGGAACTCGAATCCCTTCGCAAGGCATGGAGTCAGGATAAGGGCGGCGATGACCTGCTAGTATCGGAAAATGATATAGCCCATATCGTTTCAAGTTGGACCGGTGTGCCTGTTAAGAAACTCGCCGAGGAGGAAAGTGAAAGGCTGTTAAATTTAGAAGAAATCCTGCACAACCGGTTGATCGGGCAGGACGAGGCCGTGAAGGCCGTGGCCCGTGCGGTACGAAGGGCCCGTGCCGGCCTCAAGGACCCCAGGAGACCCGTAGGTTCATTTATTTTCCTGGGCCCCACCGGGGTTGGGAAGACGGAGTTGGCCAAAACTCTGGCGGAAACACTGTTTGGTGATGAGGACGCCCTGGTGCGGATAGATATGTCCGAGTATATGGAGAAGTTTGCCGTATCAAGATTGGTTGGGGCCCCTCCGGGATATGTTGGTTACGATGAGGGAGGGCAGCTAACCGAGGCCGTACGCCGGAAGCCCTATACAGTAGTGCTGTTGGATGAAATTGAAAAGGCCCACCCGGATGTCTTCAACGTACTTCTACAGGTTCTGGAGGATGGGCGGTTAACGGATTCCAAGGGACGCACGGTCGATTTCCGCAATACGGTAATTATTATGACCTCCAACGTGGGGGTCCAAAGGATAAAAAGTGCCGGTGCACTTGGTTTCAAAAGCGGTGACACGGAGGAGGAAAAATATGAAGACATGAAGAAAAAAGTTATGAATGATCTCCAGCGTTCCTTCCGGCCGGAGTTTTTAAACAGGTTGGACGAAACCATTGTCTTCCATGCCTTGAACGAGGAACACATCAGGGAAATTGTGGATCTCATGCTCAAGGACGTGGCCGGCAGAATAAAAGAAGTGGGAGATATCACAATAAATGTAACAGATACGGCAAAAGAACTTCTGGCCAAAGAGGGGTATGATGAACATTACGGGGCACGCCCGCTTCGGAGAGTCATCCAGAGGAAGATAGAGGATATGCTATCCGAGGAGATGTTGAAGGGTACCATAGAACACGGGAACGATATAACTTTGGATGCCGAGGACGACAAGATAGTAATCAAGGACCGGTAGCAAGGTAAAAAATCCGCCCCTCGGGGTGGATTTTTTACTTCTTTTAACACTGTTAAATTTATCAATAAAATGTTATAATTATGTCTTGATTAATTTTATTTGGGGGTTATGTTTTTGCCCAAGGTTAAGACACAGTTTACCTGCCAGGAGTGTGGCTTTAATTCCCCCCGCTGGCTCGGCCGTTGCCCGGGATGCGGAAGCTGGAATTGTTTTGTCGAGGAACCGACGACAAAGGTGACAAGCAAGGGGCGAAAAGGCTTGACCCGGCCAAAGCCAATCAGCGAGATATCACCGGATCGGGAAAAAAGAATAACGTGTGGCTTGCCGGAGCTAGATCGTGTGCTTGGCGGTGGAATCGTTCCCGGTTCCCTGATACTCCTGGGCGGCGACCCGGGTATAGGGAAATCAACTCTTTTGTTACAGGCCGCCCATCACATTGCGGATGAGGTCGGCCCGGCCCTGTATATTTCCGGGGAGGAATCGGAACGTCAGGTGCGGCTGCGCGCCGACAGGATAAAGGCGGTTTCCGAGCAGTTGTATCTGGTGTGTACCAATGAACTTTCCGTGGCCGAGGCCCATATAAGGGAGTTAGAATCAACGGTGGTCGTTATCGACTCCATACAGGCCGTTTTTACGGAGGATATTACATCGGCGCCGGGCAGCGTGGGCCAGGTTCGCGAATGTGCTTCCAGGCTGATGCGGCTGGCCAAGTCAACGGGAGTAACAATATTGATAGTGGGACATGTTACCAAAGAGGGGGCCATTGCCGGGCCGCGGGTTCTGGAACACATGGTGGATGCCGTCTTATACCTGGAGGGCGAAAGACACCAAAACTTTCGTTTACTCAGGGGCGTCAAAAATCGCTTTGGTTCGACAAATGAGCTGGGCGTATTTGAAATGCACAAAGATGGGCTTATGGAGGTAAAAAACCCCTCCACACAATTTTTGGCCGGCTACGGCCGGGACGAAGCCATCGGCTCCATTGTGGCTTCATGTCTGGAAGGAACGCGGCCACTTTTGGTTGAAATACAGGCATTGGTCTGTCCGACGAGTTACGGCGTCCCCCGGAGAATGACTGCGGGCGTGGACTACAATCGGGTGGCCCTAATCATGGCCGTGCTTGACAAGAGGGTGGGCCTACATCTATCAAACCATGATGCCTACGTGAATGCGGTGGGCGGGGTTAAGCTGACCGAGCCGGGCATTGACCTCGCAATAGCGCTTTCCTTGGCGTCCAGTTATAGGGAAAAGCCTGTCAAGGGGCGTACGGTGGCAATAGGTGAAATAGGGCTGACTGCGGAAATACGCCCGGTTACTGCCATTGACAAAAGATGTTCGGAGGCCGCGAAACTTGGGTTCACAAGGTGCATTGTGCCGGCGGCAAACTATGAGAGTAGCAAATCCGGGGCAAAAAGTTACGGGAAGGACAGCATGGAGGTTATTGAGGCAAGGACGCTTGCGGAGGCTATTGAACTAGGTTTATATGAGTAGGGGTGACCGGTATTGCAAGAGGGCAGGACTAGTAAACAAATGCTTCAAATTTTAAAAACCGTGGCCCCGGGGACGCAGCTACGGGAAGGATTGGAAAACATACTCAGGGCTAAAACAGGCGCACTGATCGTTATGGGTGATTCCGATCAGGTTTTGCATCTTGCCGAGGGTGGATTTATTATAGACGCGGAACTTACCCCGGCAAGCCTATACGAACTGGCAAAGATGGACGGCGCTATCATCATCAGCCGGGATGCCAAAAGAATTTTAGCCGCCAATACACAGTTAATACCGGATCTGAGTATCCCCTCTAGGGAGACGGGAATCCGACACCGTACCGCTGAGAGGGTTGCCAAACAGACGGGTGCACTTGTTATATCCATATCCCAAAGGCGGAGCGTGATAGCCATATACAAGGGGCCCATAAAATATTTCCTGCGGGATTTAAATGTTATTTTGGCCAATGCCAACCAGGCTGTGCAAACTTTAGAGAAATATAGGGCTGCCTTTGACAAGGTGATGGTTTCCCTGGGTGTTTTAGAGTTTGATTCGGCGGTTACCCTTCTCGATGTTACCAAGGCCATTCAACGGGTTGAAATGGTCAAGCGTATCGAGAAGGAAATAGAAAGGTATACCAGTGAACTGGGCGTGGAGGGCCGCCTCATCACCATGCAGGTGGACGAGTTGGTTACCAATGTTCAAGAAGAAGGGTTACTGGTTATCCAGGATTATTCGACCCTAGTCGGTGAAAAATCCTCGGAAAGCATTATGGAGGTTATCAGAAGTTGGAGTTCCGAGGACATTTTGGATTTATCATTGATCGCCAGGGCACTGGGCTATCCCGGAAGCTCCAGCATCCTCGACCAAAACGTCTATCCCAGGGGTTATCGGATGTTGGGAAGAATTCCCCGACTACCCCTGCCGGTTATAGAAAACTTGGTCCGTACATTCGGCATACTACAAAGGATATTCAAGGCAACCATCGAGGAGCTGGACGATGTGGAGGGAATCGGTGAGGCCCGGGCCCGCACCATCAAAATTGGTTTGGAAAGATATAGGGAACAACTGTTACAGGAAAGACATATGTAGTGGGGCGAAAAGCGTGATTTTTTGATATTTTCAGTTGACACGTGCGTATGCACTGTGCTACAATGTTAGATTACTTGACAGGGAATTCATTATGTGCTATACTTTACTATAGAAGTAAAAAGGGAGGACTGTTGAGTTGTTTAAAATTGGTGATAAAGTCGTTTATCCCATGCACGGAGCAGGCATCATAGAGTCTATAGAGGAAAAGGAAGTGCTCGGTGAAAAAAGACAATATTATATATTAAGATTGCCTATTGGTGACATGAAGGTAATGATACCCATAGACAACGGCAAGCAGGTCGGATTGCGTGAGGTTATAGACGATGACGGCGTCAAAAAAGTAATGGGTATACTCAGTGATGAGTGTTCTATCATGTCTTCTAACTGGAACAGGAGATATCGGGCGAATCTTGAAAAAATGAAAAGTGGCGATGTATACGAGGTCGCTGAGGTTGTTCGCAATTTAATTAGCAGGGATCAAGAAAAAGGTCTTTCCTCCGGGGAAAGGAAGATGCTAGAGAACGCCAGACAAATATTGATCAGCGAGTTGGTGCTGGCAACGGAGCTAGAGGAAGAAAAGGCACAGTTAATGATCGATGCTAACTTTGCTTAAACGTCAGCATGCTGACGTTTTTTTATTTTTATTGAAGAAATTTTTATTTCCCCGTATAATAATAACTACAAGTAAAACAGATTATATAAAAACAGTGTATATATCAGCTGGCAGGGAGGTGATAGGGTGTTGAAAAAGGTAGTGTACTTGTTATTGATATTTATTTTTGCCGGTCTGGGTTTTTTCGCCGGCGGTTATTTTTTACAGCTTGACTTAATTTCTTTACCCTCCAATGTTCCTCAACTGAGAATTGGAATCATAGCTTTCAGTACGCTTATAGGGGTAGTGCTAGGTGTGTTGGTGGCCTATCCCATAACTAAAAGCATGATATGGCTAGCCAAGAATCTTGAACATTACCTGCATAAGGTACCTGTACAGGATCTTGTTATGGGTTCAGTTGGTTTAATAATCGGACTTATAATCGCCAATTTATTGGGCACAGTTTTTTCTTTTTTGGGTTGGATTGGAAGTGTCATACGTATTTTGGGTACTATCCTCTTGGGATATTTGGGCCTCAGCTTAGCTGTCAATAAGCGGGAGGAGCTGTCGGGACTGCTGGTGGTATTTTCACGTTTTGGGAGCAAGGACAAGGATCGTTTGCGCAATGTCACCAAGGACGGGATAGCCTCCAAGATCCTGGATACAAGCGTTATCATTGATGGCCGCATTGCGGATTTATGTAAAAGCGGCTTCATAGAAGGGACCCTGCTGGTACCGTCTTTTGTCCTGGAGGAGTTAAGGCATATAGCGGATTCATCGGATTTACTGAAAAGAAATAGGGGGCGGCGTGGGCTGGACATTTTGAATGCCATGCGTAAGGACCCGGATATAAATATACAAATCTACGAGGATATGCGTGGGCTTGAGGATGTTGCCGAGGTAGACGCGAAGCTTGTTAGGCTCGGCCAGAAGATCAATTCTAAAATAATGACCAATGATTTTAACTTAAACAAGGTTGCGGAATTGCACGGGGTAGGGGTGTTGAATATCAACGAGCTGGCCAATGCCATCAAGCCGGT
>CAZKPV010000011.1:19832-24006 GCA_964554735.1 uncultured Clostridia bacterium
GGGAGAGGACATGGTTGTCCAAGTTGTCAAAGACGGCAAAGAGGCGGGCCAGGGTGTGGCCTACCTGGATGACGGAACAATGATTGTTGTCGATGGCGGCAAACGTTATGTGGGCCAGACCATTGATGTTCTTGTGACAAGTGTTTTGCAGACGTCCGCCGGTAGGATGATCTTTGCCAAGCTTAAACACGGTAAAAGGGAGTCAGCTGTGCGCGAGCAACTGAATGAGGTGAATGTACTTGGGTAAAATAATGGCCGTTATACCTTCCGCCGGTCGTTCAACTCGCATGGGGGGGCATATCCGGAAGCAATATATGGATCTTGCCGGAAAACCCCTTTTGGCACGCACATTACAAGTTTTTGAGGACTGCCCTTTGGTAGACGGCTATATTTTGGTTGTCGGCTCCGGGGAAGAGGCCAACTGTAGGGGGCTGGCAACCAGGGAATCATTTAGGAAGCTGCTTTCCGTTGTCACCGGAGGTGCGGAGAGGCAGGATTCTGTTTATTATGGGCTTTCCGCCCTTCCCAGTGGGACAAGCCAGGTTGTCATTCATGACGGTGCCCGGCCTTTGTTGACCGAGGAAGACTTGGTGAAGGTAATAGAAGCCAGTTACAGATGTGGTGCCGCCACCCTTGCCGTGCCCGTTAAAGATACGGTGAAAATGGCGGACACGGATGGTTGGGTTAAGGAAACCCTTGCCAGGGAGCTACTGTGGTTGATTCAGACTCCTCAGGTTTTCGAATACGGGTTGATTGTCGAAGCCTATGAGAAGGCACGGGCGACCGGTTTTACCGCCACAGATGATGCCTCACTTGTGGAGGCGGTGGGGGAGAGGGTTAAGCTGGTGAAGGGTTCCTACAGTAATATCAAGATAACCACCCCGGAAGACTTGCTTTTCGCGGAATTACTGTTGAAAAGGGGTGGGATTTCCACTTGAGGGTTGGTATGGGTTTTGATGTGCACCGTCTTGTAAAAGGTAGAAAACTGGTTCTCGGCGGAATCGAAATTCCTTTTGGGCTGGGCCTATTGGGGCATTCGGATGCGGATGTGTTGGTGCATGCAATTATTGATGCCTTGCTTGGAGCCGCCGGTCTGGGGGATATAGGAGGACACTTCCCGGATGGTGATGAAAGGTACAAGGGCATTTCCAGTGTGCTTCTGTTGGCGGAGGTCGGGAAGAAGTTAGAAGCGAAGGGCTTTTCGGTGCAGAATATTGATGCCGTTATCATTGCGGAGCGGCCTAGGCTGAGTGAACACCTTGATCTCATGTCGGCTAATATTGCCGCCACCCTGGGTACGAACAAAGTAAATGTGAATGTGAAGGCTACCACAACCGAGGGTTTAGGTATCGTTGGCCGTGGGGAAGGCATTGCGGCCGAAGCAGTGGTTTTACTGAGCCGGTTTTAGCACCGGTTTATTTTATGCGTTGCCTTTAGTTATATTAAAATGATATAATAACCTGATTGTATTATTTAGCAAGCACACAGGGGGGAAGAAAACTTGTCAGTACGTGTTCGATTTGCACCCAGCCCGACCGGTCCGTTACATATTGGCGGGGCCAGGTCGGCACTTTTTAATTGGTTATTTGCCCGCCGCTACAATGGTACGTTTTTGTTACGCATAGAAGATACCGACTTGGAAAGATCAAATAAACAATCGGAGCAAAACATATTGTCTTCCTTAAAGTGGCTCGGCCTTGGTTGGGATGAAGGTGTAGGAGTTGGAGGTTCCCATGGGCCCTACCGCCAAACGGAAAGACTCGACCTATACAATGATTATGTGGACAGACTGCTTGCATCCGGCCATGCTTATCCTTGTTATTGTACAGGGGAGGAGTTGGAAAAGGAGCGGCAACAGCAGATGGACCGGGGGGAAATGGTCCGCTACTCGGGTAAGTGCAGGGATCTGACTGAGGCCGACCGTAATAGGCTGGAATCGGAAGGACGAGTCCCGGCCATACGTTTTCGGGTGCCCGTTTTCGGGGCCGTAATAGTGGATGATTTGGTTCGCGGCCGGGTTTCTTTTGATTGTGGCGAGATGGGTGACTATATAATCAGGAAATCCGACGGCATTCCGACCTATAATTTTGCAGTCGTGATAGATGACGCAACCATGGAGATCAGCCATGTTATTCGCGGCGAGGAACACCTGTCAAATACCCCTAGGCAGGTTTTGATTTATCAGGCATTGGACCTGAAAATGCCCAAATTTGCTCATGTCTCCCTAATCCTTGGTAAGGACAGGAGCAAAATGAGTAAACGACACGGTGCCACATCCATAGAGCAGTACAAATCCAAAGGCTATCTACCCGAGGCCCTTGTAAACTTTATGGCCTTGCTTGGGTGGTCGCCCGGCGGGGAAGATGAGCTTTTGGACCCGGTGGAAATCTGTAAACAGTTTTCCTTGGATCGGGTGGCCAAAAACCCGGCCGTCTTTGATCTGGAAAAATTAGATTGGCTAAACGGCCACTACATTCGCAATATTTCCCTGGGCCGCATAACGGATTTGGCCATACCTTTTTTGCAAAAGGCCGGTTATCTTAGCGGGGAAGTCAGTGAAAGCAAATATGGCTGGTTACTGAAGGTTATGGATGTAGTACGTGATTATCTTACCTGCATGGAAGAGGTCGGTGAACACGCGGAGATGTTTTTCGCTGCCAGGCTAACATACGGTGCCGAGGCCCTAGATGTGCTTCGCCGGGAGCGGGTCGGTGATGTATTGGAAGGGGTAAGGGTAGCGATTATGAATGTGCCCCGGTTGGAAGAGGCCAACATAAAGGGTTTGTTGAACAAAACATCAAAGGAATTGGGTATCAGGGGTAAAAATTTTTTCATTCCGGTGAGGGTGGCCCTGACCGGTAAGGAACGAGGGCCGGATTTAGACAAACTTATTCCAGTGCTTGGCAAGGATAAAGTCCTGTCCAGACTTGCAGCCGCCATGAACACATAATCACAGAAAGCGAGGGGGATGGGAACTGTGTTTGACAGGCTACGTAAGGATATCGCGGTAGTCTTTGACAGAGATCCCGCGGCAAAAAGCGTACTGGAGGTTATTTTTTGCTATCCCGGTTTTCATGCCATTATAATGCATAGGTTGGCCCACTGGTTTTTCCGCCGCCGCCGTTATTTTTTGGCGCGCCTGGTCTCCCAGATAAACCGTTTTCTCACCCAGATAGAAATACACCCCGGGGCAACAATAGGGGAAGGTTTTTTTATAGATCACGGTGCGGGGGTTGTAATTGGCGAGACGGCTGAAATTGGCAATAATGTCACCATATACCAAGGGGTAACCCTAGGGGGTACCGGTAAAGAAAAAGGGAAAAGACACCCGACAATCGGCGATAACGTCGTGATCAGTACTGGTGCCAAATTGCTGGGGTCCTTTACCGTGGGCGATAATTCCAAGATAGGTGCGGGCTCGGTTGTTTTAAGGGATGTGCCGCCCAACAGTACGGTCGTGGGTGTTCCCGGCAAGGTGGTGGTAAGGGATGGCCGGAAAGTCGGTAGCACGGATTTTTCAGTTATCGATCTCCGCCACGACCAATTGCCCGACCCCGTGGCTGAGGCGATCCTGTCCTTACAACGGAATATTTTACAGTTGGAGCGTCGTCTAGAAGAAATGGAAAATGAACGCAAAGGGGGCCAATAAAAAATGCAGGTGTACAATACCTTGACCGGTAGGAAGGAAGAATTTCAACCAAGGGAGCCCGGGAAGGTTTCTATGTATGTCTGTGGGCCGACAACGTATAACTATATTCATCTGGGGAATGCCCGTGCATCGGTTGCATTTGATACAGTTCGGCGATATTTAATGTACAAGGGTTATGAGGTTCTGTATGTGCAAAACTTTACCGATGTGGATGATAAAATTATCAACAAGGCAAATGAGGAAAATTTGGATGCCCTGGAGTTGGGGCAAAGATATATCGAGGAATACTTTCAAGATGCCGATGCCTTAAACATTTTAAGGGCGGATGAACACCCCAAGGTGTCCGGTCATATTGATGACATTATAGATATGATCAAGGCCCTTGAAAGGAACGGCTATGCCTATCAGGTTGGCGAAACCGTTTACTACGATGTGGGGAAATTTAAAGAATACGGGAAGCTGTCCGGTCGTTCATTGGATGAGATGCAGGCCGGTGCCCGTGTGGAGGTAGATGCCAGTAAGCGT
>CAZKPV010000012.1:0-1677 GCA_964554735.1 uncultured Clostridia bacterium
GCAGTAACAGTGGTATAAAAATTATGCCGACCTACCACCCGGCTGCCTTATTGCGGGATCCGAGTAAAAAACGCCCGGTTTGGGAGGATTTTCAGCTCATTCGCGATGAATATCGGAAGCTTTTGTAGTGTCGGAAGCTCCTGCAACTTTTTTCGGCTCATCAAGAGGGGGTCCCGGCGGGCCGCTAAACAAGCCGTCGATTCCGGGTGGCCATGCTTCCAGGCCATCCTTTTTTGCTTCCCTTAAAAGTGTTGTAAACATGTGCTCGCTGGCATTAAGTTTGTGTATGGCGTAATCCGTATATTCCCTGTTCGCCCAGTCAAAACCTAACCTGGCGGATTCCCACCTTTCAAAGGCTTTTCGGAGCTCATCCAGGAGTGGGGGGACGGTGTCTTCTTCCCTGGCCCTGAAAAATATATTTTTCATACAAATCCCTCGCTTTCACGCTTACTATCATTTTATGCATTGCCTGGTAAGATATAACTCCAATAATGTTCATGGGGTAAAAGCATAATAGGAACACATCCATTTTTTGAGGTGAACCCTTATGTTTTTGCCCAAAGGCTTTAAAACAGTCTTGATTTTATCGGCACTTTTTGTCTTAGCCAACCTGTTTCCCGGTTGTCAGTCGGGGGAATCCAAGACCGAGCCGGTTAAAAGTGAACAGATCGGCGTGATTGTGGCCGACGGACAGGATGAAAATGCCCAGATTATGAGAAAAACTATGGTAAACCGTATTAAAAAAGACGGTGTAAAATTGACTTGGTTGGATTCGGCAAATGATGAGGCCAAGCAAGAAGAAAATATAAAAGCATTGCTAGAGCGGAAGGTAGATGTGGCAGTGATCCAACCCTTGGAGGCGGATGCCGCGGCTGATTTGGTCCGGCAGTTAAAACAGGAACAGGTAAAGGTTATTACCTTAGAAAAGATGCCGCCAAACACTCCCCTGGACGGGCACATTATGCCGGATTATACAAACGCGGGAAGTTTACAGGCGCAGTTTATTTTAGATACCCTGGCTTTGGATCGCACACCCGCGGGGAATGGAAATGGCGAGGGGACCCTGGTTAAGACAAGCGAACGGCCGTTAAATTCGAAGGTCCTCTTAATGTGTGGCCCGGAAGGGGACAAGATATCGGAGGAGATACTGGCAGCAAACCTATCCCTCCTGGAAACCAACCCGCATCTTGATCTAACGGTAAGGGAAATCCCCGATGGCAATGACGGGCTGATTAAATCCAAAACAATCGAATACTTAACGGGGGAAGGTGAAACACCGGGTTTTGTCCTTACCAATGAGGCCCGGGCGGGGAAGGCGGTATTGGAATTTATACAAGAGAATGCTTTGGACAACAGGATGATCACGGTTGGGTTGGGCGGCGGTAAGAATACCGCCCTTGCTTTGGCCGCTGGGGAGCACAATGCCGAAGTGGATATGATGCCCGAAGTTACCGCCAATCAGGCATACGATGCGGCAATGGCAATGGCCATGGATGAACACTGGCCCTATGACCGCCTAGAAAACAGTGGGGACTACCAGGTCCCCCTCCGTTTGACTCCTGTCAGGCTGATAAAGTCGGATAATGTTTTTTTGCTTGAGGAGCGGTGGGGAGCCCTAACCAAGCACAAAACCGATCACAGTGAGGAAAAAGAACCCGCGGCCGGCAAGAAAGAAGA
>CAZKPV010000012.1:1687-18200 GCA_964554735.1 uncultured Clostridia bacterium
CCGGTAGTTCGGGCGGTGGGCAGGGTAAGATGACAACCACCGTCAAGATAGAAACCACGGAAGGTAAAACCTATGAGATGGAGATAGATGGTGTTGTCAGGAGCATTGAAAGTAGCCAAAAAGGAGATAAATAAACCAAAACAGGTGTTTGCATATTTGCCTGTCATGGTATAATAGTGATTGGATTTTAGAAAAGGGGGACGGCGGTCGTGGGTAAAACAGGTGCATTCAATTTGAAATCAACATTTGAACCCGCCGGGGATCAGCCCAATGCAATTTCCCAACTTGTGGCAGGAATAAACCAAAATATGAGGGAACAGGTTTTACTAGGGGTCACCGGTTCCGGCAAAACCTTTACAATGGCGCAGGTTGTCCAAAAGGTGCAACGGCCGACCCTGGTCATTGCGCCCAATAAAACTCTAGCCGCGCAATTGTGCAGTGAATTCAAGGAGTTTTTCCCGGACAATTCGGTTGAATACTTTGTCAGTTACTATGATTACTACCAGCCGGAGGCCTATATCCCCCGGACGGACACCTATATTGAAAAGGATGCCTCCATCAACGATGAAATAGACAAGCTCCGCCACTCGGCTACCTGTGCGCTGTTTGAGAGACGGGACGTAATAATTGTTGCCAGTGTGTCCTGCATCTACGGCCTTGGTGACCCGGAGGAATACAGTACCCTGGTGCTATCCTTGCGCAAAGGGGGAAACTATGATCGGGACGTCATTTTGCGCAAACTTGTGGATATACAGTACGAGCGCAATGACATTAATTTTACCCGGGGTAAGTTTAGGGTGCGGGGTGATGTTGTGGAAATATTCCCGGTCGGTTCGGCCGTACATGCCCTTCGGGTGGAATTTTTCGGGGACGAAGTGGACCGGATGGTGGAGTTTGACGCACTAACCGGTGAAGTAATTGGTGAACGTGAGCATATTTCAGTTTTTCCGGCGAGTCACTACGCGACTTCCCATGATAAAATGGAAAGGGCCATCCAAAACATTGAGTTGGAATTGGCCGAGTGCCTGAAGGAGATGCGTGCCAATGACAGGCTTTTGGAGGCACAGCGTTTGGAGCAGCGGACTAAATATGATATTGAAATGATGAGGGAGATGGGCTTTTGTTCAGGAATTGAAAACTACTCCCGTCATTTGACGGGCCGTGAACCGGGACAGCCGCCTTTTACGCTCCTGGACTATTTCCCGGAAGATTATTTGATAATTATTGACGAATCACACGTATCTATTCCCCAGATAAGGGGAATGTATGAGGGTGACAAGTCACGGAAAAAATCCCTGGTCCGACATGGTTTTCGCCTACCCTCGGCCTTTGACAACCGACCGCTCAATTTCCGGGAATTTACGGAGAGGATTAACCAGGTGGTGTATGTGTCGGCCACGCCGGGGCCCTATGAACTGGAAAAGGCGAAGCAGGTGGTTGAGCAGATTATTCGGCCTACGGGCTTGGTTGATCCGGCCATTGAGGTCCGGCCGACCCGGGGGCAGATTGACGACCTGTTAACAGAAATAAGGAAGCGTATTGTGGCCAAGGAGAGGGTTTTGGTTACCACCTTGACCAAAAAAATGGCGGAAGACCTAGCCGAATATCTTCGTGAGGCGGGTGTAAAGGTCCGCTACCTGCACTCCGACATAGTGACTCTGGAGAGGGTTGAGATCCTGAGGGATCTGAGGTTGGGCACCTTCGATGTATTGGTTGGAATTAACCTCCTGCGGGAGGGGCTGGATTTACCCGAGGTAAGCCTGGTTGCCATCTTGGATGCCGACAAGGAGGGTTACCTGCGTTCGGAGAGGTCCTTAATACAGACGGCGGGGCGTGCCGCCAGAAATGCCGATGGGCTTGTGGTTATGTACGCCGACAGGATAACGGGTTCCATGAAAAAAGCCATAGACGAAACGGAGCGGCGTCGCTTCATCCAGGGCAACTACAACAAGAGGCACGGCATAGTCCCAAAGACTATCTACAAGGCTGTGCGTGACGTGATAGAGGCCACTAAGGTTGCTGAAGCTCGTGAAAAATATGGAGTTAAAAGAGGGAAAACCGGCCGCATGCCGGTAAAGAATATCAGAAAATTAATAGCTAGTTTAGAAAAAGATATGCAAAAGGCCGCCCGAGCGTTGGAATTTGAAAAAGCCGCGGAACTGCGGGATATGATTATTGAGTTGCGGCTCGAGGCCAGGGGATACAAAAAGGAGACAGTATCTTAATATGAGAGACAGAATATTCATCAAGGGAGCACGTGAGCACAATTTAAAAAACATTGACGTGGAAATTCCACGCAACAAATTTGTGGTTATTACCGGTTTATCCGGTTCGGGGAAATCCTCCCTTGCTTTTGATACCATTTACGCCGAGGGGCAAAGGCGGTATGTGGAATCTCTTTCCGCCTATGCCCGCCAGTTTCTTGGCCAGATGGAGAAGCCGGACATAGACTATATCGAGGGCCTGTCGCCGGCTATTTCAATAGATCAGAAAACCACAAGACGGAACCCAAGATCTACCGTCGGCACAGTGACAGAAATTTACGATTACTTACGGTTGCTTTTTGCCCGGGTGGGGATACCCCATTGCCCCAACTGCCACCATCCTATAGCTCAACAGACGGTGCAGCAGATGGTGGATCATATTATGGCCCTGCCGGAGGGCTCCAAACTGCAATTGCTTTCACCGGTAATCAAGGATAAAAAAGGTGAGCACAAGAAGAAGTTGGAGGAAATCAGGCGTGATGGTTTTGTCCGGGCTCGTATTGATGGGGAAATTACGGATTTGAGCGACGAGATAAGCCTGGAGAAAAACAAGCGTCACAGTATAGATATAGTTGTGGACAGGTTAGTGGTGCGCCACGGAATTGAACGCCGTCTGGCGGATTCGCTTGAAACGGCACTGAAGCAGGCCGAGGGCACCTTAATTGTACAGGTTATCGGGGGCGAGGAAATTGTTTTCAGTGAAAACTTTGCCTGTGTTGAGTGTGGGTTTAGTTTTTCCGAAATCAGTCCCAGGCTCTTCTCCTTTAACAACCCCCTGGGTGCCTGCCCTGCCTGTACGGGCTTGGGTTTTCGCCAGGAGATTGATCCCAACCTTATAATCCCGGACAAGAAGCGTTCCATAGCCGGGGGTGCCATAACCGGTTGGACCCGAAGTGCCAATGCCTACCGCTATCTGGAGGCGGTGGCCAACAAATTTAAGTTTAACCTTGAAACCCCGGTGGAGATGATGGATCCCAAACACTTGGATTTAATTTTATACGGTACGGGGAAGGTGCCCGTACATGTAGTTTTGGAAAACAGCTATGGAGGGGTACACGATTTTAATGCACCCTTTGAAGGGATTATCAACAACCTGTCACGCAGGTTTAGGGAGACTACTTCGGAATATATGCGATCCGAAATCAGCAGATACATGAGTGTGAGGCCCTGTCCGGTTTGCGGAGGAGCCCGGCTAAAGCCGGAGGCTTTGGCGGTAAAAATAGGGGACAAATCTATTTATGAGCTGACCCTGATGCCAGTAACAAAACTACTGGACTTTTTCCGGGAACTGGAACTTACCGAGCGTGAACAGGTGATTTCACAGCAGGTTTTGAAGGAAATATGCGAGCGGCTTGGTTTTCTTGTGAATGTGGGCCTTGACTACCTAACCTTATCCAGGTCCGCGGGGACCCTATCCGGGGGTGAAGCCCAGCGAATCCGGTTGGCCACGCAGATCGGCTCCGGGCTGGTCGGGGTTCTTTATATCCTGGACGAGCCAAGCATAGGTTTGCATCAACGGGATAATGCCCGGCTCTTGTCAACCTTGAAAAGGCTAAAGGATATGGGCAATACACTGATTGTGGTTGAACATGACGAGGAAACCATGCGTTCCTCCGACTATATAATAGACATCGGCCCCGGTGCCGGTGCCCACGGAGGTCACATAGTTGCGGCGGGTACACCCCGGGAGGTGGCCCAAAATCCCGCCTCCATCACTGGCCAGTATCTGAGCGGCAAGAAATTTATACCGTTACCTTCCGAAAGGCGCAACACAAATGAACGGGGGATTACCGTACAGGGCGCTGCCGAGCATAACTTAAAGGAAATCGATGTCTTTTTCCCCTTAGGGGTCCTTACCTGTGTAACTGGAGTGTCCGGTTCCGGGAAGAGTACTCTAGTTAATGAAATACTGTACAAATACCTGGCCCGCGAACTCAACGGTGCCAGGGTCGCCAACGGAAAATGCCGTGAGATAAGAGGGATAGACCACCTGGACAAGGTAGTCGAGGTAAACCAGTCCCCAATCGGACGTACCCCGCGCTCCAACCCGGCCACCTATACGGGGGTATTCACTTATATAAGGGAATTGTATTCTATGACGCCCGAGGCCAAGGTAAGGGGATACAAACCCGGAAGGTTTAGCTTCAACGTCAAAGGCGGCAGGTGTGAGGCCTGCCGGGGCGATGGAATTTTAAAAATAGAAATGCATTTTTTACCGGATGTGTATGTGTCCTGCGAAATATGTGGGGGTAAGCGCTACAACCGGGAGACACTGGAAGTGCGCTATAAGGGGAAAAGTATCTCTGATGTCCTGGACATGACAGTGGACGAGGCCACCGAATTTTTCAAATCCATTCCCCGTATCCATCGCAAGTTAAAAACATTGCATGACGTGGGTTTGGGCTACATTAGGCTTGGCCAGCCGGCCCCTACCCTTTCCGGCGGGGAGGCCCAGCGGGTAAAGCTGGCAACCGAGCTTTCACGCCGTTCCAACGGGCGAACGCTCTATATCTTGGACGAGCCGACCACCGGTCTGCATACCGAGGATATAAAACGGCTTCTCAAGGTATTGCAACGTTTGGTGGAAGCCGGGGACACCGTTATAGTTATCGAGCACAATCTGGATGTAATCAAAACCGCCGATTATATTGTTGACCTGGGACCGGAAGGCGGTGACCGGGGCGGTGAGGTAGTGGCTACGGGAACGCCGGAGGAAATCGTGGCCAACCGGAAATCCTATACGGGCCATTTTCTCCGGGATATAATCATGCGTGAAGATCGGCCGGGTGTTGTATAATAGCTGTGGGGTGAAAAAGGTCTAATGTCTACGGAACTTAAACACGATTTGGAAAATAAGGCATCTTACCTGCCTTCCCGGCCGGGTGTCTATCTCTTTAAGGACGGCAAGGGAAAAATAATATACGTGGGCAAGGCGATTTCCCTGAAAAACAGGGTGAGGTCCTACTTCCAGACCCGGGGGGTCTCCCCCAAGGTGAGGGCCCTGATGAACCGGGCCCGTGATTTGGAGTACATTGTCACCGATTCCGAGTTGGAAGCCCTTATACTTGAGCTGAACCTGATCAAAGGGCACCGCCCCCGGTACAATATATATCTCAAGGACGACAAAAGCTACCCCTATTTACGGGTTACCCTCACCGAGGATTATCCGCGGGTTTTTGTGACCCGCAAGATTGTCAAGGACGGCTCGAGATATTACGGGCCCTACACCAAGGTAGGCGCCGTTAATGAGACCTTGCGCCTGTTAAAAAGATTGTTTCCGTTGCGCACCTGTAAACAAAAAAATCTAGTTACGAAATCCAGGCCCTGCCTGAATTACCATATAAAAAAATGCTTAGCGCCGTGCTGCGGTGAAGTAAGCAAGGAAGAATATCGGGCCATGATTGATGAGGTCTGTTTATTCCTGGAAGGCCGTCAGGATGAGTTAGTGAAAAATTTAATGAGGCGCATGGGGGAGGCCGCAAAAAATCTCCAATTTGAAAAGGCCGCCAAGTTGCGCGACCAACTGGCGGCAGTGGAGGATGTTCTGGAAAGGCAAAAAATCGTTTCCGATTCCCGGGATGACACCGATGTTATCGGCATGGCCAAGGGGGGGCGGGAAACCTGTGTAACAACATTTTTTGTAAGGAAGGGGAAGCTGATAGGCAGGGACAAGTTTTGGTTAAAAGGCGAAAATGAAGATAGCGAGGACGAGTTGCTGCCGGCTTTTTTAAAGCAGCATTACAGCCGCGTGGATTATATTCCGAGGGAGATTCTCCTGCCTTTTCCGATAGGGGATGCCCCTGTTATTGAAAAATGGTTGTCCGGCCTATGTAACCACCGTGTTTACCTGAAGGTTCCCCGCCGTGGCGACAAGAGGCGTCTGGTGGAGATGGCCACAAAAAACGCCGAACTTGCCTTGGGTGAACTGGAGGCCATTCGCGCGGACAAATTGAAAAACACTGATTTGGCCCTTTCCCAACTGGCCGGGTATTTGGGGCTCAAGGATATCCCCAAACGAATCGAGTGTTATGACATTTCCAACATTCAGGGTGCCCAAACGGTGGCTTCGATGGTAGTTTTCGAAAATGGCCAACCATACAAAGACGGTTACCGTAAATTTAGGATCAGGTCGACTTCCGGGCCGGATGACTTTGCGGCCATGAAGGAGGTAATCAGCCGACGGCTTAACCGTGCCGATGTGGAAAAGAAATTGATTGATACCGGGCAACTGTCCACGAAAAAAGCGGGATTTTATCGGCTCCCGGATTTGCTGATTGTGGATGGCGGCAAGGGTCAGTTGTCCGCCGTGAGGGAGGTTATGGGCAATATGGGGTATGATTATATACCTACCTTTGCCCTGGCTGAAAAAGAGGAACTGTTATTTTCCGAAACAGGACCCGATCCGGTATCCATTCCTCGGGATTCACAGGCGCTTTATTTGCTGCAGAGGTTACGGGACGAGGCCCACAGGTTTGCCTTGGGCTACCATCGCCAACTGCGCGGCAAGGCCAGTTTGAAATCACTTCTTGACGAGATAGAAGGGGTAGGCGTTAAACGTCGTAAGGCCCTGTTGGAGAACTTTGGCTCTCTGGAGGGAATCAGGCGGGCCAGTTTGGAGGAGTTGGCACAGGTTCCGGGCATGAACCGAAAGGTGGCCGGGGCGGTCAGGGAATTTTTTAAGGATTAGGCGGCAGGATCAGACCTAGTTCACAGTGGGGGAGAGTGGATTTTGAGGAAACGGGATTGTAGGTATAAATTAGTTGCGCTGGACATAGACGGGACCCTGCTCAACAGCAGGATGGAGGTTACCGGGCCGGTGCGGGAGGCGGTCAATCGCGCCCTGGCAAACGGTACGAAAGTGACGCTTGCTACCGGGAGGATGTATGTGGCGGCACGCCCTTTTGCCTTGGAACTGGGCATTGACGCCCCCCTGGTTACCTATCAGGGGGCGCTGGTGAAAACCGTGTCCGGGGAGGAGCTGATTCATCGGCCTCTTGGGCTAGAGTTGGCCCGGGAAGTTATTAGCCGGGTTAACGCTTACGGCTACCATATCAATCTTTACCTGGACGACAGGCTGTATGTGGAGAGTGAAAGCAAGGAGGCAAGGGATTACGCCGCCATTTCCGGAATCCCCTTATATCCGGTGGGTGATTTGCTCCAATTTATGGATCGCGAGCCCACTAAGGTGTTGGCCATTGCCAGGGAGGAGTTGCTGGATGAGCTGGCGGAGGAATTAAAACCTCATTTTGCGGGCAAACTACACATTTCCAAATCAAAGCCACACTTTTTAGAATTTTCACACCCGAAGGCTACCAAGGCACACGCCTTAGATCATCTCGCCGGGCTTTACGGTATTTCGAAGGATGAAATAATAGCCGTGGGCGACAGTTACAACGACCTGGAAATGCTAAACTATGCGGGCTTGGGTGTGGTCTTGGACAATGCCAGGGATGAAGTGAAAAAACACGCCGATTATATTGCGCCATCCAATGACCATGACGGTGTTGCCCATGTATTATATAAGTTTGTTCTGGAAGGATGTTAATTTTGCCCAGGAAGGCGAATCAGGATTTCCGTGTTGCCGGAGTGGATTTAGGCGGCACTAATATTCATACGGCCATAGCCG
The DNA here is from genome assembly GCA_964554735.1 of uncultured Clostridia bacterium. GTDB lineage: Bacteria > Bacillota > Desulfotomaculia > Desulfotomaculales > CAZKPV01 > CAZKPV01. Next base: position 9,578 of record CAZKPV010000012.1, read on the forward strand.
ACAAGGATGGAAACATATTGGCGGAAACCAAGGTGCCCACTCGCCCGGAATCAGGCCATACGCAGGTAGTTGAACGCATCATCGGGACGGTGTCCGGGTTGCAAAAACAGTTGGGGGTAAAAAGCCTCCGCGGGGTCGGGGTTGGTTCGCCGGGACAGTTGGATCTGGCCGGAGGTCTTGTGTGTTCTTCCGGCAATCTTGGTTGGAACAACCTGCCCTTGCGGGATCTGCTTACCGAGAGATTTGGGCTTCCGGTTACCATCGACAATGACGCCAATGCGGCTGCCCTAGGGGAGTATGTTTTCGGAGCGGGTCGCGGCCATGACGAGATGGTATATATCACCGTTAGCACGGGTATAGGTTCGGGCATTATTGCCGGCGGGCGCATTTACCACGGAGCCAAAGGAAAGGCGGGCGAACTGGGGCATATCACCATCGAGCCCGGGGGGCCCAGGTGTTCCTGTGGTAAACGCGGTTGTCTGGAGGCGGTTGCCTCCGGAACGGCCATAGCCCGGTTGGCGAATGAGCTGATCCGAGCCGGACGGGGTTTGGGGATCAAGGAACAGGCACCGGCCGGAAAGGATGAGGTTACCGCGGTTGAGGTGGGTATCGCCGCCGGGAGGGGCGACAGGGAGGCCCGGTGGATATTGCAAAAGGCCGCCTGGGCCCTAGGTCTGGGAATTTCCAGTGTCATCAACCTCTTAAACCCGTCCTGTGTGGTCTTGGGCGGCGGGGTCATGTCCGTGGGCAACCTTATGTGGGATGACATAATGAAAGCAGTCGGTGAGTATACATTAGAAGCCAATCTGACTGATGTCCGGGTGACGCCTTCCGGGTTGGGGGGGCGTGCGGGTGTATTGGGTGCCGTGGCCTTGGCAATCGGCAGGGAAAATAAAAGGAGGAATCGCTGGCATGATTGATTCTCAAAATATGCTCGGTGCGGTGGCCGGCTTGCCGGAACAGATCGAAAAAGCATACCAATTGGGTATGGGAGCAGACTTGCCGGGTAAAAAGGAAATAAAAAATGTGGTGGTGGCCGGGTTGGGGGGGTCGGCCATTGGCGGTGATCTTCTGCGGGTTTATGCCGAAGACAGATTGGATATACCCGTAAAGGTGGTCAGGGACTACACCCTACCGGCCTATGTAAATGAAGGCTCGCTGGTTATCGCCACCAGCTACTCGGGCAACACCGAGGAAACCTTGGATGCTTTCGAAGAAGCTAAAAGAAGGGCTGCCACCATTGTGGTTATCTCCAGCGGGGGGAGGCTGGCAAAGGCCGCCGAGCAGGCAGGTATGCCGGTGATTATTATCCCGGGCGGCATATCCCCAAGGGCGGCAACCGGTTTTCTTTTTATTCCCGCCGTGGTCTTGTTGAACCGTCTGGGGCTGGCAAGCGGGGTGGAGGAGGATGTCGAGGAAACCGTTGGGATTCTAAAAATCCTTCGGGATGAACTGTCCGACCATGTGCCGGCGGAAAGAAACCAAGCCAAGCAAATTGCATCCTTTTTCAAGGGCGGAATTCCGGTTATATGGGGGGCCAGCGGAACGAGTGAAGTTGCGGCCCAGCGGTGGAAGGGCCAGATCAACGAAAACGCAAAATCGCCTGCCTATTGGAATGTCTTCCCCGAGCTAAACCATAACGAGATTGTCGGGTTTGAGGCCCCCCGTGAAATTCTTCCCAAACTCCGGGTGGTTATGCTCCGGGATGAAAATGACCACCCCCAGGTAAAAAAACGAATGGACATAACGAAGAGGATTATAAAGAAAGCCGGCGTGGGGGTACAGGAGGTTTTTGCTAGGGGTAAAAGCTATATGGCCGGAGTGTACTCCCTGATTTATCCCGGTGATTTTGCCAGTATTTATCTTGCCTGCTTTTACGACATAGATCCCGGCCCGGTAAGGATGATAGACCATTTGAAGCAGGAACTGGCAAAGTAGTTTTAACATAGCGTTAATTATTTCATATTTTCAGGTGTTTGCTAATTGACTGAACTATAATGATAGAAAGGGGGTTGGGCCCATGGCCGATTCTAAATTTTTGATTGTCACCGGTCTGTCCGGGGCCGGCAAAACGGAGGCTATCCGTTGTCTGGAGGACCTGGGTTACTTTTGTGTTGACAACCTGCCTCCGGCCTTGATTTCGAAATTCGCCGAGCTGTGCGGGCAGTCAAGAGGGAAAATCGATAAGGTCGCCTTGGTGATCGACATTCGGGGCGGTGAATTTTTCGACAAGGTCTATGAATCCCTGGCGGGACTGGATAGCCGCGGCATTGAATACGAAATCCTGTTTCTTGAAGCCTCCGACGAGACTCTGGTGCGCCGTTTCAAAGAATCGAGAAGAAGGCACCCCCTGGCATTACAAGGAGAAACGCTCAAGGGAATCAGGGAGGAGCGGCACCGCCTGCGTGAGCTGCGTGGCAGTGCCCATAAAGTGATTGATACTTCCGACTTAAAGCCAAAACAGCTCAAGGCCGAAATAGCCTCGATATTTGGCCTGGACATTGGGGCCGCACGTTTTTATATCACGGTGATGTCTTTTGGCTACAAGTACGGGATACCACTTGATTCCGATTTGGTTATGGATGTGAGATTCCTGCCTAATCCCTATTATGTGCCCCATTTGAGTTTGCTGACAGGGAATGATGATCCCGTGAGGGAATATGTGTTCGGCTCGGATCTTACCAGGAAATTCATGGCGAAATTGTGTGATTTAATGGAATTTTGTATCCCCCATTACATTGAGGAGGGGAAGTCTACACTGACGATTGCTATCGGCTGCACAGGCGGGATGCACAGATCGGTGGCCTTGGCCAATAGCTTGTGCAATACCTTTCTAAACAAGGAGTACCATGTAACGGTGCGCCATCGGGATATCAACCGCATCAAGGAAAACTACAGTGGTAAGAAAAAATAATTGTATTAGAAGGTAAGGACTATGGCAAACATGAACAGGTGTGGGTCTGACAAGACAACTCTCAAGGTGGTGGGTATCGGCGGGGGTACGGGGCTGTCCGTCCTTTTGAACGGGCTGAAACGCTACACTTCCAACATTACCGCTATCGTGTCCGTTGCCGATGATGGGGGCAGTTCGGGCCGCTTACGCGGCGAGTTGGGGATTTTACCGCCGGGCGACATTCGCGACTGTTTGGTGTCCCTGTCACCGGGAAAAACTCTTTTGGAGAAACTAGTGCAATACCGTTTTTCCGGGGGTGAATTGAACGGTCACAATTTAGGCAACTTACTTATGGCGGCGCTGTGCGATTTAACCGGGGGTTTTGCCGGTGCCATTGATGAGATGGGCAGGCTTCTTAACATAAGCGGGAAGGTCCTACCGGTAACACTGGATCGGGTTGTCCTCGGGGCCAAAATGGAGGATGACACCATCGCTTACGGGCAGTCTTTAATCCCCTTGCGCGGTGGGCGTATCAAAGAGGTTTTCCTGGATCCCCCCGACTGCCGGCCGACCCGAGGGGTTATTTCGGCCATAGGCGAAGCGGATATCATAGTTATCGGCCCGGGTAGTCTGTACACAAGCATTATACCTGGTCTGCTGGTTGAGGGTGTTGCCGGGGCAGTCAGACAGTCCGGAGCCCTAAGGTTGTATATCTGCAATATAGTGACCCAGCCGGGGGAAACGGACGGATACGCCGCTTCGGATCATGTGCGGGGCTTGCGTGCCCACGCCGGAAAAATAGAGGATTTTGTGTTGGTGAACACGGCCGCTGTGGATAAAACACTTGATGACCGCCTCGGCAAGGAGATTTTACCGGTAATCCCCGACCTGGCCGAGTTGGAAAGGCTTGGTGCCCAACCAAAGGGTTTTGACTTTGTGGATCGGGATAAATTTTCCTGCCATCACTCACAGAAACTGGCGGAGGCAATATTTGATTTGTATACAAGATTGTAACGGTAGGAAGTGATTTGCTTGTCCTTTTCGTTGGGAGTCAAAGATGAATTAATTGGGATCCTCGGGGAGGATGAGTGTTGCCGCATGTCGGAGCTGTCGGCATTCGTCAAAATGCGCGGCAGTATCCAAATTAGCGGCCAAAGGCTCGCCTTGCATGTTGTTTTGGCCCAACCGGGCGTTGCTAGAAAGGTGTTCACGCTTTTTAAAAACCTTTTTCCTGTACAAGCACAGATTATTGTTAAACGTAAGAATCGTCCTAAAAAGAGCAACAGCTACCTTGTACGGCTTCCGCCCCAACCGGGTATAAAAGAAGTTTTGTTCGGTCTGGGCATCAGTAGCTTTTCATCCTGGTTTGACAGGGTTGCCAACCAGGAAATTGCGAGCAAGGACTGTTGTTGCCGAGCCTATTTGAGGGGCTGTTATTTGGCCGGCGGTTTTATCACCAATCCAAGCGCATCCTATCATTTGGAAATATTGGAGACCAACGGGGAACATGCCGGGACAATTGTCGGCATTATGAAATATTATGGATTAAGTGCCAAAGTTAGTCGGCGCAGAAAACGTTACGTTGTATACCTCAAGGACAGCGATCACATAGCCTCTTTTTTAAGTATAACCGGGGCACACGGAGCACTGTTAGATTTTGAAAATGTTCGTGTTCGCAAGGACGTTCGCAATCAAGTCAACCGTTTGGTGAATTGTGAAACCGCAAATATCAATAAAACGGCGGTTGCCGCTGTTCGGCAGTTGGAGAACATCAAACTGATCGCTTCAACTGTAGGTCTCGAAAGCCTGCCGCCCACCCTGAGGGAACTGGTCGATCTACGTGTGCAATATCCGGATATAAGCCTCAAGGAACTGGGAAGGTTGATGAATCCACAGGTTAGTAAATCGGGGGTAAATCACCGTATGCGAAAGATGGAAAAAATAGCGGAAAATATACGTTTGGGAAAATCCGGCAGAAATAGAGGAAGGTAAGATGAAGATTAAAGATTTCGACCGGCACTTGCGGCGGGTAACATCTAAAGCCGCCAAGGAGGTTTTCAGGAGGTGGCGTTACCGGGAGGAAATACCCAACACCATCCCCGAAGGTAAAATCATTTTTTTGGGAACGGGCGGAAACCCGGAGGCGGTCTTTAACCAGCACCCACATACGGCAGGCTTTATTATATCTTTAAATGGCCTCCGGATGTATGTCGACCCCGGTCCGGGCGCGGTTGTCAGGGCCAAGGAAATGGGCTTGGATCTGGGGTCCCTGGATGCGGTATATGTGTCCCATGGACACCTTGACCACTATGCGGGTGCCGAAAGTATCATAGAAAGCATGTGTTGGGCTATGTTTGCCCGGCGTGGTTACTTGCTCGGCCCAAGGGAGGTCCTGCAGGCGGAGGGCCTAATCAGCAAATACCACCAGGGTGAGATAAAGGGGGGCGGTTACCCGGGAGGACCGGAGGTTAAATACCTTGACCCCTACGTTCCCTTGGAATTAAACGGGGCGTCCCTGATACCTGTACCGGCCTATCATCATGGTGAAAATTATGGGTTTGTTCTGAAATCCGGGAATCTAAGCATTGGATATACCAGTGATTCCAACTACATCAGGAGCTATGTAACGGAAAGCGGGGAGCATAAGGAGTTGCCCAACGGCCCGATAATGGATTTGGCATCCGTCCGCCACTTCAGGCGGGACCTGAGGGATGTGTTTTCCGATGTTGATGTGCTGATCGCCAATGTAACCGCCCACAATGTGTGGGCGCACAGACACATTACAACCATAGGGTTGGCCCACCTTTTGCAGGGTTCTCCAAGGGTAAAGGTATGTTTTATTACCCATTTTAACTATTGCTGTTTATATCCGGTTGATCTGAGGGATCTTATGGCAAAATATGTAGAAGAAGCCACCGGGATTAAAACAATTGCGGCAAAAGACGGGGCGATCTACAATATCGAAGGGGCTGGCTGTAGTTAAAGCGGGTAAAAGAGGGAAAGTAAATCGGTAACTAGAATAGTATTTATTAGAGAGAATTTTCTATAATATTAATTGGGAGTGAAGATAAATGCGTATGGGTTATGGGCTTGAACTTCAACAAACTCAAAAGCTCATAATCACACCTGAATTGCGTCAGGCCATAACTATTTTGCAGTTATCTTCTTTGGAATTGGAGTTGTATGTTCAACAGCAGATTCAAGAAAACCCCGTATTGGAAGTCAATGGGGAACAACAGGAACGTACCGGTGATGACGGCGATTCAGTTGACGGGTTGGATGATGAGCAAGGGGAAACTGCAGATCTTGACATAGACTGGGAGGAGTATTTCCAGGACAGTAGTGATTTGGGCATGCCCAAGGTCGAGCCTCGCCAGGTGGATTATGAATATGAAAATTTTTTAAGCAAGGCGCCGAGTCTGGGCGAACACCTCTTGATGCAGATTAGATTTAGCAATTTGAAGGGGTTATCAAGGAAGATTGGCGAATATTTGGTGGGAAATATTGACGATAACGGTTATCTCCGCTGTTCCGTGGGGGAGGTTGCCCGGTCTTTTGGCGTGCAGGAAGACAAGATCATCGAGGTCTTGAAGGTTATCCAAGGCTTTGACCCACCGGGGGTTGGGGCACGTGATTTAAGGGAATGTCTGTTGATTCAACTGGACTACCTGGGTATAAACGATTATCTTCTCATGTCGATCATCAATAGGCACCTCCCTGATTTAGCCAATGGGAGGTTAGGGAGGATTGCACAGAAGTTGGGCATCTCCATTGTGGAGGTCCAGCAGACGGCGGATATGCTCCAACAACTTGACCCCAAGCCCGGCCGCAATTTTGCGGGTTCCAATGATGTGCGTTATGTAACTCCGGATGTTGTTTTGGAAAAAGTTGAGGGGGAATATGTAATACTCATCAACGACACCTCCATCCCGCGTTTAACCATTAACTCTACATATCGCTCAGTCCTGGTCCAAGAGCAACTTTTCGACAAGGCCACCCGCCGGTATGTCGAAAGCAAACTTAACGCCGCAACCTGGCTAATCCGCAGTATAGAGCAGCGGCGTACCACACTGTACAAGATTACGAAATGCCTGGTTGACCTGCAAAGGGATTTTCTTGAATACGGGGTTAAGTATTTAAAACCGTTAAACTTGAAAAGGGTTGCGGATATGGTGGATCTTCACGAGTCGACTGTCAGCCGCGCAACCGCAAATAAATATATAGACACACCTAGGGGTCTGTTGGAAATGAAATTTTTCTTTTCAACCGGCCTGGCCAGTTCCACCGGGATGACTTCCGCCGAGAGTGTTAAAAAAATGATTCAGGAGATTATAGAGGGGGAGGACCCGACGGAACCGCTTAACGACAAAAAAATTGCCGATATCTTGAAATATAGGGGAATAAAAATTTCCAGGCGAACGGTGGCGAAGTATCGTTCGGAACTAAATATTCCTCCAATAAACAGAAGAAGGAGATACTAGAAGCATTGGTGGCAGGGATTCCCAACCGGAATCCCTGCCTTTAAATTTTTCATGAAAATGATTATTTTGGAGGTATTCGCTCCATTTGCAAGAATATCTATATTATTGAGCATTCATAAATTAATGCAAAATAAACATAATATGAAGGGGGAGGCTTATATGTCTATTAAGGTGGGTATTAATGGTTTTGGTCGAATAGGGCGGAATGTTCTCCGTGCCGCATTTCAAAACGAGCAACTGGAGATAGTTGCAGTGAACGACCTGGCCGATGCAAAGACGCTTGCTCACCTGCTCAAGTATGATTCAGTACATGGTATTTTTAAGGCCCGGGTTGAGGCGGGGGAAAAAAGTTTTAAGGTAAATGGCAAGGAAGTAGCCGTTTTCGCGGAAAGGGACCCTGCCAATTTGCCGTGGAAGGACCTGGGCGTAGAAGTAGTTATAGAGTGTACCGGGCTTTTCCGTACACGGGAGGAAGCATCCAAACATTTGGAAGCCGGTGCCGGGAAGGTGGTAATTAGTGCTCCGGGAAAAGATGTTGACGCAACTATTGTAATGGGTGTTAACGAGGGGGTTTATGATTCCGAAAAACACCACATCGTTTCCAATGCCTCCTGTACCACCAACTGTTTGGCACCCGTAGCCAAGGTTCTCAACGATAGTTTTGGTATTGTCAAGGGTTTGATGACAACCATCCACGCCTATACGGGCGATCAGCGTTTGTTAGACGCGCCCCACAAGGATTTGCGCCGGGCGAGGGCGGCGGCGGAATCAATTATTCCGACCAGTACCGGAGCGGCCCGGGCCGTGGCCCTGGTTCTGCCCGACCTGGAAGGCAAGCTAAACGGTATGGCCATGCGGGTTCCGACGGCCAATGTTTCGGTAGTTGATTTAGTGGTGGAGGTGGCCAAGCCAGCCGCCTTGGAGGAGGTTAACGGGGCTTTGAAATCCGCGGCGGAAGGGGAGCTGAAAGATGTATTGGCCTACACGGAGGAGCCTCTGGTGTCCTCGGATTTCAACGGAAACAGTTTTTCATCCATAGTTGACGGCCTGTCCACCATGGTCATCGGCAACATGGTCAAGGTTCTTTCCTGGTATGACAACGAGTGGGGCTATTCCTGCCGCCTTGTCGATCTGGTAAAATATATGGCGGACAAAAAATAGTTTTCCGGATGGGAGCAGGGATGTTTCTTTGGAGGGTTTCATCCGGGGTTCCATCTGGGGTTCCATCTGGGGGTTTTAAAGGTATGGC
>CAZKPV010000012.1:18210-21904 GCA_964554735.1 uncultured Clostridia bacterium
AAAAACAGTCAAGGATATAAATGTCCGCGGGAAACATGTTCTACTGAGGGTCGACTTTAATGTGCCCTTGAACGAGGACAGGAGTATTGCTGATGACACCCGTATCCGGGCTTCATTGCCCACTATACGTTATCTCACGGACCGGGGAGCAAAAACAATACTTGTTTCCCACTTGGGAAGGCCCGGCGGTGAACAGGTTGAAAAACTGCGTATGGATCCGGTTGCCGCCCGTCTCGGGGAGTTGCTCGGACGGGTCGTGGATAAACTTGATGATTGTATAGGGCCGGCGGTTCGGGATGCGGTGGGCCGGATGCGGGACGGGGATATTTTGTTGCTGGAAAATGTGAGATTTTATCCCGGCGAACAGAAAAATGATCGGCAGTTCGCCCGTGAGCTGGCCAGTTTGGCGGACCTGTATGTAAACGATGCTTTCGGTACTGCCCACCGGGCCCACGCTTCCACCAGGGGTGTGACCGAGTTTATCCCGGGGGTGGCGGGGCTGCTTTTGGAAAAGGAGCTGGATGTGTTGGGAAGGTTATTGTCCGGCTCCGGCAGGCCCTTTGTTGCCCTAATAGGCGGTGCCAAGATAGCCGACAAGATCAATATTTTGGAGAGTTTTCTGGGAAGGGTGGATACCCTACTCATAGGGGGAGGTATGGCCAACACTTTCCTGAAGGCCAAGGGCCTCGCCGTGGGCAAATCCCTGGTGGAAAACGATAAGGTGGGAAGGGCCCGGGAACTGCTTGATAAGGCGGCGGAATCCAATGTTCGGTTGTTGCTGCCGACGGATCTGGTTGTGGCACCGGCTTTTTCCCCCGACGCAGAGCAGAAAATAGTTTCTGTGGAGGCCATACCGGAGGATAGTATGGCCCTGGATATAGGCCCGGAGACAATAGGGGAATTTACTAAAGTTATCGGGGAGGCCCGTACTCTTTTTTGGAACGGGCCCGTGGGCGTTTTCGAAATGGAGCCCTTTGCCCGGGGAACGGAGGCGCTAGCCGCCGCCATTGCCAAATCCGAGGCGGTCAGCGTTGTCGGCGGTGGGGACTCGGTCGCGGCACTAAAAAAGTTGGGAGTTACGGAACAAATAACACATGTTTCCACAGGCGGAGGGGCTTCCATGGAGTTCCTAGAAGGAAAAGGGCTTCCGGGAGTCGAGGCCTTGCAGGACAAGTGAGCAAGAACACAAAAGGAACGCTCCTTTGTGTTGTCTGTGTTGTCTGTGTTGTCTGAGATAAAAAGGAGGTCTATCCATGCGGAGAAAGGTGATTGCTGCCAACTGGAAGATGTTTAAGACGGTTGGCCAGGCACGACAATATATTGAGAAGTTTAAGGCAATACTGGCGGAAGGCCCGGAGCCCGGGGTGGACGTTTTGCTGTTTCCCCCCTTTACCGCCCTACAGGAAGTGGCCGCCGCGTTAAAGGGTAGCCGTATCGGATTTGGTGCCCAAAATATGCACTGGGAAGACGAGGGGGCGTATACGGGTGAAATTGCACCGGGGATGCTCCGTGATTTGGGCTGTACCCATGTTCTCCTGGGTCATTCAGAAAGACGCCAGTTTTTCGGCGAAACGGACGAAACAGTAAACAGAAAGGCGAAGGCCGCCTTGAAACACAGTTTAACACCCATAGTATGTGTTGGTGAAAAGATAGAGGACAGGGAGGCGGGAAATACTGAAAAAGTGGTGCGGGTACAGCTCGAAGGGTCCTTGAAGGATTTTGAAGCCGACGGAATGGAGAAAGTAATAATAGCCTATGAGCCGATTTGGGCCATTGGTACCGGCCGGACCGCCTCAGAAGCCGATGCCCAGGAGGTAAATGCCTTTATCCGCCGGGTGATCGCCGGTATGGTCGGCCAAAAGGCGGCGGGGGTTGTGCGGATTCAGTACGGGGGAAGTGTAAAACCCGACAACGCACTGGGCTTGATGTCCCAGCCGGATATTGACGGGGCCTTAGTGGGAGGTGCGGGCCTTGATCCGGTAAGTTTTGCCGGGATTGTCAAAGCCGCCGAATAGTCAGGAGGGTTATAATGGATAAAAATCACCCGCTTGTTCTGGTTATTTTGGACGGCTGGGGTCTCAATGACCAAATTGAGGGGAATGCGATAGCACAGGCGAAAAAGCCGGGTATGGAAAGAATACTGGCAAGATGTCCCCATACTTACGTACGCACTTCCGGTGAGGATGTGGGGCTACCGGAGGGACAGATGGGCAACTCCGAAGTGGGCCACCTGAACATAGGGGCCGGGAGGGTAGTTTACCAGGATTTCAGCCGGATATCACTTGCCATCGAGGATGGTAGCTTTTTTGCGAACAGTGTTTTGCAAAGAGCGGTTGCCCATACCAAAAGCTACAACTCATCATTGCATTTGATGGGCCTGCTGTCCGACGGTGGAGTGCACAGCCATATTGACCACCTTTTTGCCTTGTTAGAAATGGCTTATCGGGAGAATATAAAAAAGGTTTATTTGCACGCATTCTTGGACGGCCGGGACGTACCGCCTACCAATGCGGTCGAGTACATAAAGACCACCGAGCAAAGAATGAAGGATTTAAAAACAGGTACCATTTCCACCATAAGCGGCCGTTATTATGCCATGGACAGGGACATGCGCTGGGATCGGGTGGAAAAGGCATACAGGGCACTGGTTTTCGGGGAGGGTTTTACGGCGGAATCAGCGGAGGAGGCTGTATTGAACAGCTACAAACGAAGTGACACCGATGAATTTGTCAAACCCACGGTAATTATGGGCGATAGCGGGGATGGTGCGAAAATTCAGGATGGCGACGCCGTAATCTTTTTTAATTTTAGGCCGGACAGGGCCAGGGAACTAACCCGTGCCTTTGTAGACGAGGAGTTTCGTGCTTTCAAGAGGGCTCACAAGCCGGATGTGTTTTTTGTATGTATGACCGAATACGACAAGACAATAGATGCTCCGGTGGCTTTCAAGCCATTACTGCTTAAAAACACCCTAGGGGAAGTGTTGAGCAAAAATGGTCTGACCCAGTTGAGGTTGGCGGAAACAGAAAAATACGCCCATGTAACCTTTTTTTTCAATGGCGGGGTGGAGGAGCCCTTCCCCGGTGAGGACCGGGTCTTGATACCTTCGCCCAAGGTTGCCACCTATGACCTTCAACCCGAAATGAGCGCCTGTGAAATTACGGACACCTTCAGTCTTGAGCTGATGAAAAACAAATACCAGGTCATCATCATGAATTATGCCAATGCCGACATGGTGGGGCATACGGGGGATTTGAAGGCCGCGGTTAAGGCCATCGAAGTTGTTGACGATTGTCTGGGCAGGTTGGTGGAAAAAGTGGTAAGTAGGGGAGGAACTGTTCTGATAACTGCCGACCATGGCAATGCCGAAAAAATGGTGGATGAATGTGGCAGTTGCCACACGGCCCACACAATTAACCCTTGCCCCTTTATATTATGTTCCAACAAGATAGATGTTGAGCTTCGGCCCGGCAGGCTTGAGGATATAGCACCGACGATTTTGCATCTTTTAGGCTTGCCCAAACCACCGGAAATGACGGGAAAATCTTTGATTTCGAAAATACGAGGAGGCAAATAATATGTCCACAACTATTATAGATGTTAACGCCCGGGAGATCCTTGACTCGAGGGGCAATCCTACTGTAGAGGTTGATGTGCTGGTGGATGGAGGGGCGATTGGGCGGGCGGCAGTGCC
>CAZKPV010000012.1:21917-22150 GCA_964554735.1 uncultured Clostridia bacterium
TAGTGGGGTTGGACGCCCGGGACCAGGCCAGGGTTGACGAAACCCTGATCGCCCTTGACGGCACGGACAACAAGGGAAGATACGGGGCCAATGCGATTTTGGGCATATCCCTTGCAGTCGCCAAGGTCGCCGCCGAAATGTCGTGTTTGCCCCTTTACAAATACCTGGGGGGAATTAATGCCCGTGAATTGCCTGTTCCCATGATGAATATTTTAAACGGCGGAGAACACGCC
>CAZKPV010000013.1:0-236 GCA_964554735.1 uncultured Clostridia bacterium
AACAATAGTATTCAGAGATATGCAGCAGTATTCGGAGGTGTGGGGGAACATACCAAACAGGATCGTTGAAGCCTATTTAGGCGAATATGCAAGTGGCAAAAGTGAGAATGCTATAAACAGGGCTTTGCAACTTGTAGGGGCCGGGAGGAAGGTCACGCTTGTTGATTTCGATATCGTTAAACCCTTTTATACGTTGCGGCCTATTAAAAAACTTTTGGAAAGCAAGGGTGTTGATG
>CAZKPV010000013.1:246-10301 GCA_964554735.1 uncultured Clostridia bacterium
TATCTTGGGAAACAAGCCAAACCATAGGGCTTGGTGAAACAGGTAACGTTTTATTGCCGGGATCCAGGTGGGCACTCCGCCGGACCGGCGATATTATTTTAGATGTGGGTTATGGTGTGGAGGGTGCCCGGACACTGAACCTCTTGGAGGGGGCCAAGGAAGACAAGGATTTGAGGATTTGTGTGGTAGTCAGCTCCACCCGGCCGCTTACATCCACGGTGGATGATATTGTTGATTATATAAAAGATATGGACATAGATGTGGATGTCATCATAAACAATTCGCATCTTGGCGAAGAAACGTCTGTCGATCTTGTACAGGATGGGGCCCGGATCGTCACGGAAGCGGCAAGGCGGCTGGGTGTGGGGTGTGTTATAACGGCGGCTTTGGGAGAAATAGCACTTAAAATTGGCGAGGCGGATTGTATGGGCAATGAGGTGCGTGCTTTACACAGGTACATGCCCCAAAGCTTTTGGTAGTTTTAAGTGCCTTTTGAAATAACATCATAACTTTTCTTGGAGGTGTGGGTTTATGCCGGAAAGGCCTATTCAAAATGAAAAGCGGGCTTTCATGACCGGTAATGAAGTAGTGGCGTGGGCGGCCTTAGCTGCAAATGCAGACATTATGTATGGCTACCCCATAACACCGCAAAATGAAATCATGCATTACTGGACTCGCCTGGCGCCGAAATTTGGGCGTAAATTTCTACAAACCGAGGACGAACTGTCTGCGGGATTTACCACTATTGGAGGGGTGCTTGCGGGCAGAAGGTCTTTTACTGCTACTGCGGGACCCGGGAATACCTTGATGCAGGAGCCTATTTCCATGGCGGAAATGATGAGGTTGCCTACAGTTGTTGTTGTACAGCAAAGGGGAGGCCCTTCCACGGCGACCGTTATTTATTCTCAACAAGAGGTCACCATGACCACCATGGGGGGCAATGGGGACGGACTTCGGGTTGTCTATTCGACCTGTTCCCACCAGGAATTATTTGATTATACAATAAAGGCTTTCCGTACGGCGTGGAAGTACCGTTTTCCGACCTTCGTTTTAGGGGATGGCTACCAGTCCCAAATGAGGGAACCACTTACAATTTATGATCCGGAAGCCCGGGGGATTGAGCCGGCCGATGCACAAGCCTTTGTAGGGCGGGAAGGAAGCCCGGGGGTGGACAGGGCACCGGGCCACTACCGCAATACTTATAATACGGAAGAGGAACTGTATGAGGTTTTACAGGAGAATATCAGTGACTTTGAAAAATATTCACCGGAAATTATCGAGTACAAGGAAATGGAAACAGATGACTGTGAATTATTGATCATCGCCCACGGTGTTGTATCACGTGCGGCCGTGAGTGCGGTTGAGGAGCTGAGGGCAGATGGTTACAAGGTTGGATTTTTCCGGCCGGTAACGCTGCGGCCGTTCCCGGTTGACCAAATACGGGCGCTGGCCAAAAAGGTGGGCAAATTTATGATAGTGGAATCATCTTACGGGCAGTTGGCAAGATTAGTTAAAGAGGCTGCCTTCGGTTTACCGGTCGAGGTCGATGAGCTGTTAAAGCCCGGTGTTGGTATTACTGCTGAGGAATTAGTGGAGCAGGTTAAAAAAACGGCTTCCTAATAGCCGTGTTTTTACCTGGAAGGAGGTCAATTACTTATGACAGTACAGCCTGCAATGCCAGATTGTTGGCGGGTGGAAACCAAACCCCACAAATTTTGTCCGGGTTGTGGCCATCCCCTAGTTTTAAAAGCACTTGGCTTAGCCATAGATGAACTAAAGATACAAGATAAGGTTGTTTTCGGTTGCGATATAGGTTGTTCGTTGTTAGCATGGGATTTTTTTGACATGGATACGGTGCAGACCCACCACGGTAGGACCACCCCCGTTATAACCGGTATAAAGAGGGCCAACCCCGATGTAATAGGGATAGCCTATATGGGCGATGGGGGAGGTTATGCGATTGGGGCCCAGCACCTGGTGAGCGCGGCCACGCGTAACGAAAAAATAATGGTTTTATTGGTGAACAATACCCAGTATGCAATGACAGGCGGCCAAATGGCCCCGACTACCATGCCGGGGCAGAAGACGGAAACCAGCCCCTATGGTAGAGACCCCGAACTGACGGGTATGCCCACACAAGGGCCGGAAATGGTTTCCGCCATAGCCCAGGAGGGCGCTTATGTGGCCCGGGGTACGGTGGCCAATCTGGTTAAACTGACCAAAATCATGAAGGCGGCATTGGTAAACCAAATCGAGGGGAATGGCTTTTCCTTTGTAGAGGTTTTATCCCTTTGCCCGACCAACTGGAGGACAAATGCCGCGGAAACCTGGAATTTTGTCGAAAAAGAGATGCCCCGGTACTTTAAGGTTGGGGAACTGAAGGTTCCCGGTTCCGGTAAAAAAGCGGGAGGTGCACAGTAATGGCAAAAGCAGTTAAAATTGCCCTGGCCGGGGAAGGTGGGCAGGGTGTGCAGTCTGTTGCCCAGATACTGGCCGAAGCCGCTAACAATGAGGGCAAAGAAGTACTCTACATTCCTAACTTTGGCGTGGAACAAAGGGGGGGCGTTTCCGTTGCCTTCATCCAGATAGGTGAAAAACGTATCGGTTCCCCCAAGTTCCAAATCGGGGATATTGTTATTGCCCTTAGCGATCGGGCGGTGCACAGAACACTACAGTATGTTGGGCCAAATACTACCTTTGTTTACGATCAAAGCATAGAAAATATTGAAGATGCTTTGCCCAAGAATGCCGGCAAAATACTGGCCATTCCGGCCCTGGATATTGCCAAAAATGAGCTCCACCCACGAGTTTTCAATATTATCATCATGGGGGCCGTGGTGGAGGCAACCAAAGTTGTGAAAATGGATGATGCGAAAGCCGCCGTCGAAAAAAGATTCGGCTATATATTTGAAAAAAATCCAAAGCTTCGCGAATTGAACTTTGCGGCAATTGAACGCGGCATGAAACTAATAGCGGACGCTATATAGGGGGAGGGAGACCAATGACTGTAGCCTTAAAACCGCGTACTCTCGAATTGGAAAAAGGTTTTTTCACTATATTTCCCGGGCTTTGTAAGGGGTGCGGATTGTGTCGGGAAAAATGCCCCGAACAATGTATAAGCTGGTCTAATATTCTTGGTGTATATGGCACTCCTACTGTTGAAGCCAATGATGAATGTATTGCTTGTGGGATTTGCCAAAGGGTGTGCCCCGACTGCGCTATAACTATAGAAAGAAGGAAAAGGGTTAAAAAGTAATATTTCAGTTGCCAAGGTATGTAAGGGGCGTTGCGAAACTACTTTTTAGGTGGCGTGCAACGCCCTTTTTGTGATAAAATTGAGCTAATCGGTGAAATTTTCGGGAGGTGAGCCGGTCTGCCATACAATCTAGACCAGGCAAAAACACCCCTGTTGGATGCGCTTGTAGATTACTACAAGAACCATATTTCCTTTCACATGCCGGCCCACCACAAGGGGGTAGCCGCCCCCGCGGATCTGCTTGATTTTGTGGGCGGGAAGTTGTTTTGCCTTGATCAGACAGAGGTTCCCGGCTTGGATGATCTTCATAATCCCACCGGGGTTATAGATGAAGCCCAAATGCTGGCGGCCGATGCCTTTGGTGCCGACAAAACCTTCTTTTTGGTTAACGGCACCACTTGCGGGATTCATGCCTTGCTTGCCGGAAGCTGTTCGCCCGGGGCCAAGGTTATTCTACCGAGAAACATGCATCGGTCTGCATTATGGGGGTTGGTTGTATCGGGGGCGGATCCGGTTTACATTCCCGTGGATTGCCTGGATGGTTTTGGGATCGCCAATGCGGTGAAACCCGATGATTTTAAAAAGGTCCTTTGGGAAAACCCGGGGGCCTCCGCGGCCATGGTTGTCAATCCTACCTACCACGGCCTGTGCGGCAAGGTAGATCGGATGGCCGCTGCCACCCACAGCCTTGGCATGCCCCTGTTCGTCGATGAGGCCCATGGTGGGCATTTACGATTTCACCCGGAGTTGCCGGACGATGCCATGTCGGCCGGTGCGGACGGAGTAGTGCAAAGCACCCACAAGTTGGGCGGTTCACTGACCCAGTCATCAATGTTGCATCTACAGGGAAATCTTGTGGACTACGAAAGTATAGCTTCCGTTTTAGGTATGGTGCAATCCACAAGCCCTTCTTACATTCTCATGTCCTCCCTTGATAGTGCGAGACGCCAGATGGTTTTTAAAGGGTATGAGCTCCTGGAAAGGTCAATCGTTTTCGCCCGTTGGGTCCGGGAAGAATTAAGGCAAGTTAGGAAGATAGACGTTTTGGACTCGGACTATCTCATGGATAGGGGTTTGCCCGGAAGTAGGCTCGATTGCACTAAAATCTTGATTTCGGCGGCACGCCTAGGGTTGACCGGTTATGACCTGTCCGCGATATTGCGGAATGACTACAATATACAGGTGGAAATGGCGGATTTTTTAAATGTTCTGTGCATGATAACGATTGGCACGGGGAAGGAAGATTGTGGGGAATTGGTGTTTGCTATAAAGGACATTTCAAGGCGTATATCCTGCGGTGGCAAGATCATAAAAATGGGTGAGCTGAAAAAAAGGATTGCAGAAAGTGTTCTTTTACCTTCGGTGAAGGCCATGACCCCGCGGGAGGCCTGGATAACCGGACATTGCACGCTACCGCTCACAGAAACTGTTGGCAAGGTTAGTGCCGAATCAGTGGCGGCTTACCCGCCGGGAATCCCAACCCTGTTACCGGGAGAGGTAATAACTCCGGAAATATTGGAGTATCTGCTTTTACTAAGAGACATGCAGGTGCCCTTGCAAGGCCCCCGGGATCCGGGACTTTATAAATTGGAGGTTGTCGATGGCTAAGTTTATAGTCTTTGAGGGTGTGGACGGCTCAGGAAAAACAACGCAGATATCCCGCCTTGCCGAGGATCTCCGGGATCAAGGGTATAAAATTGTCTTCACGAGGGAACCGGGCGGCACCAGGATTGGCGAAAAAATCAGGGGGATCCTTTTGGATCCCGAAAACCTCGAACTGGATGAAAGGGCCGAGTCATTATTGTATGCGGCGGCCCGGGCGCAACACGTGCGGGAGGTTATAGAGCCGGCTTTAAAATCCGGAAATACAGTTCTGTGCGACAGGTTTTGCGCCTCAACCCTGGCCTACCAGGGATACGGGCGGGGGATAGACCTTGATTTTTTGCGGCGGGTCAACCGGTTGGCAACCGGTGGGTTGGAGCCGGATCTGACTCTTTTATTTGACATGGACCCCGGGGAAGGGCTAAGGAGGGTTCAGGATTTTCGTAGGGGTACGGACCGTCTTGAACAGGAAGGTGCCGAATTTTACCGGAGGGTGCGCAAGGGGTATTTGGAGCTGGCCGTGGAAGAGGGTATGAAGGTCATAAATGCCGACAATCCGGTCAAAGAGGTGTATAATGAGGTATACTCCATTATAAAGGGGATTCTTTAAATGTTTCTGCGGGAAATTAGCGGCCATGAAAAAATAGTTGGCGGTTTTCGTTCTGCCCTTATCAAGGGCCGTATCGCCCATGCTTACATTTTTAGCGGTCCGGAAGGTGTGGGCAAGAAGGACGTGGCCGGAGGGTTGGCGGCCTGTCTTTTGTGTAAGGATCGGAAAAATGGTTACGCCTGCGGGGTTTGCAAGGATTGTGTCCAGTACCGCAGTGGCAACCATCCCGATTTATTGGAGATTTTCCCCCAAGGGGCCTCCGTAAAAATCGAACAGATAAGGGATATGCAGAAATATGTGGGGTACAGGGCCTACCAAGGCTGTTATCAGATTTGTATAATTAATGCCGCTGATACCATGACTTTGCAGGCGGCCAATTGTTTGCTAAAAACCCTGGAGGAACCCCCGGGGAAGGTTGTTTTTGTCCTGCTTACCGCAAACCCAAGTGCCTTGCTACCTACCGTACTTTCCCGGTGCCAGCAAGTTCAGTTTCAAAGGGAAAAGCCCCAGGATACAGATGAATATCAGCGTGAAGCGTGGGAATCATTAAAAATAATGCGGGAGGCGGGTCCCCTTGAAGCATTGGAATTGGCGGAAAAATACGCCAAGCTTAACAGGGATGATGTTTGCAAGCATTTGGAAGTAACGGCCTTGCTTGTACGTGATGTGCTAGTGTGGAAGGAAACCGGCAATACCAACCTGATAGCAAACATGGGCTTGCTTGGGGAGTTAAAAGAAATGAGCCGCCTGTATCCCGTTATATGTTTGGTTAAACTTATTGAGGAAATAGAGGCGGCAACCAGACAAATAGAGAAAAGAGCCTATATCCGACTAGCCTTGGAGGTATTATTTCTACGGCTTATAGCACTTTTTAGTCTTGGGTATAGTTAATATAGGAAGTAGGTGTGGTAATGAAGTGTACAGTTGTGGGGGTTCGTTTTAAACAGGCGGGTAAGGTGTATTACTTTGACCCCGGGAATTGCGAGCTACAAGTGGCGGATGATGCCATTGTTGAAACCATACGTGGCATAGAATACGGTACGGTTGTTGCGGAACCTCGCCAGGTAAACAAAAAAGACCTGGTAAATCCTCTGAAAAAAGTAATCCGCAAGGCTACCGAGGCAGATGCACAGAAATACGAGTCGATCAGGAAGAAAGAGGAAAAGGCTTTCAAAATATGCCTGGATAGGATAGCGGCACATAAGCTACCCATGAAATTAGTCAATGTTGAACAGACATTTGACGGTAATAAAATAATCTTTTACTTTACCGCCGATGGTAGAATAGATTTCCGCGAGCTGGTCAAGGATCTGGCATCAATTTTCCGGACCCGCATTGAGCTCCGGCAAATAGGAGTTAGGGATGAGGCCAAAATGCTTGGCGGCCTGGGTTGTTGTGGGCGTGAGCTGTGTTGCACCTCTTGGCTAACGGATTTTGCCCCGGTTTCTATCAGGATGGCAAAGGACCAAAACCTATCGCTTAATCCAACCAAGATTTCCGGTATTTGTGGCAGGCTTATGTGTTGCCTGAAATATGAAAACTGCTTTTACGGGAATGATGGCAAGGATAGCCGATGCGGCGGGGAAAGGGAAAATTAACTACGGCCCGCCACGAAAGGGAAGTGTCGCAGATGCGAAAGTTTATAGAAAAGGTCAAAATAGTGGATGCACAGATTAAAAGTCTGGGTAGCGAGATCCAACAATTAAAACAGATGGCCATCAGGCTTGAAAAAGAAAACTTGCGCCTCCAGAAGGAGCTGGCCGCCGTTTATCATGCCGGCGCCACAGGTGATAATGGGGCGGATTTCAATTCCGGTGAAGGGGAGGGCCAAAACAGGCTGGTGGATCTGTATAGGGAGGGTTTTCATATTTGCAACCTTCATTTTGGACAATTTCGTGAAGGAGAATGTTTGTTTTGTATGGCCCTGCTACAGAGGAAGGAAGGAAGATGAAGGAGGGGGTACTGTATCTTTGTGCCACCCCGATTGGTAACTTGGAGGACATAACCCTTAGGGCCGTCAGGGTGTTGGGTGAAGTTGACCTCATTGCCGCAGAGGATACCCGGCACACTAGAAAGCTGTTATCCCATTATAAAATACAAACCCCCTTGACCAGTTATCATGAACATAACAAGCACAAAAAGGGGGAAAGGCTTTTACGGGAATTAAAAGAGGGTAAAAGGATCGCGCTAGTTTCAGATGCGGGGCTACCCGGGATTTCCGATCCGGGGGAGGATATTGTAAACCTTGCGGTGGGCCAAAGCATACCTGTAATACCGATCCCCGGACCCTCCGCCGGTATTACTGCCCTAGTGGTTTCGGGTTTTGCCACCAAACGCTTTGTCTTTGAAGGTTTTTTGCCGGTGAGGAAAAAGGACAGGCGTGCAAGGTTAGAACTTCTGAAAAAGGAAGAACGCACAATCATTCTTTACGAGTCCCCACACCGTTTGTCGAAAACTTTAAAGGAGCTCGCGGAAGTATTGGGGCCGGGGCGCGGGCTTGCCATTGCCCGGGAACTGACCAAGTTACATGAGGAGGTTTTGAGGGGCAGGGCGGAGGAGTTGCTGCGGCATTTTGAAAACGTGTCACCTAAAGGTGAGTTTACCCTGATTATAGAAGGTTACCCGGGTTGCAGGGGCGGGGTTGAGGGAGAAGTTGGGGAAGGGGATGCGGCAGCTCTGCGGCAGGTTGATTACCTCCTCGGTCTCGGCGTGGACAAGAAAGTTGCAATCCGTGAAGCGGCCCGCAAATTTCGGATACCAAAAAGGGTGGTTTATAAGGCCGTGGTCGACAAATATAAAGGAAAAGAGACACCATAGCTACGGAAGGTGTCCCTTTTCCTTTGATTTATTTGCCCAACTAGTTAGATGGCCTGCGTATCGTCAAACATAGCTTGTGCACATTCGCGACATACCAGTTTGCCCCTGTAGTTCACTACATCACTGGCGTTACCGCAGAAGACACAGGCTGGTTCATATTTTCTGAGTATAATCTTCTCATTATCTACGTAAATCTCCAGCGCGTCTTTTTCAGCAATTCCCAGTGTCCGGCGTAGCTCGATTGGAATAACAACGCGTCCGAGCTCATCGACCTTCCGTACTATACCGGTAGATTTCATGTGATGTCCCCCCCTTAACGTTATTTCGACAAGAAGATACAAAAAACTTCATCTAAATGATACCAAGCGTTCCATTAAAAGTCAACATCTAAATTAAAATAAATTTCCTTTATCTTTCTTTTCCTTGACAAGCAAGTCTTTGTCTAATAAAATCACTTTGTTAGAGGAGTGATTTCCTTGCTGATTGACAGCCACGCGCATTTGGATGACAGACGTTTTTCCGATGATCGGGACGAGGTTATTCAACGTGCGCGGGACAAGGGCATCAAGCGTATTATAAATATAGGCGTGGATTTGAAGACATCCACTGCGGCCATTGATTTGGCGGACAAATATGAAATGATTTTCGCTGCCGTCGGGGTACACCCGCACAATGCTTCCAGGTACACTTCCGAGACCACCGACCGGCTGGGCGATATGTTGGCCCACGACAAGGTTGTGGCGGTCGGCGAAATTGGTTTAGACTACTACCGGAACATTTCCCCGCCCAAGGCCCAGCAAGGGGCTTTTAGGGAACAGTTGGCCCTGGCCCGGGAAAAGGAGCTACCGATTATTATTCACGATCGCGATGCCCATGGGGACGTTTTGGACATTCTGATCAGGGACGGCTTACCGGAAGCGGGCGGCGTGCTTCATTGTTTTTCCGGCAACTGGGAATTTGCACAAAATTGTTTGGATTTGGGCATGTACATTTCCTTTGCCGGGCCGATAACATTCCGCAATGCGGGCGATCTTAGGGAAACTGCCGTTAGGGCTCCTTTGGACCGGGTGCTCGTGGAAACCGACTGCCCCTACCTTTCGCCGGAGCCCTACAGGGGAAAACGCAATGAGCCTGCCAATGTGTGCTATGTGGCGGAAAAAGTAGCCTCCTTGAGGGGTTTGAGCAACCGTGTTTTCATGGAGGCCACCATGGACAACACCTGCAATCTTTTTTACAAAATCTTTTAATTTCAAAATAAAGGAATTAATGTGGACTAGCAAGAATATGTCTATGGTAAAGAATTGGGAAGTACAGCTGCCGTGAAAAAGGAGAGGGAATCATGGGTTGGTTTGTTTTGGATAGGTCTGACAGAGGGGGACACCCGAATCACAATGACAAGAACCCCATGAGCAAAAAAAGTACAGCCGTAATATTGGCGGCCCTTTTTTTATTGGCCGCATTATCTTTTGCCGGCCTGACCTGGGCCTATAAAACCGTTAATATTTCGTATGATAACCAGACCGTACAGGTTAAAACCTTCAAGAAAACAGTGGGGGAGGTTTTGCAGGCCCAGGAAATAAGGCTGGGCGAAAGGGATACTGTAATCCCTGCCCTCGACAGTCCGATTACTGACAAAATGGACATTGCCGTGGTCAGGGCCGTTAATGTTTCCGTGATTGCGGATGGCAACGAGGCCGTATATCCTACAAGCGCCGAAACGGTCGGCGAGCTGCTCGATGAGTACGATATACAAATCGGGCAAGATGATTT
>CAZKPV010000013.1:10321-20389 GCA_964554735.1 uncultured Clostridia bacterium
GTTGGAGAAAAGATCGAAAAAGGCGCGGTAATCAAGGTTACCCGGGTAACAAAGGAAAATATAGAGGAGGATGTTTCGGTAAAATACAATACCAAATATCAGGAAACCTCCTCCATGCTAAAGGGCCAAACCAAGGTTATAAACCCCGGCAGTGAAGGAACTGAACGATGTTACTGGGAGGTTACCTTCCACGACGGTGAAGAGACTGAGAGGGTTTTAACCCGCAAGGAGTTGCTCAAGGCCCCGGTGGACAGGGTGGTTCAGGTGGGGACCAAGCAAACGGTCTCCCGGGGCGGGGAATCACTAAGGTTTAGTGAATCTAGGAGGATGCTTTCCACCGCTTACACCCACACCGGCTACCCCACCGCTTCCGGGGTAATGCCCAGTCACGGGACAGTGGCGGTTGATACTAAAATTATACCCTTTGGCACCAGATTGTATATTGAGGGGTACGGCTATGGTACGGCAAGGGACAGGGGTAGCGCCATAAAAGGCGACAGGATAGACCTGTTTTTTGAAACACGCGGGCAGGCCCTAAATTGGGGTCGGCGATGGGTTGATGTTTATCTGTTAGACTGACAGTTTAATAATGAAGGTAAAAACAGCTCTCGGGGCTGTTTTTTTTAGGAAAGGGTATATACTAGTATGTGGATATGTACAATAAAAATTTATGAGGTATAATGTGAAAAGACTAACTTCACCCCCGGCTTTGCGCCAATTGCTAGAAAAACATAATTTTTCCCTTAGCAAGGCCCTGGGGCAAAATTTCCTAACGGACAAAAATATTATAGGGAAAATCATTGAGGCCGCTTCCGTATCGGAACAGGACCTTATCATAGAAGTCGGTCCCGGGGCAGGGATTTTGACCAGGAGCTTAGCCGAAGTGGCCCGGGCGGTTGTGGCTATAGAGATAGACGGTGGGCTGCTACCGGTTTTGGGGGAAATTTTGGAGGGGTACGGCAATGTTCATATCATCAGTGGCGATGCTTTAAAGATTGACCTGGGCATCATACGGGAAAAAATGGAGGGGATCAGGCCCCCAAAAGGGACAAGCCACCTAAAGCTCGTGGCCAACTTGCCCTATTATATCACCTCTCCTTTGTTAGTCCGTTTTCTAACTTGGGATGTGAGGATAGATTCAATGGTACTCATGGTGCAAAAGGAGGTTGCGGACAGGCTGGCTGCCCCGCCGGGAGGCAAGAGGTATGGCTCCATTAGTGTTCTGACTCAATATTATTCCAAGCCTATTTTGGTGCATAGGGTTCCCCCAAATGTATTCTACCCGCCACCGGATGTGGAGTCGGCAATTATCAAGTTAGATGTGTATGAGGAACCTAAAGTAAAGGTAAGGGATGAAAACATTTTTTTCGGGCTTGTGCGGGCCGCATTCGGCAAACGGCGCAAGACCTTGCTCAACGCATTGTCCGGCGCCCCTCCTGATTCAGTGGTGTCGGGGGTACCCCGAGATGCGTGGAAGGATGTTTTGCGGGAGGCCGGTGTTGACCCCACAAGAAGGGGGGAGACCCTGACCCTACAGGAATTTGCGGATATATCTAACATTGTAGAGAGAAGGTCAACAGATGGACTTTGTTAGCCCCAGCAAGGGAGTTATGTCATTTGAAGATATGATGGCAGACATAATAGATTATATAACCGGCCTGCCTTTATCAAGCCACAAAATTATTATAGGTTCGGATTCCCAGGTTAAGGAGGATACATGTTTTATTACGGCGGTTATTGTCCACCGTTTAGGCAAGGGAGCACGCTACTACTATCGTAAGAAACGACAACGCAAGATACAAAGTCTCAGGCAAAAGATTTTTTATGAAACGGCACTCAGTCTCGAGGTTGGCAGTATGGTGGCCAAGGAATTTGCCGACAGTGGCCATGCCGACTTAAATGTGGAGATCCACATTGATGTGGGCCATAATGGCGAAACAAAGCCACTCATTAAGGAAGTGGTGGGAATGGTCACCGGGAGCGGTTTTAAGGCAAAAATAAAACCGGAAGCCTATGGGGCTTCCAGTGTGGCCGACAAACATACAAAATAGTCTAGTATATCGAAGCGTCTGTCCCGGTGGTATCCGGTGTAAGTGAGCCCGTTTTTTTTACGGGTCCTTTTTTTTCCTTGGAAAACATTGATGGCCTCGATGCAATCACCTATGATTGTTAAGGAAATCAAATGTACATGGGCAGTATCTTTTTGTGGGGAGCCCAGCTCTTCATGGGGAATTGCAGTTCCCAGCCCGAGGGACAGCCCATTTTTTGCGGCAAGGGCCAGCTCCACGGGAGGAATTGATAACTCTTTAAAAGGGATTGTTTCCATTAACCGCCTAGAAATGGCATGCGGGCCATGGGTTGGTGAGGCGGAGCCAACTTTATCATATATGCCCAGCCCGATATTTAATTGCTTTCGTGTTTCCAACAGGCATTTGGCAAGGGGGGAAATCTGTAAAAGGCTCCCCTTAGTGTAGCAATTTGTCAAGGCAAGGTCGAAGCCTTTAGTGATGATACAGTCCTTTAGCTCATAAAGTCTGTTGGCTATATTCCCGTCCATGTCACCATCGACAAACAGCACACCTTCTACCCCCTTGTAATAGGCGGAGCAAGCACCTATTGCCCTTGGCACATCTATACCGAGCGATTGGTGAAAAGAAATAGGCCTAATGGCTTCGTTATTAATGGATTTTATTAGATTCTCAGAGCTATCCGTGCAACCATTTATAACGGGTATGATATAGTCTATTTCAATTTCGAGAAGGTTATCAATTACCTTAACAATACTGCGTTCTTCATTTCTGACTGGGATAACTGCTGCAAAGGACATATTACCCCCTCCTCCTTGTTCCCTACATTATATAGATGTAGATAGAGAAAGTTGCCGGAATGGCTATAAACAGACACACTTTGCCGGTCTCCTTTCATAAAATGACACAAAGGAGGAGTGTAAGATGGATCCAATAAAAATTGGCGACATAGTTGGCAGAAAATCATACAATTGTGATATCTTTTTCAAGGTTATAGATATCGGTCCACGACCGGATGGTAAAGATTGGGCATATATAAAAGGTCTAGATTTGCGGCTTTGTGCCGACGCTCCTGTTGAGGATTTGCAAAGGATCGGCAAGACACAAATATCGAACTACCTACGTGAGTCGATGATAAAGAACGCCGAACATATGCGCAGGATTTTTATGCGCAGATCAAAGGAACGTCAGCTAATGCTCAAAAGGGCAGCAGGGACGGTAATAGATAGCTTTGATGTGCCCGGAAGTGTACTGCATCTGGATGGGGACAAAGAATATTTGGATTTATGTTTAACTAGTTATAGGCAGCTCGGAATACCTGTAAAAGGCGCCCACGTAAAGGAAAGTGAACAGGCGGGGGTCCTTGCGGATCTGTTGCCGGAATACAACCCGGATATACTGGTGCTGACCGGTCATGACGGGTTAGTGAACAAGAATACGATTGATTTCTCCGATATAAATACCTACAGGAGCTCCAAACATTTCGTTGAATCCGTTAAGGTGGCACGCAAATATGAAAAGAGCAAGGATGATCTGGTGATCTTTGCGGGGGCATGCCAATCCCACTACGAAGCCATTCTGGCCGCGGGTGCAAATTTTGCAAGTTCTCCGCAAAGGGTTTTAATTCATGCCTTCGATCCAGTATTCGTAGTAGAAAAGATTTCTTATACTTCAATTTACAGCCCGATTTCAATCAAGGATGTTATCGAGAATACCATCACCGGTTTTGACGGAATAGGCGGCCTTGAAACTAGGGGTAAATACCGTATGGGAATTCCCAGGTCTCCCTACTAGGGGGCCTTCCATTGTAAGTGTTAAATAGCCTTTGGGAGGAGGTTAAAATGGGAGGGAGTTAAAAATGACCCAATGTCCGTCTCTTGCAGGGGACGCAACCTTGGTTTTTATAGATGAGATTCCCGTAATCGGCACAAAACACAGAAACCGCCGACGGGCCTTGAATGTTATAAAGCGGCACATGGACGAGATCAACGATATTACCGGTGACGAGGGTGCCAAATTGAAAATTGTCTTTAAAAAGCAAGCCGATGGCCGTTACCGTTTGGGTATCGCCTACAATAAAAGAATCATAACCTTTTTGGGTAACGTTGACGAGCTGCTGCTGAAACGCTTTAGAAAAAGCATATTGAAAAAAAATCTGTTTATTCTCACCGGTTTTGTCGAGGGGGAAAATGGTGAATTGGAATGCCTCGTCCTGACCGAAGGTCTTGGAACCGTAATATATTCACCTGAAAAAATGCTATAGGGGGGTGTTGCGCAGTGACTCATTATAAAATTAAACACGGGCAATCCAAAGAAAAAAAAGCGCGACCAACCCGAAACAGGATCTATCAATGTGCCTTTAAAAGCGGCCGGAAACTCGGTTATGATCAAGGTTACACCGAGGGATTAGATGCTGGTTATGAGAAGGGCTACGCGGAAGGCAGCAGTTTGGGTTACAATAACGGGTTTTTTTCGGCGATCGACTTGGAGGATCTTGATAATGAGGCAGTGAAGGCCATATCCGAACTGAAATCTTTAATTGCCGGCAAGGAAATCACTATTTATGTCCACGGTGAAAAAAAGCATGAAACTGAACTGCTACTCAGTCGGCTAGGGATTCAAGTAGAAAAAGGGCCTGGTTAGATATCCCAACCGGCCCTATTTTTTTATAATTAACCATTTTAAGAAGTGTGTCTTCACCTGATTGGCTACATGGGGTACCTGCATGTCTAGATGAAATTGCAAAAAGCATAAATAGCTATTAAAGTAATTATAAACTAAAACTGGAAGGAGAGAGACAATGCTGCAGAAAATGAGAATCCCAGTTACCGTTGTGATTGCCTTTGTGTTATGTATGGCTCTTATGTTGGTGGCTTCCCCCTGCCCGGATGCAAAAGCGTCCGGCAAAATTGTGTTAAACAATGACGAGCAAAGATTTGTTGATCTGATCAACCAGGCCCGTGTCGGTAGGGGACTGGAGGCACTGTCGGTAGATGGTGACCTGGTCACAGTTGCCAGGGCCAAGGCTTCGGGAAGCAATGCCTCTATCGGATCATTGTTGAATTCAAGGGGAATTACGTCTTGTTCTATTGGACAGGTTACAGGTAAAACCTTCGATGTCGATTTGGTTGTTACTGCTCTCAGCCGGGCATATTCCAAGTACACCCTCTTTAATCCTAGCTTTAACAGGATCGGGGTCGGTGTGTCGGGCAATTCTATTAACAAACCATTTGCCCTTGTTTTCGTGGATAGCGGTAGTCGGGCAAGCCTTCCAAAGCCAACTCCAAAGCCCCAGCCAACTCCGAAGCCGGAACCAAGGCCGGATCCCAGGCCACAGCCCCAACCGGGGGATTCAACGGCAAGTATGACCGCCGATGAATTACAGATGTTTAACCTAGTTAATCAGGAACGGGAAAGGTTTGGTTTAAAAACCTACCGGGCGGATATGGAATTGGTAAAATTGGCGAGGTTAAAAGCTAAGGATATGATAGACCTAGGCTATTTCAGCCACACATCGCCGACTTACGGCTCCCCTTTTGATATGATGAGATCTTTTGGGGTAAGTTATGTGTACGCCGGGGAGAACCTAGCCGGGGCACCCACTGTGGGTTTGGCCCACACCAATCTGATGAATTCAAGCGGCCACAGGGCCAATATTCTAAATGCCAACTTCAGCGGTATAGGGATCGGGGTCGTTGAGGGGGGCCCGTATGGCAAGATGTTCGTGCAAATTTTTAAAGGGTAAAAACCCTGTAGTTTAAATTGTATATGAACACTGTGGTGAGGGGAGGACAGCAGTCCTTCCCTTTTTAAATTTTGCGGTACATAGCTTAATTAATAATATATTTTTCGCACATTTATACCCCGTCATCATAATATATTATAGAAAACCATGAAAGGAGGCAATGACCTGATGGTTATACGCAATATGATAAAGAACAGGATAGATAAGTCGCGCCAGGTGGATAATCAGGATTTGGGGACGCAGTTGATCAGAGTCCAGCAGGTGGTTGGGGAAAGTTCCACGCAGGCGGTAGTAAAGGGTTTGATTTCTGTTCCGGATCCCAAGCCGGATGTGGGCAAGATCTTATCCATCGATAAAACCGTACAAATTACTAGAACAGAAGTCATCCTTAATAAAGTAATAGTTGAGGGGACAGTAACCCTACAAGTGGTTTATGTTGCTTTCACACCATCACAGGCTGTACATCATTTCCATGGCCAAGTATCTTTCATGGAATTTGTTGATGTGCCTAATGCCAACACGGGTATGAACATAAAGGTGGAAGCCATGGTTGAGGATGTCAGTTTTACCCCTGACCCGGAATGTGCCCGTGACTTTAGGGTAAATATTGTTTTGGAGCTGTTTGCAAAAGTTACGGAATTCCAGTCGCTGGATATATTGCTAACGGCCCCGGACGGAACTGTAGCGGAAACTTCGGTTTTAAATGTTGAAGATATAATCGGTATAAACACCTCCCAGGTGATCGTTGCCGAGGCGATCAAGGTGCCGGATAAAAAGCCGGCTGTGGAAAAAATTCTAGCGACAGATGCGGAAGTGAAAATTCTGGAAACCCGCATTGTCAGCAACAAAGTAATAGTTGAAGGTGAGCTGACTATCCAGGTAGTCTATGTTGCCTTTGAACCGGAGCAACCTGTACACCAATTACACAAATCCATAAAGTTTAGCCAATTTGTGGATGTGGCGGGGGCGAATCCGGATCTAAATGTTCAGGTGGATATAGAGGTTGAAAGCATTTTCGTTGATATAGGTGATCGGGCCGACAGCCTTCTGGCGGAGGCGGTCCTGAAACTTACCGCGGCTGTAACTCAGTCTAGAGAACTTAACGTAATTACCGGCATAACCGGAGATGTTTCGGTTGAAACGGTAAGGCTTCGCGTGGACCGTATAATCGGTGAACAAACTGCCCAGAGTGTGGTAAAGGATGTAAGTGAATTCCCGTGCGAGGAACCGGGTGTCGCGAAAATTTTGGAAGTAACGACCGATGAGGTAGTTGTTACCGAAACAACTATAATAAACAACAAAGTGATAGTAAGAGGCTACGCCACAGTAGAAGTAATGTACGTTGCGGCCAAGGAAGATCAGGCAGTGCATGCCATCCATCGTCGGCTAAATTTTCGGGTGTTTGCCGACATACCGGGGGCCACGAAGGATATGGAGGTAAAAGTTAGGGCCGAGGTGGAATTTGCAAAAGCCGGGGTAGAAGACTGCGACCTGGTAGTCGAGGCAGTGGTCCAGGTATTTGCGCGGGTGTTCGAGTCGATCCAACAAGATGTTGTCACCGGGGCAACTGTGTTACCAATTCCTGAACCAGAGCCCGAGCCCGAACCCGAGCCAGAACCCGCACCAATATGTCCACCGGGTGAGATCATCACCCATACCATCCAGCCGGGGGATTCATTCTTCAGTATTGCACGTCGGTTCGGCAGTTCGGTGGCGGCCATTCAAGAGGCCAATCCCGGTGTAAACCCACGCAATCTGCAGGTTGGGCAGCAAATAAGAGTGCCGTGTCTTGGCCTGGGTTAATCACCATAAGAAGGGGGTAAAAAAATGAGTCATAAGCACAATTTTATATCACCTGTAAACCAATCCCTATGCGCAAAAGTAAACATTCCGGTTGTCCTTTCGGAGGCCGATGTGGAGATAACTGTTGATAATGTCATTTGTCTGCCTGAATTAGCTGTAAAGGTCGACCGTATAGTTGCCAGTGTTCGGGATGTGGAGGGTGAGCCGGTTGTTTTCGGGGCGAGATTTGATCCGACCAGACACAAGCAAACCGGCAAAATAGTCAAATGGAAGGAAAAAGCCGATTTTGTCAAAAGGGTTGTCGTGCACGGCGTCTTGCACAAGCAGATCTTCTATGTCAACAGGGACAACATGGTAAAGCATGTAGGGGAGGATGTTCCCTTTAGCAAAACAGTCGATCTGGAGGAACTGGAAGCAGTTGAAGATGCCGATAACATTACTGTGCAGGTTCATAATGTCAGAAGTAGGGTGGAGTGGAATCTGATAAAGTCCAGCAGGGTTCATCAAACCGGTTTTATTAGATTCCGGGTCAAAGTTGTTGAGGAAAGACAGTTGTACGTACAGCTATGTCCGGAGGCGGAATGCATACCCGGTGTAAATCTTTTGAGGGACCCCGGTTTTGAACATTGGGCAGATCGCCGCTCCTTGGTGTTTTGGGGCACATCGAATGTTATCCGGTCCACCACTTCCCGTTCCGGGAGTTTTGCGGCTAAGCTGGGTAAATCAACTAATGAGCCGGCTTCCTTGTTCCAGTCGGTTTTCCAGGGTATTGTCCCCGGATTTATATACGAGCTGTGTTTCCAGGCCCGGCGGAAGACAGAGCGTGGTTCTATTCCTGGCGGCGGTGCTGATTGTGTCGGTGACTGCCATGAAGGTGGTCATAATTGCAGATTTTCCCTTACTGCGGAGGTTATCTTTTTTGACAGGTTTGGCAACCAACTGAGTGAATCCTCCAAGGCTCTTCAGTCAGGGCAGCTACCTGAAAATGGCTTCCAGCAGTTTTGTCTGACCACCGGTAGGGCACCTGAGGATGCCACCAATGCCTTGGTGCGCTTCTCGTTTAGCCCCGAGGATCGCAACCGCTGTTCCGTAAAGATTGACGATGCCGTTTTACAGTGCCTACCTCACATGAGAGAGTAGATTAACCTTGTAAAAGCTGTTTTCCTACTCACCTAGCGGGGCAGAAAACAGCTTTTTTTTAAAGGAGGGATAAAAATGCATAAATTTTATACCAAGTTGGAGCCAACCTGTATACTGGCAAAGATTCCGGTGGTCCTGGCCGAGGAAGAGATGCAAATATCCGTTTCCAATGTTGCCTGTTTGGAGAAGCCCGCCATTAAAGTGGATAAAATTAATGCTGAAGTCCGGGATCTCACCTGCGACGTGAGGCTGCCAAATATAATAGTTAGCGGAAGATTGCACAAGCAGATATTTTACGTAACTAGAAATAATGACCTGGTCCACCAGGCCGAGGATATACCTTTCAGCAAAAGCCTTGAAATCAAGGATTTGAAGAACCACACCAAGCATCTGCACATCAAGAAATTAAAAGAGTTGGAAGAGATGATCGAGTGCAACTTTTACAGGAAGCGGGTGGATATTAAATACACGCTACACAGGGCCACAAGGGTCCAGCAAGATGCAGTTATCAGGTTTGTGCTGAAAGTGTCACAAATTGCCCAGGTATTGCTTCCCCAACTGGGCGGGATTAAAGGGGAAATTAATTGCCCCCACAACCACAGGCCGGTGCTGTTCCTGGTCAAACTTTTCGATGATGAGGATTATCTGGTCAATAGCTTGAAAAGATTGTTCCCCCGTGGGGATGCCAAGTTTCGGTTCACGAGCCTTCCCGCACCGGGAAGGTATCATCTTGAGCTAGTTGCCGTGTGTAAGGATAAAAAGAAGTATGTCTGCCATCGTAGGGTTTTAGACATTGAGGTAGAGCCCTGTTCCAACACTGAGGTTAACATCAGGCTAGATGGCAGAAAGGGCATGCAGCTAGAAACCGAGTACATGTTTGCTTACGAAAGTACATTCGAGTCCCGGATTGAAGAAATTGAGGACCTAATAGGGCGAATCCAAGGGCTCTAGGGTAAAGAAGGTGATTTTAAAATTGTTGGAAAGCTTGGGTAATACATTGGATATTGCAGCATCGGGTGTTTTACCGCTTGGTGCCCCCGTGCGTAAGGTCGAGAAGGTTAGGTATGAAGTTGTCAACTGTAAGGTGGAAATAGGGGACCGCAATTTAAATGTCAGCGGCGAGGTGCTAGGCGAAATAGTATACCATGACTGGGTGGGTGGCAAGGAAATCACAAAAAAGTCCCTGGAGTTTAATGAGAGCTTCCCCGTGGAGGATACGGACAGGGTTTTGGGGGTTTTTGCCCAACCTTTTATCAAGGACAGTTTCGTGCGGATCAATGGGATGCGGAATCTTTTTCAACATATACTGGTCGGGATAGAACTGGACGTTTTGGAGAAAGAGCATGGAATGAT
>CAZKPV010000014.1:0-2476 GCA_964554735.1 uncultured Clostridia bacterium
AAGGAGGTAAGATTTGTATGGCCAAAACATTGCAACTGCGTTTTGTTAACGAAAGTGGGGGAAGGACAAGCATTTCCCTGGCCTCTCCCAAGGAAACGCTTACGGAAACTGAGGTATCCGAAGCCATGGATGAAATCATAGCGAAAAATGTTTTCTATACTAGCGGTGGCGAGTTAGTGAGTAAGTACAGTGCCGAGATCATAGATCGCACCGTTGAAGTACTTTACAAGGCTTAGACAAGGTTGAAAGGTTAGGCGGGTCCTTCAAAAATGGAGGGGCCCGCCTAAAACTGTGTAAAAAAGGAGGAATGTCAGGTATGGAAGAAATAATGAAACTTTCGGCCAACTACGGCTTTCCAATGATTGTTGCAGGCTATCTATTGGTGCGCCTTGAGCCTTTGATCAAAGAATTACAGAAATCCATCCTGCTATTAACCCTTGTGGTAGCCAAACAATCGGATATTGACCTGGATCAAGTGCGCCATATTGCGGAGGGGGGAAGATAGGGCTAGCATAGTTGGCTTACCAATATGGGAGTACTGTTTGCACGGAAACAATTCACGGGGTAGTGCAACCCGCACGGAGGTGCGTTTTTCGCGAAAGTGGTACCGTCAGTGAAAAAATACTTGTGTACAAAATTACGATAGTATATAGTGGAATAAAAGCGAAAAGCAAGGTGGGGATTAAAAACATGAATTCCGATTATACATTTAAACCGATAGGCTATATAAATTCACCATACAAACAAAAAAAATCGGCACCAAAACAGGGCAAGTTTAAGCAGGATACTTCCTACATAAATGTTGATCCCGAATATTCCGGGGGCTTGAAAGACATAGAACAGGCCAGTCACCTGATTGTATTGTACTGGGGACACCAATCCGATCGCACCAACCTTCAAAATGTCACGCCGTGGAGCAGTGAACCCAAGGGTGTTTTTGCCTGCCGGACGCCAAACCGTCCCAATCCGATTGCCTTTTGTGTAGTAGAACTCCTTGAACGCAATGAAAATCAACTTACAGTAAGCGGCTTGGATGCCCTAGATGGCAGCCCGGTTTTGGACATAAAGCCCTACTCGAAGAATATAGATTCCGTACCTCATGCAACCCTACCATGGTTTGATGAAAGGCAATTGCAGGAATAACAATGGAGGATTAAGCGGGAAGATGCCCGGCATACCGGACCAGGCCCACAGACAGGGTGCGCCGGGCACGCCCCGGTGCCTTACGGGGCGCCCGCCACACCAGTTGCGTTTTATGGGCGGAATTAGTGTTTATCTCCCCAAGTACCCCGCCGTTGTTGTTTTAAAGCCATTGCCGCCGGGGCGGCCCTTCAAGCAGTTTCCCGCCATGCAAGCCCATTTTGGGTAAATAAAAAAAGGGCCGCAGATACAGCCCTTTTTGTTATCCTTGTAAATTATTCTCTTAAATTATTTACGGACAACATTTTCCGCTTTTAGACCGCGGGTGTCTTCAACAACGTCAAAGGTTACTTCTTGGCCTTCTTCGAGGGTTTTGAAGCCTTCGGATTGAATAGCGGAAAAATGTACGAATACATCCCCGCCTTCCTCGGATTCAATAAATCCATAACCTTTTTCAGCGTTGAACCATTTTACTCTGCCTTCCATTTTGTAGCCTCCTTTTTAAATAGACCGATCAAAATGTTTATCCAAGATCCCATGACCAACCATATTAAAAATGAGGCCAAATCAGGTCTTTGTTTGAAACTATTTCAATCGCGCTTACAATAGTAACACAATTACCGGCCCATGTAAAGTTTTAATAGAATAATTTTACATCTATAATTTTAAATATAGCCCTAAAGGAAACACAGCTTTGTGTCGATTAGTTAAACAAGGGGCTTTGTAAAAATATAAAAATAGGTGTGAAAGGAGCTATTGTAATGCAAAAAAATGTAGGTGATGCTCCGTGAAAAGTATTAAATTTAAACTCTGCCTTCCTATAATGGCTATAGTTACGGTTTTATTTGTGGCAATCAGTTACTTGAATCACTCTAGTGCGGTAGAAATGCGTTTAAAACAAGAACAAACAGAATACGCATTAATTACAAATTGCATCGAAAATGACCTGGCCGGTATTTTCAATAAGGCAAGGTTAGGGTTAGAGGCGGTGGCGGAAAACCCGGAGATCCAGCGGGCGTTTGCGGAAAGGAATAGGGACAGGCTTGCCGAGCTAACCATTCCGATTTATAGGGAAGTGAACAAGGAAGGGATAGAACAATTCCAATTTCATCTGGCCCCGGCTATATCCTATTTTAGGGTACACCAGCCTGACAAGTATGATGACGACCTCTCGGATTTTAGAAACACTGTTTTAGTATGTAACCAAACCCAGTCTGTCGTCGAGGGTTTGGAAGAGGGAAGGGCGGGCTTTGGCTTTCGCGTGGTTATGCCGGTTTTTTACCGGGGTGAGCATGTGGGAAGCGTGGAGTTCGGACCAGGCCTCAATGACCTTTTG
>CAZKPV010000014.1:2486-10543 GCA_964554735.1 uncultured Clostridia bacterium
GTTAAAAGGTTGGCAGCAACAGATGGATGGGGAGTACTATATCTACGCCAGTGGCAGAACCGGCGTGGCGTGGGAAGATGCGGAAGATGGTCTGTTGGTTTCAATAACGGAGGATGATCCCTATGAAGTGGAACCAGAGTTCATTCATCAGGTGTTAGAGTCACAGCAAGCAGGCACATACTATTTAGATAATGATAAAAAAGTCGCCATTATGATTCCCCTCAAGGATTTCACTGACAAATCAATAGGCTACATCAAGGTAGTACATGATCGGTCCGAGGTTTTACAGGAATTGGCATCTACATTGAACAGATCATTATTGAGTGGGGTAATTGCTTTTATAATCATCCTAATCGGTGTACTTATGATAGCCGGATCCATTACAAGGCCGATAACGGTACTTGGTAAAGCGGCGGGAAAAGTTGCCGTTGGCGATTTAAGTCAGGGTATAGATGCTGAAACCATGGGAAACGATGAAGTTGGCGAACTGGCCAAGGCTTTTGGTGGGATGATTGACAGTCTCAAGGCCTTGGTAATAGATATAAGCAAAAACTCCCGAAACCTGTCGGTGCAAAGCCAGGAGTTGGCCTCGTCGAGCGAGGAAGTAAGTGCAACCATGGAGGAGATTGCAAGCACAACCGATGAGATAGCAGATACCGCGGCCTTCGGTGCAGAAAGCGCCAAAGGCGTGGCAAGGGATACCGTGGAAGTACAGAAAATTGCCGGGGAAGGGAACGAGGCAGTGCAAGAGGCTGTGACCAGCATAAATGCCATTGCCCAAGGGGCAAAAGAGGTTGCGGACTCTGTAAAGAGCCTGGGAGAAGGATCGGAAAAGATCGGCGAAATTATAGATACTATTACGAATATAGCGGATCAAACCAATTTACTGGCACTAAATGCGGCCATCGAGGCGGCACGTGCAGGAGAGCACGGGCGCGGCTTTGCGGTTGTTGCCGATGAAGTTCGCAAGCTCGCCGAACAATCAGCGGGGGCGGCCAACGAAATTACCAAAATAGTGCATGACATACAAGCCGAAGTGTCACATACTGTTTCCCTCATGGACAACCAGTACGACAGAGTAAAGGGAGGGGTAACGGTCACCCAAAATGCCGGGCAAGCCCTCGAAAAAATTTTCGCCGTAACTAAACACAACACCGAAGCGATTGTGGATTTAGCCAAAGGTATAGGCGAAACCAGCGAGGGTATGCAGCAGCTTTCAGCCGCCAATCAGCAGATAACATCAACAGTCCAGCAGGTTACAGGTTTTGCCCAGGAACTGGCCAACATTGTGGAGGATCTGGAAAGGAGTATAGCCACATTCCATACGGGCGAAGACACCGAAGATTATTAAATACGCGACCAAGTGTGACATGTATCATAGTAATTCACAAAATTGCCATTTATAATTATCCGTGAATGCAATTACACCTTGATATTATAAATGGGAGGGGTTAATATTGGCAGAATCACCACGTGGTGCAGTATTACAGAGGGACGGGGAAACATATGCAATTATCCCCAAGATCAGCGGAGGTCTTTTGAGTCTTGACACCTTGAAAACAATCACAAGCGTTGTTGAAAAATATAAGATTCCCATTGTTAAACTAACGGGTGCCCAGCGTATTGCCTTGGTTGGTATGAAGGCGGATGTAATCGAAAACGTATGGGACGACCTTGGGATGGAACCGGCGCCGGCGGTTGGGAATGTAGTCCGTAGCGTCCACGCCTGCCCGGGTAATGCGGTATGCAAAAACGGGAAGCAAAACTCCTTGGGAGTGGGCCTAAAGCTAGATGAACTTTTTGCTGGAAAAGAGCTTCCCCGGAGGTTGAAAATGGGTGTGTCCGGTTGCACAATTTGCTGTTCCCAGTCCTGGCTTCGCGACATCGGTTTGATTGGAAAATCCAAAGGCTGGACGGTTGTTGTGGGAGGTTGCGGAGGAGCCAAACCTAGGGTTGCGGACCTGTTGGAGGAAGGGCTCGATGATGATCAGGCTGTTGAACTGGTTGGCAAGATAATCAAGGCGTATGAAGATAAGGCCAAAAAGAGGGAAAAACTAGACAAATTAATCGACCGCATTGGTTTTGACGAGTTTAAAAAGTTGGTACAATAGCGGCCGGTTGGCGTGATCTGCCGGCGCAACTAATTGGCGCAATAAGTCTGCATGTTCTAATAGTGCGGCTTGTTGCAGCGGTTTGTTGATGCGCTTTGCTTGTGCTAGTGCGGCCGCTTTCCAGTGGGCCAGTTGATGCGGCCGACAGAAAATGTTAGTGGTAGTGACTAATCAGAGCCTACGGCTGCTTTGTGGATTGGTTAACCCCCTTTGTGCGGTATACAGAGGGGTTTTTTTGTTTTATAATTATAGACGCAGGAAATACGGGAACGGGAAAATGGAGGATTTTCACAGATGCGTGAAAGATTCGAAAACCGGGAACAATTTAGTGGATGCGTTAGCTGCGATGACCGCGAAAGCCTCGGTGATGACAACGGTTGCGAAGGTTGCCGCGGTTGCGATGGCCGGGGCGACTCCGATAGCTCCGAGGGCCGCGAGGGCTACGATGAAGGTGTGGCCCGTGAATATTTCGATATAGATGACTTTGACGATTTTGAAGAGGAATACGCCCCTAAAAGAAGGTCGCCTTTGGTGCGTATAGTCGCCTTTTTGACTGCCTTATCCTTCCTAGTCATGGTTATAGCCTATTCCTGGCCCGATTTGGAGTTTCCCCCGGCGGAACTGGTAGTAAAATCGCTGCAATTGCAGAAAGATATTGATGTTCGGCGATTGCAGGAAGCCGTGGTAAAAATAGAAGTGATCGGTAAAAGACAGGGGGCATTGGCAGGAAAAGAACGAAGGGCCGGCACCGGTTTTAACATTCGGCCGGAGGGATTTATAGTAACTAATCATCATGTGATTAACAATGCGGACAGCATAATTGTTAGTTTTTCCGGTGAGAAAACCTACCGTGCCCTGGGTTGGGAATCCATCGCAGACTTTGACTTAGCGGTGATAGATCTGGGAATAGAGGGGGGCAACCTACCTGTTGTCCCAACGGCGAATCCGGACGATATGCCCCGACCGGGGGACAAAGTACGAATTGTGGGCAACCCACTGGGCCTGCAAAACATAGTCGTAGAAGGGAAAATGGACCAATTTGTAAAAGTGCGGGACAATGCGGGCTTAGTCTTCAGTATAGATGCGCCTGTTTACCCGGGAAACAGTGGTAGCCCCGTATTTGACAGGAACAGTAAGGTGGTCGGGGTCGTCTTTGCCCGATATGAGAAGGTTGTAGGTGAGGAAGAAAAAATATTTGGTCTGGCGGTGCCGATAAAGGAGTTACTCGGTGGGCCATAGGCCAAACAAAAGAAGGTTGCTGTGCAAAAATTCAAGTAATGTGTGGATTGCAAAATGTTTTTTCCAATTGCATCCATAAAATCCACACATTAATCGATTATTTGCACAATATTTGCCAGTACATTACAGGCCGTCCAGTTACTGCTACACATTAGTTGAAAATCTGCACACCGGCCCGCTAACGATTTTCCCGACCTATCCAACCCGCCCGGCCTACATTGGTTCCAAAATTGTCACTACACCATTCACCCTTGGCCCCCGAATACCACCGGGCCAACTTTTTCACGCTGTGTCACAACTCGCCCAACCGCCCAACCGCCCAACCGCCCGGGCTGTTCGCTGCAACCTTACCTCTGCCACAATGTCACCATTTGTGTAAGGTCACCATTGCCGCCACCTGTACCATTAGGGCGGCAAGCCCCAACGCGCCCACCTAACCAATTATCCCGCCAACCCTTGATCCTTCTTACCCAACCACCCTCACGATCCGTTAATCCAACCAGCCTGTCGATCTCTCCCCCCAGATGGGGCAAGTCATTTTTTACGTTGTCTCCTAAAGTTATGACAAATCATGTCGATATATACCTTATAAATGTTGAAAAATGGCGGTAATTGTAGTGACAAATACTCATTTTATGAAAAGAGGTGAAATACAAAATGGAGGGGGAAAAGCAGGTTGTCGTATGCGAGTTGAACGAACAGAAATACGTTTTGCCGATTATCATGGTGAAGGAAATCATCAGGGTTGTTGAAATAACTAAAGTTCCGGATTCCGCACAATATATCGAAGGCGTAATCAATCTCAGGGGTAAGGTTATTCCAGTACTCAATTTGAGCCGCCGTTTGGGCTTGAATGAAAAAGAAGCAGATAGCGACACAAGGATTGTTGTTTGTGAATTGGGGGAAAGGCTTGCCGGGCTAATTGTTGACCGTGTTCACGAGGTAGGGAATATTAACAGCTCGGAAATAGAAAAACCGGATGCCACCATGGGAGACATAGATGTCTTTTCCGGGGTGGTAAAAAAAGAAAAAGAAGTGTGGTTGTTGTTGGATTTAGAGAGAGTTTTTAGCTGAAG
The DNA here is from genome assembly GCA_964554735.1 of uncultured Clostridia bacterium. Lineage (GTDB taxonomy): Bacteria > Bacillota > Desulfotomaculia > Desulfotomaculales > CAZKPV01 > CAZKPV01. The sequence goes on from CAZKPV010000014.1 coordinate 6,913, forward strand.
GAGGTAATAAATTTGAAACTAGGAGTTAGGGCTAAAATCACCTTATCCTTTGTATTTGTTTTGATTTTGTTTGGTGCGGCGATAGGTGTTACAATTTTTCAGCTAAACGGCATTCAAGGTAATGTGGAGGAGATGCATGAGCAGGTAATCAGAAATGATCTCATCAACGACATAGCCTATGATGTGGCCATGGAGGGCTCAAACTTTAAAGAGTACTCCATTACCAATGATCCTGCTCTGTTGCGATCCTACCAGGATAGATGCGGGGATGTTAGGGCTAATGTTCAGGAACTGATCGACCTGACAAGAAATCAACATTATTTGGTTATGATAAACGAAATTGATGAGTTGCACGAACAATATGTTGCCGTTATAAACGAGCAGGTATTACCCTTAATCAATGATGGTGACTTGGAACAGGGTGCAGTTGTCTATGTTGGCAACGCGAAACCGATATCGGATAATTTGGTTGCCAAAGTCGACCAATATATAACTGAGAAAGGTGAGGATTTAGCGAATATAGATAATGAGACAATAAGTGCCATTACAAAAACCGGAGGCTTAGTTGGGATATTAGGAATCGTATCGTTACTGATGAGCTTAATATTCGCCTTCTTCATCGGCAATTCCATTGCCAACCCGATAAACCAGCTAGTCCGTGAGGCTAGGCGGGTTGCCGATGGTGACCTAACACGGGAATTAGATATAAACAGCAAGGACGAGATAGGCGAACTTGTCGGTGCTTTTAATTCCATGGTGGGTAATTTGAGAGATTTGGTGGGCAAGGTAATCAATAATGCCGACAATATGGCATCCAACAGTGAACAGCTATCCGCCGCCGCCCAGCAAATGAGTTCAACAGTGGATGAAATGGCCAGTACTACCAACGAAGTGGCCGCTGTTGCGGAGGAAGCATCGACCAATGCCCAGCATACCTCGGAAAAATCTATTAGGGTCGAGGAAAATGCCGCCGTAGGGGAAGAGGCGGTCAGGAAAACAGTTGAAAAGATGAACGATATAAAAGACGCCGTGCATGATTCCGGGCAGGAAGTCGCCGGTTTGAACGAAAAGGCCCAAAAGGTGGGGCAGATAATCGAAGTGATCACCGGTATCGCCGACCAGACTAACCTCTTGGCCTTAAACGCCGCCATTGAAGCGGCCAGGGCAGGGGAACAGGGGCGCGGCTTTGCCGTGGTTGCCGAAGAAGTAAGGAAGCTGGCTGAACAATCAGCCAACGCGGCGAAAGAGATAAACGAAATTATCGAGGATGTAAAACACGGTATGGAAAAAGCAGTTGCCAGTACAGAACAGGGTGAGGGGATTGTACTGGAAGGTGTGGAGTTGGCCCACGAAGCCGGTCGCCAGCTCAAACAAATAATGGTTGACATAAAAGAAAACGTGGAGTTGATCCAGCAAATTGCGGCCGGAGCCGAGCAATCAAGTTCAGCGACCCAGAACCTAGCGGCCTCATCAGAGGAGGTCAGTTCCACAGTGCAACAGATAGCGGCTTCCGCCCAGGGCCTGGCCGGGATGTCACAGGAGTTGCAGGAAGCGGTGGCTCAGTTTAAGGTCTAAGTGGAAAATCAGCGGTTACAGAGGGTAACATTGGATGCCGCGACCGAATAAGGAGACGGGCAGGGCGTGGTACTTTAAAAGCGCGGCACGGTGGTTCATACTGGCCGCGGCGCGGTTGGATGTGCCCGATGGTGCTGTGTCAGGGGCGGCGCGTTAAGCTTGCCGCGGTGGTGCCATGCCGGGAGTCGAGTACGGTAGGCGTAGGTTGTGTTGTAGCAGGTGCGGTGCGGCGGGGACAGTTAAAGGCGTCCACATTGTACCGCCCTTTGCTTTGTAGGTTTTATCCCTTCATGCGGACTGCCGACCGCGAAGCACACATTTTTCATACAGCTTACTTTGGTAGACCACTATGAGACTGTCCAACCTTTTACTGAGGGCCAGGACTTTTTCATCCGGTGTCGGCCCTATTCTTTCGATCTTGTTCAATTTTGCCCTAAGATGTTCTATTCTTAGTCTAAGAATAAACAGGAACATTTTTCGATCCCCACTTTTGTTTAATGTTTGGGAGATACCTCTATAGGAGCTTACCAAATCAGACAAAATAAGTCAACATATTCCATTGTTTTTGATAAATTCTGCCAATTCGTCTACCCACCAGCCACTACCCACTACCCACTGACCACCCCCCCGATATGTTGCACCACTATAGGGTATATGTTAAGCCGGGCACACCAATGGATGTCCCTCTCCTTACCCAGGGTGGTTAATCTCCAAGCATTGTAGGCTTCATAAAGCCCTTTGTCCGGCCTGTCGCCATAGGACAAAGATAGGCGGTAGGCCAACAAGGCGTGGTCAAACCTAAGCCGTACACCACTGTCTTCCCGCAGGATTTCCCTGATTATCGTTCCTGCGGCCAGCGTGTCCTCCAATGAAAGCCGGCCCATAGTACCGGCGCAAACAATTGTTATATCACCGCCCAACTCACATGCTCTTCTGGCGGTTGCCCTGGCATTGAGCATGCTACCTATCAAAACAGGACTGTCGTATTTTGCGGCCATTTTGATGGCCCTGGTCCCGTTTGTTGTACTCATAACCACGGTTTTTCCTGCGATTGTTTCCTTGTTGTATTCCCGCGGCGAATTGCCCAGATTAAATCCGGCAATGGGTCTTCCTTTTCTTTCCCCGCCCGTTAACACCTCCGGCCCCAGATCCCGCGCCAACTCACGGGTTTTTTCAATAGTGGCGGACGGTATTATTCTGCCGCATCCATTGTATATGGCTGTAACCATAGTGCTTGTGGCACGAAAAACGTCAATTACGATACAGGTTTTGTTTTCCACTTTTGAACGCGTAATCGTTTCCAATGTCGGTAATACCTCTAAACGCATATTTTCCTCCTTCGCCCCGGCTTTTCCCCGGAAAAAGCCCCATTGTTCTATTAATATAAAAAAAAGGGTGCATTTGAGCTTGGTTACTATTCTTTTATTTGACTGAAAATGATATTCTTATAGTGAATATATTAGCCGGAGGTGTCCAGTTTGCCTATATTTCGCAAACGTTACAAATATTCACACAGATATCGGGAAATAGCCAATGTGCTACTAAAACATGGATTTGGGTTCTTGCTTGGCCACACGGGGCTGCATACATTTATTAATTTCTATAACAGAATATCAATTTGGAAGGGAAAAAGGGTGGAATATAAACTTTCCCTTGCGGAACGTTTGCGTCTTGCCCTGGAGGAGTTGGGACCAACCTTCGTTAAACTGGGGCAGTTGTTGTCAACACGTCCGGATCTCCTGCCCGAGGAATACATTGAACAATTGGAAAAGCTCCAGGATAAGGTGCCCCCATTTTCCTATAAGGAAATAAGGGAGCAGGTGGAAGGGGAACTGGAATGTAAATTGGAAGACATATTTAATGATTTTTCGACTACACCCCTTGCGGCCGCCTCCATCGGACAGGTACACACCGCCTATCTTAAAACCGGGGAAAAGGTTGTTGTCAAGGTGCAGCGGCCGGGCATCCTGCCGGTTATTGAGGCAGATCTGGAAATTTTACAAAGCCTTGCTTCCTTTGCGGATAAACATTCCCCCTGGGGGGAGTTTTATAGTTT
>CAZKPV010000014.1:10553-20273 GCA_964554735.1 uncultured Clostridia bacterium
ACACGATTAGGGAGGAAATTAACTACACCATTGAGGCTAGGCATGCAGACGCTTTCAGGGAAAACTTAAAGGGGGAGCGTGATGTTTATATTCCCAAAATTTACTGGGATTGGACAACTCAAAAGGTGATGGTAATGGAGTACGTAGAGGCCACCAAGTTGAACAACATTAAGGCTTTGGACAAGATGGGAACCGACCGGCCCAGGATAGCCAGGCGCCTGAGCAAGGTCATCCTAAAGCAAATATTGCTCGACGGCTACTATCATGCCGACCCTCACCCCGGGAATGTTGCGATCCGGCCGGACAACGAAATAGTGCTGATGGATTTTGGCTTGGTCGGCGTGCTCAGCGAAAGGACAAGAACGGAAATTATTTTGCTTGTTCTGGGGCTCATAGACAAGGATTCCGAAAAAATTATCAAGGCCTTGAACAATCTTGGGGTAATCCCTAAAAGCATTGACAAGCAACTCCTCCGCCGTGAGGTAGACCGTTTGCGAAATAAATACTATTATATGCCGGTGAGTGATATAAAACTCGCTGATTCGGCCAGGGAGGTGCTAAACCTGGCCCAAAAATACCACGTCAACCTTCCCATGGAATTTACCATGATGGCCAAATGTCTGATTACCACCGAGGGTGTAACGGGGATGCTAGATCCCAAGTTAAATCTTGTCCAGGTGGCGGAACCCCTAGGGAAAAAGTTAATGGCGGAAAAGCTGAGTTTGAGGGAAACGGGCAAAAATATACGGAATCTTATTGAAACGATGGGGATGTTTGCCAAGGAAAGCCCTCAGCATTTTATTAATTTATTAGAAAAGGCTTCAACTGATGATTTTAGGATAAAGTTTGAGGATGTAAATGCCGATAAGAATATCAAGCGGGCAAATACTATGGCGAACCGGTTATCGCTGAGTGTTGTGATAGGTGCCCTGATTATCGGTATGGGGGTATTGACCGGCCACCAGGGAGAAATTTTCTGGGGGCTTCCGATTGCCGAAATAGGTTTTCTGTCTTCAGGTTTTCTGGGTCTGTGGCTGATCATTTCCATTCTCAGGTCCGGGAGGTTGTGATGGAAGGCCCAACTAAAATCAATTTTGGAGTGGACTATGAAAAATTCAACATCGATAGGACTAATAATAGGATTATTCTCTTTGATCGCCGGATTTATGTTGGAAGGGGGCACAATCGGGGCCTTGTTGCAGCCAACGGCGGCCCTGATTGTATTTGGCGCTACTATTGGTGCAACAGTTGCTAGTTTTACAGTAGAGGAATTAAAAACCTTCCCCCAACTATTGCGCATTATTTTCACCCAGGACAAGGTGGATGAAAAAGAGCTGGTTGAGCAGATTGTTCATTTAACTGACAAGGCCCGCCGGGAGGGCCTGCTCTACCTCGAAAATTACTTTGATGAAATCAAAGACCCCTACTTTAGAAAGGGTATCCAACTGATAGTTGATGGCGCGGAGCCGGAACTAATTAAAAGCATCCTGGAAACGGAAATCTATTCCCTGGAGAACAGGCACAAGCTAGGCGCCGATATCTTCGATGTTGCCGGGGGCTATGCACCGACAATGGGCATAATCGGGACCGTAATGGGGCTGATACATGTTTTAGGTAACATAACAACCCCAGAGGGGCTTGGGCCCGCAATTGCCATGGCCTTCATGGCCACGCTTTACGGTGTGGGCAGTGCCAACGTCATTTACTTCCCCTTAGGCGCAAAACTCCGCCTACTCAGCAAAAAAGAAGTTCTCAATAAAGAGATGATTTTGGACGGAATACTGTCCTTGCAGGCGGGCTATAACCCGATTCTTATTCGTGAGCGGTTGGTATCATTCTTGAACCCGGGCGAACGGGAAGGGGAGGCTAACGATAATGAGTTAGAGGAGATTGGGGCATGAGCAGAAGGGGACGGCGGAGAAGGGTCGCGGATGTTAACAAAGCCGGCGGGAGTATGGAAAGATGGCTGATTACCTATGCCGACATGATCACTCTAGTTCTGGCTTTCTTTATAGTTATGTACGCTTTGAGTAATGTGGATGCTATGAAATTTAGGGCTATGGCCGCCTCGTTCAGTGATGTTTTTGGCGGAGGGGACATTATCTACGATTCCGGTTCCTCCATAGTTGACGAAGGGATGAGTGCCCAGCCGGGAATGGATGTAATCGGTTCCGGTGAACCTGATTTGGAGGAAATTGCCCAGATGCAGCAAATCAAAAGGGAAATAGAAAGCCTAATCGAGGAAAAAGGTTTGGGTGCAAGCATTACCATTACCCCCGAAGAAAGGGGGCTGGTGGTAAGTTTTCACGATCCGGTCCTGTTCGAACTGGGGTCGGATTATCTACAGGCCGAAGCAAGGGAAATAGTCAATGAGGTTGGTTTAATATTATCCAATACTTCTAACTTTATCCGGGTGGAGGGGCATACGGATAACCTTCCCATTTCCACGGCGAGGTTTCCTTCCAACTGGGAGCTGTCCAGTGCCCGGGCCAACAGTGTGGTCCAGGAGCTGATAAAAGGATCGAAACTCCCGCCAACGCGCTTGTCGGCCACCGGCTACGGAGAGTACCGTCCGCGTGCACCTAATACAAGCGACGCCAACCGTATGCTTAATCGTAGGGTGAATATCGTTGTTCTTAGCAGTAAATATGATTTTTCCGAACCGGAAATAGTAACTGAGTAGTCAATTATAATATAAAGGAGCAAACCAAATGAGTGCAAATAATAACAATGAAGGTCAAATGGTAATGTTTCGCTTAGCCGATCAAAATTATGGTGTGGGAATCGATTCGGTGTATGAGGTAATACGGATGGAGAAAGTCACAAGGGTGCCGGAAACGCCGGATTTTGTGGAAGGGGTAATTAATCTCAGGGGGCAAAGCATACCCGTTGTAGATTTAGCCAGACGCCTAGGGTTTGCCAAATCAGTGGAAACCGCATCCAGCCGAATCATTGTAATGGATGTGGGCAGCACTACGGCGGGATTCATTGTCGACGAGGTGTTGGAGGTAATCCATGTGGCCGGTGAAGAAATACAACCTCCGCCCCAGGCACTGACTTCTATCAGATCAGACTATCTAACGGGTATCGCCCTTTTAGAGGGGGTAATGGTTATAATCCTGGATATGAGCAACCTGCTGCAGCAGTACGAAACTGATTCCCTGATTGCCGTGCAGGAAAAATTAGAGGTGATGTAATGTTTTCGGATGAAACAATGGCTGTTTTTTTCGACGAACTGGATGAAAAAATACAGGTACTAGATGAAAACATAATGCTTCTGGAAACGGAGGGGGAAAGTGACGAGGTCCTACAGGAAATTTTCCGGGCCGCCCACACCATTAAAGGTTCCTCGGCGGTAATGGGCTACGAGCAAATATCCAGTCTAACCCATGAGATTGAAAGTGTCTTCGACCTTATGCGTAATGGGGAATTGCATGTTTCGGTGGCACTGATTGACACCCTTTTCGAGGCTCTGGACACCCTAAAATATATGCGAGACCAAATACTGGGCGGAACTGATGGGGAAATAGATCTCGACCCTTTGTTGGTGGCTCTGAACAACCTCCGGGGCAAAACAGTGACAGCGGATGTTCCTGATGGGAATGGAGAAGATGTAGGGGATACTGGCGGGGTTTCCCGCGTGGTTTCCCGGGACAGTGCTGAGTTGGAGAATATAGCCGATTTGTTAAATGAGGTAGAAATCAAGGGATTAACTGCTTTTTGGATAAAAGTTGATATTGATCCGGCCTGCCAGATGAAGGGGCCGCGGGCATTTTTAGTCTTTAAAGTTCTGGAAGAATTCGGGGAGATTGTCCAATGCCATCCCACGGCGGAGGATCTGCAGGAGGGCCGTTACGAAACGGATTTCAGACTTGTACTCATATCTTCCTATGACAAAGTAAACATACACAATGCCCTGTTGACAGTTGCCGAAATTGCCAAGGTGACTATTAAAAAACTCAGATTGGGAAACGGCGAGTTGACGTTCAGCGACAACGGTGACACAGGCGACAACGGTGACACAAGCGATGATAGGGGCACAACCGGCGCCGGCAGCACAACCGGCAAGGTTGCGGCCGCGACGGGGGCGGGCACATCTTCCAAAGGTGGTCCTGCCGCCAAGGGGGTGGCCAAAAGGGCGAAAAAGCTCAGTGCCCAAAGTGCCAACCACACCGTACGCGTGGACGTGCGGAAGCTGGATATATTGCTTAATCTTGTCGGGGAACTGGTCATCGACCGCACCAGATTGGACAGGTTTGTAAATATCGCCACCGAACGGTTGGGTAGCGATGAACTGGTGGACAGTATCAAGGAAATATCCACCCATTTAGGTCAAATTAGCGGGGATTTACAGGAAGAGATCATGAAGGCACGTATGTTGCCGGTGGCCCAGTTATTTAACCGTTTTCCCCGGATGGTAAGAGACCTGGCCCAAAAACTTGGCAAGGAAATAAACTTTGTACTAGAGGGCAAGGAAACAGAACTGGACCGCAATGTGATTGAGATTATTACCGACCCGCTGATCCACCTGATCCGCAACTCCGTTGATCACGGTATAGAGAGTCCGGAAGTCAGGAAGGAACAGGGCAAGGACAGCGAGGGCCTGCTCCGCCTAGCGGCTTCCTACCAGGAAAGCCATATTATGATAGTCGTCCAGGATGACGGTCAGGGTATGGACCCCGGCCGCATACGCCAGGTTGCGGTTGGAAAAGGGCTGATTGATGAAAAGGCCGCCAGCCAGCTAAACGAGCAGGAGTGTTTGGATCTGATTTTCCTACCGGGTTTTTCATCCGTGGGCGAGGTGAGCGACCTCTCCGGCCGTGGTGTGGGAATGGACATTGTGCGTACCCAGATTGAGCAGATTAATGGAACCATAGAATTGGAAACCACTCCGGGACAGGGTACGACCATTACAATTAAGTTGCCTCTGACACTTGTCATTATACGGGCCCTCATGATCGAGGTAAACGAGAGGGTTTATGCTTTTCCCCTGGCCAACGTCTACGAGACCATCAAGGTTAAAAGCACGGATATCGAGAAGGTTAGACACAGCGATGTGATTATTGTACGAGGTCAGGTCATGCCCGTTGTTTGGTTGGCCGATGTCTTTGACGAACAGGCCAAAGATGAAGACACCCACCTAGTGGTGATACTGGGTGCGGGCGGGAAGCAAATCGGGGTAATTGTGGACAGTCTCCTTGGTGAGCAGGAGATAGTCATTAAATCCTTGGGGAAATACATTAAACAAGTTGAATTATTGTCCGGTGCCACTATTTTGGGCGACGGGAAGGTGGCCTTGATAGTTGATGTCAGGGGTTTAATAAAAGAGATAGGGACGAATTAAGCATGAAGCAGATAAAAATCATCATTGTGGATGACTCAAACTTTATTCGCCGGGTTTTGAAACGGTCTCTCAGTGCGGACCGCCAGTTGCAGGTAATAGGGGAGGCGACGGACGGGCACGAAGCCTTGGATAAGATAAAGAGGCTAAAACCGGATGTCGTGACGCTAGATGTGGAAATGCCGGGCATCAGCGGTTTGGAAACCTTGCGGCGAATAATGGCGGAAAATCCGGTGCCGGTTGTTATGTTAAGCGCGCATACAACCTGGGGTGCCGATGCGACCATGGAGGCACTGGCCATCGGTGCGGTAGATTTTGTTGCCAAGCCGGAACTGGCGGGCGAATACGCTGCGATGATTGCCAGCCTCAAGGCAAAGATAAAAATTGCCGCCGGTGCGCACCACTTAGCGGGCCCGGGTGGGCGCCTTGGTGGCGCGCAAGCAACACAAAGGGACGCGGGAACACAGAGGGACGAAACACAGAGCGGAACACAGGGGGACGCGGGAACACAGAGGGACGTTCCTTTTGTGCACACGGATAGCGCGGGCGGGCGTGCGGGTGGCGCGGCGCGAACACAGGGGGACGTTCCTTTTGTGCAGTCGGACGGCGCCGGCGCGGACAGGCGCCCGGGCGGCGCACGTGGGGGTGCGTTGGCGGGTGCGGGGTATGATGCGGGTACAGGCGCGGACAGGCGCCCGGGTGGCACACGTGGAACACAGAGGGACGTTCCTTTTGCGCAGTCGGACGGCGCCGGCGCGGACAGGCGCCCGGGCGGCGCACGTGGGGGTGCGTTGGCGGGTGCGGGGTATGATGCGGGTACAGGCGCGGGTGCGGGTGTAGCGGCGCGCACAACGACCCGCCCAACCGGTACCGGCCCCGCCGCCCGCGAACGCATCGCTACTAAGGCACCTATGGCGGACCACATTGTTGTCATCGGTTGCTCTACCGGTGGCCCCGCCGCCTTGCACAAAATTATCCCGGCGCTTCCCACCGACTTACCAGTTCCGGTGGTAGTGGTGCAACATATACCGGTTGGTTTCAGTGCTTCACTGGCGGAACATTTAGCACTCAAAAGTCCCATTGAAGTCAAACACGCGGAACAAGGCGATGAGGTGAGGCCTGGCCGCGTGTTGGTGGCACCGGCCGGTTTTTCCTTCACATTTAAGCGGCGAGCCCCCCGAATATACGCCGATCTTAAAAAAACCCCAGCACCGCCCGGCGGTTTCAGCCCTTCCGTTGACAAAGTTATGAGGTCAGCGGCAAAGGTGTATGGTAACAAGGCTACCGGGGTGCTGCTGACAGGTATGGGGAGGGACGGGGCCAGGGGAATGATGGAAATAAAAAATCAAGGCGGCGTTACCATAGCGGAACATGAAAGCACCTGTGTGGTTTACGGAATGCCCAAGGCGGCCCACGATGCTCGGGCAGTAAACAAAATGTTGCCTTTAGACCGCATTGCTCCCGAGTTGATCAGGATGTTTTCCTGAACATCTGAACGCTGGGTGAAACTGGGCCGGCACAGCCTAAAGGGTGCGGCTTTCACAAATGCGGCTTTCGCAAGCACGGATTGGCCGGCACAGCCTAACGGGCGCGGCTTTGACAAATGCGGCTTTCGCAAGCACGGATTGGCCGGCACAGCCTAACGGGCGCGGCTTTCACAGGTCGATGTGCAAATAATCGATTAATGTGTGGTTTTTCCTGGCATAGGTGTAACGTAATGGCAGAAAATGAGCAAAAAGTTGATTAATGTGTGGATTCTCTGGGGAAGATTACCATATATTTTTCGCAATCCACACATTAGTTGAAAATCTGCACAGCACTTGGCAATTTACCCAAAATCCGCTTTGTGTTGCCCTACCGATACGCCGAAAAAAACTCCCAGTTACAGCGCTGTGCTCTCACCGTAAAAAAAATCAACTTTTCCCTAAAGTTTTGTCCAAAAGTGCCGAATGTTTAGTAGCAGGTGATATAATTACAGTTAGAGCATGCTGCAGAAAAGAAACAAGGGGAGTTTCTAAGGTGAAAATTTCAAAAAAACAGTGGGATTAGGTTGCTAAAAGCATATACTGCGCAGGTTAAGAATAATCAGATACGCCGAAGCCCGGGAGAAAAAACAGGCAAGGCGGACCGGCGCGACAGTGCCGTGATTTCCCCAAAGGCCCGGGAACTGCAGGCAATAATGACCGAATTGCGCAATCTGCCCGAGGTGCGGGAGGATCTGGTCAACAACCTAAAGGAAAAAATACGTGATGGCACTTACCATCCCGATACTGTTAAAATTGCCGAGGGAATAATCGCGGAGCACAAGCACGGGGAAGACTAAGATCCCATGAAATCTAAAACCCCGCCCGGTTAGGAGGGTCAGTTTTGGGTAGTGAAACATTGAACGTAATTTTGCGAAGTTTGTATGAAATTCTTGACGAACAAAGGGAGATTATCGGCAAACTGATCGATTACACGGAAAAACAAACCCAGGCTATGTGCGACAACAACCTGGATGAGATAAAGGAAGCCATAAAGGAACAGATCTACTGGGCCGAACGCCTGGGCGATGTAGGGGAAAGGCACCTAGATACAAGGGAGAGGCTTGAGAAATCTTTAGGCTTACCCCCCGGAACCGACATGGATACAATTTTAAAATCCATTCCCGACCATACGACAGGCGCCGTGTTCGCTAATTCAGATCGGGAAACAAAAGCAAGGCTTAGTGAAACCGCTAATCTACTAGCGAAAATGATGCAAGACCTGAAAGGTAATATTGAGGCCAACAGGCTTTTCGCCGACCAGGCCATAGGCTTATATAGCAGGGTATTAAACACCATACAGCAAAAACAAGGGGAGTCATATACAAAAGAGGGAAAAATGTCCGCCGAAAGCCAGTCACTACTCAACATGAAAGGCTAGTGCTAGGCCGCTGCATCGTTCACCCAGGGGGCCACGTAGGGCACCGGTTTAACAAGCGCAAGGCCGGCGCAAAGCCGGCGCAAAGCCGGCACAAGGCTGGCACACAGCTAGCACAACAAGGCCAGCGCAAGGCCGGCGCAAGGCCAGCAAACGGCCGGCGCAAGGCCAGCACATGGCCGGCACATGGCGCCAAAGGGCTTTCCCACACAGCTACCCGAAAGGTGGTATTTAACTTGGCAAACTTCAACAGCATCTACACAGCCCGTTCAGGGATCTTCGCCGCCCAGCGTGCCCTGGATGTAACAGCCCACAATATAGCTAACGCGACTTCAGAAGGATACAGCAGACAGCGAGCAGTGATGAAGACATCATTTACATTCCAACAGCCTTCCCTTAACTTCGCGGTCAGCGCCGGAATGTTGGGTACAGGCGTGATTGTAGAGACCATCGAACGAATTCGAGACACCTACCTAGATCGGCAATCCACCATCAATAACGGGGAATGCCGATATTGGGACATACATACATCCTTGTTGGAACGGGCGGAGCTAGCCTTTGCCGAGCCAAAGGAGTTCAGCCTGGACGAGGCGTTAAACCAGTTTTTTAATGTTTGGCAGGATCTAAATCAAAACCCGACCGACCATGGTGCCCGGGCCGCTGTACGGGAAATTGCCAGGACATTGGCAGACCGTTTTGAATTGACCAATCAACAGTTGGAATGGGCGGTGGACGAGGCCTGTGACAGACTGTTCAAGAAGGATTCGGGCCTCATAGACAACGCAAACCGACTAATTGAGGATATTGCCTACTACAACAACGAAATAGCCAAACTGGTTAACAGCGGCGGTTTGCCCAATGATCTTATGGACAAACGAGATATGTTAGTGGATCAGCTCTCCGGTATAGCCGGGATTATGTTCGAAACCAATGCCGATGGGACAACTGACATTTTAATGCGGATTCATGATGTTGAAATAGGGGACAATGAGGATTTAGTACAAAGGACCGATGGGGTCTACCTGTATATGGTGAAGGGCAACGTTACCAAGACTATCGACTACACTGCGGGTGAACACGATATAAATGACAGCGGCGGCGTTGTCGGAAGATACAATGAGATGGTCGATGATTGTGTTGAAAATTTAACCCGTGGTGACACCGGGAAATTTTTGACCATTAAAGATATCGGCAAAAATGGGGAAGAAATCGAATACAAACTAAACTTAAATTCTGGTGCTATTGCCGGCGTTATGGAAGCGGACATTAAAATCCGGGGATATATGGATGAATTGGATTGGATTGCCTACAATTTGGTAGATAAGGTCAATGATGTGCATTCACAGGGCTACACTTTGATTCCGAGCGGGGAGTTAGATGAGGATGACTACCAAATATACAAACAGGGCGGGGACTTCTTTACATCTTGGCAAAAGGTGAACGAGAAATATGGGTTTGAAATCGGCCCCATTGAAAGT
>CAZKPV010000015.1:0-17518 GCA_964554735.1 uncultured Clostridia bacterium
GGAGTGATCAGTTTGCACTTGCCTCCGTCCGCCAAAGAATTCAGCAGCAAGATTTTAAAGATGATCAGGGGAAATATTCGCTTAACGGTTGGCTTTACAGTGGTAATTGCGGTGATAATAACAGCTACATATTTTTCGTATTCAAAGAAAGCCTGTGCCGTAATAATAGATGGGGAGACGGTTGCGGTGGCCGAAAGTTTTGGGCTTGCACGGGAGGTACTTGAGGAGTTGACAGCCCAGAAGAGTGCCGAACTGTCACTTGCCCTTGCCATCGATGGCAAGGTTGAATTAGAAGACGCAAAAATCCGTACGAAGCCGTTAAACGCGGAACAGTTGACTGACAGGCTAAGGAACTGCCTGAGGTATACATATGACGGAGCAGCTGTCTTTGTTAACGGGGAAAAGAAGTTTGCTTTGAAGGATGTCGATGAAGGCGAAAATTTACTTGACCTTACCAAGAGATTTTACAGTAAGGGCGATAAATGTGACGTTCAGATACTTGATGATATAGAGATAGTGCAACAATGCGTGTCCCCTGATGAGTTGGTTGATTTGGAAACAGCCCTGCTGATGGTGGACAAAGGGGTAAAAGAGATCCATACATATACGGTAAAAGACGGTGACACCCTATGGGACATTGCGGTGGCAAACGGCATCAGTGTCGAGGAGCTACAGGAAGCAAATGCGGACCTAAACCCGGATACAATGCAAATTGACCAGGAGATATCATTAACTAAAACGGCACCTTTAATCCGGGTGGTTGCAACCTACAAAGACGAGGTGGAAGAAACAATAGCTCCACCGGTGGTCAAACAAAATGATTATGATGTTTATGTGGGTTTAAATAAAATTATCGAACAGGGCAAACCCGGCTTAAAAAAAGTACTATATCAAATAACGGAAAGGAATGGCGTTGAGGTGGAACGCACCACCTTGAAGGAAGAGGTAGTAAAGGAACCGGAGCAGCAGGTGGTTGCCGTGGGTGCCAAGGTAATTCTGGCTTCCAGGGGAAGTGGTTCGGGAAGGTTGATTTGGCCTGTTTCCGGTCAGGTTAGCTCTTACTATGGCATGAGGAGCGGACGTATGCATTCCGGCATAGACATCTGCAACAGCCGCGGAACCCCTATTGCAGCCGCGGCCGCGGGTACGGTGGTCAGGTCCGGCTGGTACTACAACTATGGGATCACGGTAGACATTGACCATGGCAACGGACTGATGACCAGGTATGCGCATTTAGATTCCGCTTCCGTACAGTACGGACAGGCGGTTACATGTGGGCAGCTTGTCGGCAAAATGGGGGTTACCGGGAATGCATCCGGTTCACATCTTCACTTTGAAGTCAGGGTCAATGGTTCACATAAAAACCCCATGGGCTACTTAAATTAGCACGAAAACAACACAGAAGGGAACGTCCCTCTGTGTTGTTACCATTAAATAGTGTTTTATTTTCGAGGCATGGATGGTATAATTGAAAAAGTGACTATGTTGGAAGGAGCAAAAGTATGGCTAAAAGAACTATGCCCAAAAGGAAGAAAGACCAGCTACGGAAGATTATATTTATTGTAATTACTGTTTTTATATCTATAGGTTTGGTGGGCACATCCATTGCCTGGGTACTCGGTGGGTTGGATGCAGAGATGTTTAAGAGTAAAACAGCCGACGACCCTCAGGTTGTTGAGTTGGAAATAGAGGAAAGAATAGGTTTGCTTGAATCGCAGGTAGAAAACAACCCAACGGATACAGGATCCATGCTTGAGCTTGCAGTAGCGTATGCAAGTAATCAGCAGTTAGATGAGGCCGCGGAAACATATGAGGTTATCTTAGGAATAGAGCCCGAAAATTACGGGGCGCGTTTAAATGCGGGTATAGTGTACTACTATACAAACAACTTTGAGAAGGCGAACGAGCATTTTTCAACCATTATTGAACAAAATCCCGACTACCCCGACGCATATTGGTGGGATGCCTACACCCTGGCATTGGGGTTTGAGGATTACGAGGGCGGTGTAGAGCGGTTAGAAAGTTTTATCAAAAAAGTCGGTGAAGGTTCGGATGCCGCCAAAGCTAGACAGACAATAGAGGAGTGGCAGGGAGAGATAGCCGGCGGTAGGTAAATACTGCCTGTTACCGCCCATAGCGATTATTGACCAAGGGGGCAAAAGATGGACAAGATAACAGTTGTTGGGGGGAAACAGCTCCGTGGCCGCGTTAGAATCAGCGGTGCGAAAAATGCGGCCCTAGCCCTTATTTGCGCATGTATGTTGGCCCAGGATAAGGTTGTGCTTGAGAATATCCCACGCATAAAGGACATACAGGTAGTAATAGAGATAATAAAGAATTTGGGCGCCAAAGTTAGTTGGCCGGAGGAAGGGACGCTAGAGATTCTGGCCCCCGGCGAATTGACCAGTGAGGCCCCATACGAATTGGTCAAACAGTTGCGAGCCTCTAATTTATTGATAGGCCCGCTTCTTGCAAGATACGGTAAGGTGCGGGTGGCCCTTCCCGGTGGTTGCAATATTGGCGTGCGCCCGATGGATCTTCATTTCAAGGGAATGGGCAGTTTAGGGGCACATATTAATGTAAAGCAGGGTTTTGTTGACGGCCATTCCGGGAAATTAATCGGTGCACGCGTATACCTTGATTTTCCCAGTGTGGGTGCTACCGAAAATATTATGATGGCCGCCTGCCTGGCAAAAGGACAGACAGTTATCGAGAACGTGGCCAAGGAACCGGAAATCGTAGACCTGGCTAACTTTTTGAATTCAATGGGGGCCAAGGTTAGAGGGGCCGGGACGGACATAATAAAAATTGAAGGGGTGGATGAGCTGCCCGGCGGCGTCAATTACGCCGTCATCCCCGATAGAATAGAAGCAGGTACATTTATGGTGGCCGCTGCGGCAACCCGCAGCGATGTCGTGCTTGAAAATGTTATTTCCCGCCATTTGGAGCCCTTGAGCGCCAAGCTCACGGAGGCAAACGTCCAGGTCGAGGAGATCAATGGCACCATTAGGATTGATGGACGGCGGGAGCAAAATGCCATAGATATTAAAACCATGCCATACCCCGGTTTTCCAACCGACATGCAATCCCAAATGATGTCAATGCTATCCGTTGTTAGCGGCACAAGTATTATTGTCGAAAATATATTCGAAAATAGATTTCAGGTTGCGGCGGAGTTAAAACGAATGGGTGCCCACATCAAGGTCGAGGGCCGGACCGCAGTAATTGAAGGCGTTTCCAAACTTCAGGGCACAAGTGTCCGGGCCACTGATCTCAGGGCCGGGGCGGCCCTTATAATTGCCGGTTTAATGGCCGAGGGAGAAACGGTT
This sequence comes from uncultured Clostridia bacterium, assembly GCA_964554735.1. Classification (GTDB taxonomy): domain Bacteria; phylum Bacillota; class Desulfotomaculia; order Desulfotomaculales; family CAZKPV01; genus CAZKPV01. The sequence continues at coordinate 3,330 of CAZKPV010000015.1, forward strand.
ATTAGCAATCCCGGCTATGTGGATCGCGGTTACCAGTTTCTGGTTGAGAAACTCAGCCTCCTGGGTGCGGAGCTTAATCGGGGCGGGTAATTGTTTTAAGTTTTTATTAAATTTCTATAAAAAGTTGTCCTTTATTTGCAGGAATAAATTAAAGTTTCACGAATAGTCATAATGGACGAATGTTTAATAGCGTTACAAGGGCTACTTACTGCTCATTTTGCCGACATTATTGTAGGCTCCTTACCAAATTATGGGGGGTTATGAGGCAAAATGCGACTTCATGATTATACTAGGAGGAGGTGGAATGAAAGCCTGTCTTAGTTTTGACTAACTAATTAATCATTAGTATTTGTCTTTGCACGACGAGACATTTAAAGGGGGTTTTGGAAGTGGAATTCAAGCCTATAAGGCCGCAGAAAGAATTGAAGTATGACGAGTTACGGATTTATACCGATGAGGAGTTAAATAATTATACAGAAGAAGAGCTCAAAGAGTTTAAGCTCAAGCATGACATACCTATGCTAGATGATCTTGAGAAAGGTCCTTGGCCTAGCTTTGTAGCAGATTGCAAACAGGAAGCGCTTCATAGAAAGAAGCTTTCTGATGACAGGCTATTAATTGACAAAGACGTGGTAGATGATCTGCTTGGCCAATTGGAACTATCATTTGAACACGGTGAGACCCACTGGAAGCACGGAGGTATTGTTGGAGTTTTAGGTTACGGCGGAGGGGTTATTGGCAGATATTCGGACGTTCCTGAGAAGTTCCCCAGCGTAGCCCATTTCCATACCTTGCGTGTTAACCAAACCGCAAGTAAGTTTTACAATACGGACTTTTTGAGATCTCTGTGTGATCTGTGGGGATACCGCGGAAGCGGTCTCTTTAACTTACACGGTTCCACCGGGGATATTATTTTCTTGGGAACCACCACCGAACAACTCGAGCCGATCTTTTCCGAAATGACCATGAAACTACAGCAAGACCTTGGGGGTTCAGGTTCCAACCTACGTACTCCTTCCTGTTGTATCGGGAAGGCACGTTGTGAGTGGGGTCTTATTGACACCCAGGCCTTGTGTTATGAACTAACCCAGTATTACCAGGATGAGCTTCACCGCCCGGCATTCCCGTACAAGTTCAAGTTTAAGATTGACGGTTGCCCCAACGGCTGTGTTGCTTCTATTGCTCGTGCAGACCTTTCTTTCATCGGAACCTGGCGCGATGATATCAGAATCGACCAGGATGCCGTTCAGGCTTATATAGCAGGAGAGTATGAGCCAAACGCAGGTGGATTTAAGGGAAGGGACTGGGGTAAGTTTGACATCCAAAAAGAAGTTATCGACCTGTGTCCAACAGAGTGTATGTGCATGGAGGATGGCAAGCTAGTAATAGACAATGAAAACTGTAACAGATGCATGCACTGTATTAGTGTAATGCCCAGGGCCCTACGCCCCGGTACAGACACCGGTGTTACTATTCTTGCCGGAGCAAAAGCACCTATCTTGGAAGGTGCCCAGATGTCTGTTATGGTAGTTCCCTTCATGAAGGCGGAGCCACCCTATGACAATATTAAAGAATTCATCGAAAAAGTCTGGGATTGGTGGATGGAAGAAGGCAAGAACAGAGAGCGTCTCGGGGAACTCATCCAACGTTATGGTCTGCCTAAATTCCTAGAAGTTTGTGACTTGCCGCCTGCACCTCAAATGGTGAAAACACCGCGTGCAAACCCGTACATCTTCTGGAAAGAAGAAGACGTACCCGGTGGCTTCAAGAGAGATATCGCTGATTACCGTAAGAGACACAGGAGATAAAGGAGGTTTTATGAAATGGCATTATCTACAGAGAGGCTAGGGATCTATAATCCTGAGAAGCCTTTGGAAAATAGAGAGACAGATCTTGGGCCGAGGCACTTTTGGCAATACTTCCCAGAGATTATCAAGAATAACTATGGGAAATGGGCCTATCACGATATTCTTGAGCCCGGCATAATGGTACACGTCTCTGAAACAGGAGATAAAGCATTTACAATCAGATGTGGCGGAATCCGCCTCATGACATCACAAAACGTACGCGAACTGTGCGAAATTGCTGACAAGCACAGCGATGGTATTGTACGGTTCACTACCCGTAACAATATTGAATTCATAGTAGACAGCCTGGAAAAAGTAGAAGCCCTTAAAAAAGACCTCATGAGCAGGAAGTTCGTATCGGGGAGCTATAAGTATCCCATTGGGGGTACAGGGGCAGGTATTACCAATATCGTTCATACCCAGGGATACATCCACTGCCATACACCGGCTACCGATGCTTCTTCAATGGTTAAGGCAGTTATGGATGAACTCTTTGACTACTTTACCAGCATGAAACTGCCGGCACGGCTCAGGGTATCCATGGCTTGCTGCTTGAACATGTGTGGTGCTGTGCACTGTTCAGACATTGCGCTTCTGGGCTATCACAGAAAGCCACCCATTATTGACCATGATGTTTTAGATCAGGTCTGTGAGTTGCCACTGGTTATCGCCGCCTGTCCTACAGGGGCTATTTCACCGGGTAAAACCGAAAGTGGCAGAAGAACAGTTAAAATCAGGGAAGAACGTTGTATGTTCTGCGGAAACTGCTACACTATGTGTCAGGCACTCCCCCTATCCAGTAAGGAAGGGGACGGCGTATGTGTGCTAGCAGGTGGAAAACTGTCCAACAGAATCAGCGAACCCAAGTTTTCCAAGGTTGTTGTTCCGTGGCTACCGAACAACTTCCCGCGCTTCCCGGAAACCGTGGAAGTAGTTAAAAAGATGATTGAAGCTTACGCCGCCGATGCCAGAAAATACGAACGCCTCGGGGATTGGGCTGAAAGAATCGGTTGGGAGAAATTCTTCGAAAAGACCGGGATACCGTTTACGGAGCACCTCATTGACGATTATCGCCTAGCCTATGACACCTGGAGGACGAGCACTCAGTTCAAGTATACCAAGGCAGCCTGGGATGTTTCCAAGGCAGCAGGGGGTATTGACGAGTAAGTCACCTGAATTAAGGAGAGCGATTATTTATGGAGGAAATTAAAAAGGCACTTGTTGAATTTGCTGAAAAAAGCAAAAGAACCAAATTTTACTTCAGCGACTTGACAAAGGCAGTCAAGAAGACCCTACCGGATGTTAAGTCACGGGCTGTTAAAAAGGCGGCTACCGAGTTGATTAATGATGGTAAGTTTATATATTTCTCTACCGGTAGTACAACTATGTATGGCCTGAAAGGAAGAGGAGTAACAAGCGACGAGTAAGTAAATAATATGTAGGGGAGAGGTTACCGCCTGCTGTGGCCGTGACCTCTCTCTGTGTTAAAAAGCAATTTTGGTAAAGAAAGGGGAATACAATGAAAACACCTCAGGACTTTGGTGAATGGCATAAGCAACAGAAAGAAATGCTAAAAGAAAATCCGGAGTGTGCCAGTGCCCATTATAATTTAGGTGTTGCGCTGATGAGGGAAGGAAAATATAATGAGGCGATTGAGTGTTTTGAGGATGCCATTGAAAACAGCGGGCGTATGTTTGAAGCCTATGTGAACCTCGGATATATCGCTTTTGAACAGGGTGACCTGGAAAGGGTGGCTGATGCCAACAAAAAAGCCATAGAAATCGAACCAAGATATGCCCGCGGTTATGCCAATATGGGTTTTGCCTATTTACAAATGGCCGAAGCGGAGAAGGCCATTGATGCCCTCAAAAAGGCCATTGAATTGAACCCCAAAATTGCACAGGCCTGGAGCAATCTGGTGAATGCCTACTTGCAATTCGGTGACATAGACAAGGCAATCGAAACAGGGGAAGAATTGGTTGGATTTGCCCCCACATTTGCCCTGGGGCACAATAATTTGGCATCCGCCTATTACGCCAAAGAAGATTACCAAAAAGCCATCAAACACTTGGACAAGGCCGTGGAATTGGGTTTCGATGTTCATCCCGAATTCTTAAAAAGATTGGAGAAATATCGTTAAAATGCTTTATGGAAAATTGTTTACAGAGTATAAGACGCTGTTAAAAAGTGCGGATATGAGTTTCCAAAAGATCAAGGAGGAATACAGTTCCTGCGTTAAATGTGAGATGCATTGCGATGATTGCTGCCATGCAATTTTCGGTCTTTTTTTGGTGGAGGCCATATACCTTAAACAACACTTTGATCAGCTGGACGGGAAGTTGCAGGAGGAAATAATACAAAGGGCGGACCGGGCGGAAAAAGATCTGGCGAGGATAGAAAGCAAATTGCAGATGCTGGACGCAAAGCCCACTGTTAAAAGCAAGATGTTGGGTCAGGAAAGGATCAGATGCCCCCTATTAAACGATGACAAGGAATGCCTCCTTCACCCATATCGGCCGGTTACCTGCCGGGCCTATGGAGTGCCCACGGTAATCAACGGCAGGGCGCGGGTTTGCTGGAAGGCAGAGTTTGACAAGGATAAAAATTACCCTGCTTTTAATCTTGATAATGCCTACAAGAAGCTCTATAAGCTGTCGTGTATGCTTTTGGAAGAAGCAGGGCAAGCTGATGAAGAATTAGCCGCCTATTTAATTTCCATACCCAAAATAGTAAAAACACCTATTGAGCAGTTAATGGAAGGGGATTTGGGGTAATCCAGCAACTCGGTTAGGCGGTATTTGTGTTGATACTTTCCAAGCTCGCGGCCGCTAGATGGCCTACAGTGGTTTGCTCGAAATTACCGTTTTTATATACAGATATTTCATGGCCATCACTTTCAAGCCGTTTCAGTTCACCCTCTAATTCGGATATCTTGAGTGTGCCGGCTAGAATGGCCGCATATCCCCTGATGTTTGCATTATTGCTGTTCAGATAGGGTATAAAGTGCGATATCGGTATGTTGATTAGCTCCGGCCTTGCTTTTGCAATATTGCAGACTGCCCTTAGGGTACTGGCTTGATGCTCCTCATCGCTTAACAAGCGGTATAGGGCGGGAAGATATCCGGCATAAACTGCCGGAGAGTTAGCAATAATTTCACCGGCGGCATCTATGGCCCCCCAGCTTGAGGAGGCGCTGTCAAATACCGAGGACAGCATTCCTTTGAGCACCTGGGTTACAGCGTTGGGGTTTTTTTGAACAACAATAACCGACACCTTTCCCAGCAGTTCGGCCGTCTTCAGCCTCATGAGCTCATCCGGTGTGTAGAGTAATCTTTGCATTTTCCTGACGATCTTTTTGTCGTGGAAGGCCGCCTGCAACAAGAGTTCAATATTGTCGTATTCCCGGATTATTTTTTCCACTTCTTTTTTTGGTAACTGAAGGGGGGCAGTGCCTTCAAAGGCCCGCCAGGGTTTTCCATCGTAGAGGACAGGCGCGGTTGCCGCGACCTTTTTCAGCTCCTTTTCTACCCCTTCTTGTGTAACTTCTTGGATATCATCGTGCATTCTCACGAAGTAGAGGGCGCCCTTTACCCGTCTGCCATCAATGATGCCGCCAGGTACGACCAGGTGAGTTTCCAGGTCGTAGTGTTCGGTTATCTCTGTTAGGTAGTCCTCATCGGGTAACAGACCCCAGGCCAGATCCCAATCCATATTACATGCAAAAACCAATGCTTCATTAAACGCTACCCCCAAATTGTGGCCGGAAATGTCAAAGGAGTATACGGCACCGCAGGCACAAGAGCCAAGGGGCATGTCCGTCGGACGGTGTGTTTCCAGTTCCCGGGGCCTGTTAATGGCCAATCCACAAAATGGGCAGGATGGTTTAACAACAAAAACTTTATGGCCAAAACTGTCCTTGATTTTCTTTTCGCCATGTTGGCTGGATTTACTCATTTTGGTGCACCTTTCCTATATCTATTTACATCTAATAGGCCGTCTTTAGTCGCCGTATCCCGGTATTTCCATGGTCATGCACTCATTTCCGGAGCCGCAGGATTTGGTGGTAAGTTTAGGTTTGCTGGCGCCACGGCTTAGGCCCATGGCGTAGTTTGTCTTGCTGATTATACGTTTAATGGACTCACCCTTGCATTCAGGGCAAATTAATTCTATCTTCTCATCGGAGTCTTGGATAAAAATGTCGAATATATGGTCGCATTTCAAACAGCGAAACTCATAAATGGGCATATTTTCACTCCTGTTCTATTTGACTTATATTTTTGTTCATAGTATATCAACTGTATTAAACAAGTGTCAAATTAATTAAACACCTGTAAATAGTAATGAGTATTAGTTTTTTTTAAAAAGTTAGCCTTACGGGAAGGAATAATCTTTTATTTAACGAATACGTATTATTGGGCATTTAATGTATATATTACGAGGTGCCGGGAGGTGATTTCAGCCTGCAAATGACGCCCTGAGCCAGACCAATTTGCTATTATATGTAACATTAATTTGTTGGGTTGCCTTACTCAAATAATATAAAACAAAGGGGGTTTGCGAATGTTTGTAGTCACAATAGACAGTGATAAATGCGAAGGTTGCGGGGAGTGCTGGGAGAACTGCCCAGTAGATATTATTTCCGAGGGCGAAGATGGTAAAGCTGTTGTGGATGGGGATCTCGAAGATTGTTTAGGCTGTGAAACATGTGTTGCAGTTTGTGAAAACGATGCCGTTATGGTTGAAGAGATGTAAGCTAACTAGCTGATTTATATGTGCCGGCTCCTCGTGTTTTCCGATTAAATATATAGAACACAGCAATAATGGCCTGGTTGAAGGGTTTATTTTTAAATTCACTTTCATATCCTCACTTCAAGGAGGTGTAAGAGAAATTGGAGTATTTTGTAGGATATATTCTGCCATATATTAGTCTAACAATATTTGTACTTGGGTGTGCTTTCCACCTTTGGAGGTGGACGGCATCCAACCTTAGGCACTATGCTTCACTTGCCCCATTTCCCACATCCTGGGCGGGGACAGTTGGATTCATCGGTTGGCAGATTGTTTCATTTTGGAATGTGTTTAAATTTGATAGGGTGCTTTGGTTTGGAGCATGGCCGATGCACCTTGCTCTTGCAATGATAGCAGGTGGGCATTTGCTTGGCATATATACTCTTGGTACTCAGTTTACCTATCTTGGGGTAACCGCCGAACAAAGTGTGGCCGCCTCAGAATTTTTGGGTGCGTTTTTTGGCTGGGTGGTTTTCGCCGGATTGATCTATCTATTAATACGCCGAGTAATATTTCCGCATGTCAGGGCGATATCGGCACCAAGCGATTATTTGCATCTCATCTTGCTAATAACAATTACTGGTATTGGTAACTATATGCGGTTAGTGCCCGCCGTTCAGTGTACCTATGAAGAAGCTAGGCTATTCATTGGTGGTCTCATAACATTTAATTGGGCACCGCTACCGGAAAGTGCTTTCTTTTTCTGGCACTTTTTAGCCGTTCAAGTCCTTATGATAGTTTTCCCGTTTAGCAAACTCATGCATAGTTTTGGTATGCTGTGGGAGCGCTGGATTATCAACCGTCCTTTCAAGGAGTGGCCTATTGGGATGCCGGGTACCCAGAAGCCCTTGTCCCGTGATTATTCCGGGCAGGACAGCGGTCGGCGTTTAGTAGTTGGTGGCTGATTATTATTGCAGGTACAAGGAGGTGTAGAAAAAAATGTCTTTCAAACCACTAAAACCGGTAGAAAAGCCTGCAGCGCCTGTGAAAACGCCTGATAGGATTCTCGTGCAGCTAGGCATGAAAGAGGTTCCCGACGAGGAAAAGGTTGAAAAGGCCATTAAGTACCTGGGCATATTGGCAAAAGAGCGTCGTTCGCTGATAATGGCCATGGAAGCCTGTGTAAAATGTGGTCTTTGTATGGAAAACTGCCATGTTTATCTCGGCACTCGAGACCCAGTTGACAGCCCGGTAGGTAGGGCTGACCTGATGCGTAAGGTGTGGAAACGTTATTTTACACTCGAGGGGCGTCTCTTTGGCAAGCTGGTGGGTGCTGAGGATATGACACTGGAAACAATAGAAAAGATGTATGCTTATTACTACCACTGCACGGAATGTATGCGCTGTGGCCATACCTGCCCCCTTGGTATTGATACTTGTGAAGTTACCATGGCAGGGAGGCAGTTATTGTACTGGTTGGGTATGGTTCCCAAATTGCATGGTGAAAGTGACCTCGCCATATTAAAGTCCGGAAACCACATGACACTTACACCGGCGGGAATCGAGGACACCTTAAAGTTCCTTGCCGAGGAATTGATGGAAGATAGGGGTATAGAGGTTGAGTATCCTTTGGATAAGCCCGAGTCCGATATACTGTATATTCCCTCATCGGCAGACTTTGCGTTGAACCCGGATACACTAAAGGGTGCAATGCTGTTCTTTAACTATATCGGTGCTAACTGGACAATGACAACACGTATGACCGAGGCCGGCAACTTCGGTTTCCTTTCCGACCAGAACAGGATCCAAAGGGAACTGGTTACCAGGTTGTTGGAACATGCCGTTCAGCTTGGCGTAAAGAAAATTGTTTGGGGAGAATGTGGTCATGGCTGGCGTGCCGCCAAGCGGCATATTCCACGGCTATCTGATTATTCAACCCACTACAATATTCCCATTACCCACATTTTGGACGAGGCTGCGGCATACATTAAAACCGGACAGCTCGAGCTTGATCCGAGTAGGGTTACCTTGCCTGTTACCCTACATGACCCATGCAACTATGTGCGGGCCGCAGGTTTATGCGAAAACATGCGTGTAATCATCAAGGCCTGTACAACAGATTTCCGTGAAATGTCCCCCAACAGGGAGCAGACTTTTTGCTGCGGCGGAGGTTCGGGCGTATTATTTGATGACCCCGAAATGTATGAGGCAAGGATCAAGTTTTCCAATAAAAAGGCTGAACTGATCAGGGCCACCGGTGCCAAGATACTGTGTGCCCCGTGTTCTATCTGCAAGGCCCAGTTCTATCCTATGGTAGAGGAACACAAATTGGGTGTTGACACCCATGGACTTATTGACTTTGTTGGGTTCGCACTGGTATTCCCGGGTGAAAAGGGATTCAGGTATGATGAACTACAGGAAGAACACGATGTTTAAATAATAATTAGGAATCTGAATTAAAATTGATAAAAATAAATATTATGGTATAATATAAACCGAAGTATGCTTGTTCCGGGTGTCGAGCGGTGTGCCCGGGAATTAAATTAAAAAGCAAATCATCATAAAGGAGGAGTTGGAATGGATCTTTTTATCGAAGTTAACGGGGAAAAAATTGAAACTGATGAGGATGGTTTCATTACAGACCCTGAAAAGTGGAATGAAGAAGTGGCAAAAGCCATTGCCAAAACTGAGCAGGTTCACGAATTAACCGAAGACCATTGGAAGGTAGTTAACTACTTAAACCAGTACTACAAAGAGTTTGGCATTGCTCCTATGATTCGGAAGCTGAGCAAAGATACCGGATTCAAGCTAAAAGAGATCTATGAATTGTTCCCAAGCGGCCCGGCAAAAGGTGCTTGTAAAATTGCAGGCCTACCGAAGCCAACCGGTTGCGTGTAATTTTTAGAGAAAATAGAATTTTTACTAGAATTATTATAAATAATGAAGGTATGATACCGCTTTTATTAAAAAGCGGTAAATTTTTTTAAGGCGGTCTAACTTATTATGCAAGAATACTCCAATGTGCCCAGGGTAGTAATTGGAGCGCCACAGGGGCGTTCCGGCAAAACCACAGTAACCCTGGGTCTTATTTCAGCCTTGCTTGCCCGGGGATTAAGGGTACAGGCCTTTAAAAAAGGCCCGGATTTTATTGACCCAAGTTGGATGGGCAAACTAACGGGCAGGCCGTGCAGGAACCTGGACACATTTTTAATGGAACGCCATGTGATCAGGGGCTCATTTGCCAAGGGAAGCCTAGATGCCGACATAGCTATTGTAGAAGGGGCAATGGGCTTATTCGATGGTGTTGACCTTGTGGGAAGCGGTAGCACTGCTGAAATTGCCAAGGTAATCAAATCACCGGTAATCCTGGTGGTTAATGCCACCCGCATGACCAGGAGCGTGGCCGCCATTGTCAAAGGCTTTGCCGGATTCGACAAGGATGTACATATAGGCGGGATCATACTCAACAAGGTTGCCCGCCCAAGACATGAAAATATGTTGCGGGCCTCAATAGAAAAATATTGTAATGTTCCCGTAATCGGGGCCGTACCCAAAGGGGAGACCTTTAGTATACCGGACCGGCATTTGGGTTTAATCCCCGCTGATGAGGACGACAAGTTTTTTAGGCCGGTAGGTGAAATGGGTGTGGCAATAGAACAATACCTTGATTTAGACAGGCTGTTGGATATTGCGAAAACCGCGAAAGCCCTAGAGCATAGCCCGGGCGGGGAGCCTGCCGTGGCCTTCCGTGGCATCAGGATAGGGGTTATACGCGACCGCTCCTTTAGTTTTTATTACCCCGAAAACCTTGAGGCCCTTGCCGCATTGGGGGCGGAGGTTGTCTATCTGAACGCCTTGGAAGACAGGCATTTGCCGCCTATAGATGCCCTGTACATCGGCGGGGGTTTCCCGGAAGTGTTTGCCCGGGACCTGGACAACAATGATTCATTTCGTGGCACCCTCCGACAGAGGATTGAACAGGGCTTACCCGTATATGCAGAGGGTGGCGGTTTAATGTATCTGGGGAAAAAACTCTACTGGAACGGCAAGGGCTATGATATGGTAGGGGCCCTCCCCTATGATGTGGAAATGGTAAACAAGCCTCGTGGCCACGGTTATGTAGTTACGCACGTTAAGGAGAAAAACCCTTATCTAGCATGTGGTACCACGGTTAGGGCCCATGAATTCCACCATTCACAGATTATCAACCTTGATCACAGCCGGGTGCGCTTTGCCTGTGAAATAAAACGCGGCTGGGGCATAGACGGGAAAAATGACGGGATTCTTTATCGAAATGTAATGGCATCCTATAGCCATATCCATGCTTCTTCCATGACGGGCTGGGCGGCCAGGATGGTAAAAAATGCGGCTTCTTTTAGGAAGGGAAGGACGACATAGCACAGGCCTGCAAGTGTGGCAAACACGGTTGGCCCGGCAAACTCTGCAAACAAGGTGGGCGTGATGAGCTGGGTGTGCGTGGCGGGGACGTTCGTAAAAAAGGAACGTTACAACCGCCACGCTTTTTGTTTGCCCTATCTTACATATTACGAAGCCAATAAGCAAAAAATAATAACTAAATTCAAACATGGACGGTGAATAAGGTGGAAAAAAGCATGAAGGTGGCGGTTGTGCTTTTAGCTTTGCTTGTCCTGGGGTCTTTTTATCTCTTGCAGGGTTGGGGTGACTGCTGTGATCCCGATAGCTCCCTCGCAGTCGCCGCTGGCGGTGCGGTCAGTGGTAGGGGCGGTGTTGACTTACTGGCCAGGGTGATAGAAGGGGAAGCCGCCGATGAACCCCTTTCCGGTAAAGTTGCGGTAGGGGCAGTAATTTTGAACAGGGTCAAAAACCCTAGTTTTCCCAATACACTGGGAGGGGTTGTTTACCAACCACTAGCCTTCGAATCCGTTAGCAATGGCCAAATATGGCGCAATTTAACAACGGAATCCATGCTCGCGGCCGAATATGCTTTCAGTGGGTGGGACCCGACGAGCGGCGCCCTTTATTTTTGGAATCCCTCAAAAAAAGTGGCGGCTTGGATTTGGTCGAGAAAGATAATCACACAAATTGGGCGGCATGTATTCGCGCTGTAAAGGGGGCCTTTATCTTGAGAAAAAATTTGTGGTTGGCAGTATTGGCGGTAATGGTATTGGTGCTTCTTGGGGCCTGGGGCCGGGGGCAGGCAATGGAGCGGCAGTTGTTGGAGAATCATTTGCTTGCCCAGTATCAGCGTTCCTTCACCGACCTGGCAGGGGGTGTACAAAATATTGAGGTTCTGCTTTCCAAAACGGCCGTTGCCAACGGTAATTTAGACTCACAGCTCCTGTCCCAGATAGCCATGGAGGCCAGGGCATCCCAAGGCAATTTGACTAATTTGCCGGTTCAGGATGTAATTGTGGCCAGAACAGCCAAATTTTTAACCCAAACAGGCGATTATGCCGCGGTCATGGCTTTCAGGAAGGATGACAGAAAGATTACCGATGAGGACAGGGAAACATTGGCAAACCTACAGTTGCAAGCCCGGGATTTAAATAGCGAATTGCAGACCATTGAAAGCAAGATTTCGGACGGAAATATTCACCTGGCGGAGTTGGTCCAGGAAAGCAGGGAAGGTTTCAAACGTCAAAAACCGCCGGGCTCGGTTTCCGAAAATGGCTTCGATGAAGTCAACAAGGTCATGAGTGATTATCCCACATTAATTTATGATGGTCCCTTTTCGGACCATGTAGAAAACAGGCAGCCGGTGAACCTGGTCGGCGACAATATTGAACCGGAACAAGCACGGGAAAAAGCCCTTGCCTTCATAGAAAAGCAAAAGGGGGCAGACTACAGGGTTGAATCGATCAACAACATAAAGGGGCGTATTCCGGCCTATGGCGTGGAGATAACGGCGGGCAAGGGAAAGAAGGGAAAGGACAAACAGCCGGGCGCAATCGTTGCCGTTAGCAAAAAGGGGGGCCATCCGCTTTGGATGATCACGACCCACACGCCCACGGGGAACGCGGACCCAAAATGGACCCTCGGGAACACAAGAGAAAAGGCAGGCAAATTCCTGGCCGAGCGTAATTTCGCCAAGATGGAGGCCGTGGGGCATCAGGTGGCAGGAAATCTCATAACCCATATATTTGTACCCTTACGGGAAAATATATTCATATATTCCGAGCCGGTAAAAGTGACGGTTGCCTTGGATAACGGTAGCGTAACGGCTTTCGAGGCCAGTGAATATATTATGATGAACCATAAAAGGGATCTCCCCAAGCCGAGAATCGGCCCCGGGGAGGCACGGGAAAAGTTATGCGAAGGAGCAAATATAGAAAGGGAAAGGCTGGTTATAACCAGCTCAGATACAATGGAGGAAATCCTAGCCTATGAATTTAGGGTATCCAAGGGAGATCAAGTATTCCTCATATATATTGACGCAGACAACGGCGATGAGGTAAAAATCCTTAGAGTAATCGAGGGGCCGGAGGGGATCCAAACCATCTAGGGGGAGCGCGGGGTCGTGCATAAAAACTGATAGCACTTCCCTATTGACACTGTTCCAAGCCCGTGCTAGAATAGTACTAATTTTATCATCAAATGCTATGACAGGGAAAAAGAACGTGGCAGTTTTCAGAGAGCCGGGGGTCCGGTGAAAACCCGGTAAACGCAAGCGTTCGGGCCGCCCTGGAGCAACAGGTTGAAATCCTCGTACCATCAGTCGGTGCATGGGCCGAGGGGAGTATGCCTTGTCGGTTTACACCGTTATCAGGATTTGAGAGAGTCGCGTTAATTTTAACGCGGCTAACTTGGGTGGTACCGCGAGAAGACAGTTCTCGTCCCTTACAAGGGGCGGGATTTTTTTATTTAAGGTCAAGCCTTACAGCTAGGCTAGCTTTACCAAAGCAGGAGGTTGTTAAAAGTGAAGGAAATTTTAGAATTGCTTGAGTACAACAGCAGACTGACACCGAGCCAGATAGCGACTATGCTAGATATTGATGTGGAAGACGTATGCCAGCGCATCAAAGAAATGGAAGAGGACAAAACGATTATCAGCTATCACACACTGATAAACTGGGAAAAAGTCGGTGTGGAAAAGGTTTCAGCGGTCATTGAGGTTAAGGTTGCCCCCCAAAGGGACGTGGGCTTTGATGCCATTGCCGAGCGTATCTACCGCTTCCCGGAGGTTACTTCGGTCCACCTTGTGTCGGGCGGTTATGACCTTGCTGTTTTGGTGGAGGGGAAGTCCATGAAGGATGTGGCCCTGTTTGTGGCCATGAAACTGTCGACCCTAGACACAGTATTGAGCACCCATACCCATTTCGTATTAAAAACCTATAAACGCGATGGGATAATACTGGAGGACGGAGAAAAAGACAGGAGGTTGGTGGTAACTCCATGATTAAAAGAATAAACCCGGTAGTGCGTAATATACCCCCTTCCGGGATAAGAAAGTTTTTCGATATAGCGGCCGAGATGAAGGGCGTTATCTCCCTAGGGGTGGGGGAGCCGGATTTTGTTACGCCTTGGCATATTAGGGAATCATGTGTCTATGCCTTGGAAAAGGGTTTTACCATGTACACACCTAACCAGGGTAGCTTTGAGTTAAGGGAGGAAATTTGCCGGGACATATCGGCC
>CAZKPV010000015.1:17528-19550 GCA_964554735.1 uncultured Clostridia bacterium
GCCTCCTACCATGTTGACTATGACCCCCGTTCGGAAATATTGGTAACTGTTGGGGTCAGCGAAGCCCTAGACCTTGCATTGCGTACCCTTGTTTGTCCCGGTGACGAGGTTTTAATACCGGAACCGTCCTATGTTGCTTACGCCCCCTGCACAAGGATTGCCGGCGGCAAGCCGGTCCTGATGAAAACCTCCTTCGAAAACGGTTTCAGCCTGACTGCCGGACAGGTTGAAAAAGCCATAACTCCAAATACAAAGGTGTTGCTTTTGTGCTACCCCAACAACCCGACCGGTGCTACTATAAGCCGGAAGGATTTGTTAGAGATCAGCGAGCTGGTGCGGGCCCATGACCTTCTGGTGATTTCCGATGAGATTTATGATAAATTAACCTATACGGGAAAACACACCTGTGTCACTTCCCTCCCGGGTATGAAGGAGCGTACAATTTTGTTGCGGGGCTTTTCCAAAGCCTATGCCATGACCGGCTGGCGCATTGGTTACGCCGCCGGAAATGCCGACTTTATCGGTGCCATGACCAAAATTCATCAGTACACGGTTTTGTGTGCGCCGATAACGGCCCAGATGGCGGCCCTGGAAGCCTTGCGTAATGGCAGAAACGGCATGAAAAGAATGGTTCTGGAATACGACCGGCGCAGACGCCTGGTGATCAAGGCCTTCCAAGAAATTGGTCTGCCCTGTTTTGAACCCCGCGGTGCCTTTTATGCCTTCCCCAATATTAGAAGCACGGGTATGTCCTCGGAGGAATTTGCCGAAAAACTGCTGAAGGAGGAAAAGGTAGCTGTAGTTCCCGGAAATGCCTTCGGCAATAGCGGTGAGGGCTTCATACGCTGTTCCTATGCCGCTTCCATTGATAACCTTACCGAGGCATTTAAACGGATGGCCCACTTCGTTAAACGCCACAGAATGAGCAGGCCAAAGGTGGTCAGCGGTTAGATAAAATTGTTGAAGGGAATCGCCCTTTGTGCAAGAATACTGTAATATAATAAATTTTTGTGTAGTTGTGGCTTTTAAACGGAGGGTTAATTATGGCTGAACTTTTGACAGGCAATGCTGCCGTTGCCAGGGGTGCCTATGAAAGCGGAGTAACGGTTGCCGCCGGCTACCCCGGAACACCTAGCACGGAAATACTGGAGGATTTCTCGAAATACCCGGAGGTGTATGCCGAATGGGCCCCCAACGAAAAGGTGGCCCTAGAGGTCGGCATCGGAGCCTCCATAGCCGGTGCCCGCGTTTTGGTAACTATGAAACACGTGGGGGTCAACGTTGCCGCGGATCCGCTGTTTACATTAGTCTATACCGGTGTAAACGGCGGTTTGGTATTGGTATCTGCGGATGACCCCGGTATGCACAGTTCCCAGAACGAGCAGGATAACCGTAACTACGGGCTTGCGGCAAAAATACCCATCTTGGAACCGTCCGACAGCATGGAGGCCAAGGATATGGTTGGGCAGGCATTAGAACTCAGTGAGGCCTTCGACATACCGGTTATGCTGCGGGTCACCACCAGGGTAGCCCATTCCCAGGGCTTCGTTGATCTCGGCGAGCGACAGGATCACAAGTTAAAAAAATACGAGAAAAACCCGGCTAAATATGTGATGTTACCGGGTTTTGGCCGGAGGCGCCGTTTCTCCTTGGAGGAACGGTTAGAAAAATTTTTGGCCCATGCGGAACAATCCCCCCTAAACAGGATCGAGTGGGGGGATCGTCAGGTAGGGGTAATTACTTCTGGGGTATCCTACCAGTATGTTAAGGAAGTTTTTCCGGAAGCATCCATTTTAAAGCTCGGCATAACCTATCCCTTCCCCGGAGATTTGGTAAAGAGATTTGCCGGGCGGGTGGAAAAAGTAATAGTGGTCGAGGAATTGGAGCCCTACCTTGAAAATCAGGTAAAATTGCAGGGTGTGGATACGGAAGGGAAAAAATATTTCCCCGCAATCGGGGAGCTAAATCCCGGCCTCGTGCGGGAGGGTTTTGAAAAAGCGGGGATCATCAAAGGCCCACAAA
>CAZKPV010000016.1:0-3365 GCA_964554735.1 uncultured Clostridia bacterium
TAAGCCTGTCCGCAATAGCTTCAGCCACGGACTCAATGAGTTTATAGGGCCTTCCCGTAACGATTTCCTTGACTAGATCATAGATATAGACATAGTTCACCGTGTCGTCAAGGTTATCTGTCCTGCCAGCCTCGGCCAAGTCTATGGCCATTTCAAGATCCACCGTAAATCTTTGCCCCAACTCACGCTCCTCGGGCAATACCCCATGATGGCCATAGAATTGCAAACCCTGCATAAAAATCCTATCCTTCACTGTCATTCCATCCATCCCCCCATAAAATTTCCCGCTACTCCACCTTAACTGTATCTATGCCCCTGACCAAGGCATCGCTCATGCGAACCACCCTTACCATTTCTTTAACATCGTGCACCCGCACGATATCCGCACCATAGGCGATACCCAGGGCAACAAGGGCGGCCGTACCTTCTATCCTGTCATCCACCGGCAAACCCAACACCTTGCCAATGGTTGATTTTCTTGATGGGCCCAATAATATACTTTTTCCCAGAGTCCTTAACTCCGTCATACGTTTAGTAGCTATTAAGTTTTGTTCGGGGGTTTTGCCAAAGCCGAAACCAGGATCAAGGATTATTCCGTCCGTGTTGACACCGGCATCTTCCGCTAGTTGTATACTACCGCGGAAAAATTCAGTCATGTCACCCATCAGGTTTTTATATTCGGTGCCCTTCTGGTTGTGCATGAAGATCACCGGCACATCGTATTCCGCCACTGTTTTAGCCATTTTGGGATCCGCCCGGAAAGACCACTGATCATTTACTATTTGCACACCCAATTCCAAGGCCTCCCGAGCCACATCGGCCTTGTAGGTATCTATGGAGATAGGCACGGGGAGTTCATTGACCAGCCTGTTCAATACCGGCAACAGCCTCCCCAACTCCTCTTCCGGAGGTATGGCCCGGTAACCGGGACGGGTGGATTCCCCTCCTATATCGACTATATCGGCACCGTCCTCCACCATTTGCCTGGCCCTTTCCACCGCTAGGCCACTGTCATAAAATTCGCCGCCATCGGAAAAAGAGTCCGGGGTTACATTCAAAATTCCCATGACCAAGGTACGCTCACCCAGAACCAACTCCTTATCCCGGCAGGTTAAAATCCTGTACCTGTCCCGGTCGTAATTGGCCAGCGCTTTTTCTATTTCCCCGGCAATGCCCTTCAGCCTGAAGGGTTGTCTTTTTAGCTTGCTTACCAGGTATTTGTACTGCCGCATCGTACCCAAAAGCAACACGTCACTTTTTTCGACGGAGTTGTCCACCACACCTCTGCAAACCGCCGCTTCGCCCCCCTTGGCCAACATTTCCTGCTTGATTATATTAGCCTGCTTGGGTAGGGCCCCGGTAATACGTACCACACGGAAAACTGCCTTGTCGGCCATGGATCTAATGCCGGCCAGATCAACACCTACCGACACCATTTCATTGTAAGCCTCATCCTTGTTCCCTATCTCTACCACCCTGACGGGCCAATCCATTTATACCCCTCCTTGTATAACCAATAACAAGGGCCTTCCCTTAAATACGGAAGACCCTTTGTGATCATACCCCTGGTATAGCTGTCCTACTCATCTATCTTATCCATAACATCCTTGGGCACTATTTCGCTGAACACATCGGTTTCGTAATTTTCAACCAATCCCTGGTCACACAGTTCGGCCAGCTTGGGATCAAGGGGAATCCTCCCGATAAGGGGAAGCTCGACTCCCTTCGCAATTTCCTCCACATGGCTAGGCCCAAACACCTCAATTTTTTCGCCGCAATTGGGGCAGGTGGTGTAACTCATATTTTCTATAAGCCCCAGCAAGGGAACCTTCATCATTTCGGCCATCTTAACGGCCTTACGCACCACCATGGCTGCAACTTCCTGCGGTGAAGTAACCATAATGAGACCATCCAGGGGAAGGCTTTGCATTACAGTCAGAGGGGCATCGCCTGTCCCCGGGGGCAGGTCAACTATCAGATAGTCCAGGTCCCCCCAAACAACCTCCGTCCAAAACTGCTTTATTACCCCTGACATCAGAGGCCCCCTCCATATTACAGGGTCATCCTCATTTTCCAGAAGGAGGTTTATGGACATTATTTTTATCTTCATGGTTGACAATGCAGGCTCGACTCCAAGGCTTGTGTGTCCCGGTCTGCCCTTTAAACCAAACATTTTGGGAATACTCGGTCCGGTGATGTCGGCATCCATAACACCCACCTTGTAACCACTCCGCGCAAGACTTGTGGCAAATAATGCGGAAACAGTCGATTTGCCCACGCCGCCTTTACCGCTCATCACCGCGATAACATTCTTTATATTATTAAATTCACTTTGGGGTATCTTTTCGGGTTTTTTGCCTCCGCCACCGGCAATTTTCCGCTCCTTTTCCTTCATCCCGGCCCCGCATCCATCTTTGCCCCCACAACTCCCACATTGATTACTCATCGTTCTCTGCCTCACCTTCTCCCGGCCGCACCTTTCGACAACAACCTGATACCTTTACTGGTTCGCCGGTTACTTTGAATTTATATTTTCACCTGTTACTTTGCCCATGTCACCAAGGATATTATAGGACTATACTGAAATAAGGGTCAACAACTCCAATGTTAAAGATTATTTAAGTTTAACAGCTTCTTAACTCTTTGAACACATCCTCCCAAATATCTATAACCTTTCGGGCAACAACATTTTTACTGGCGTATTCAACAACCGAGCGGCCTTCCATCAATGCCTCGGTAAATATAGTGTCGTAAGGCACCTTGCCGACAACCTTGACACCCTGCTCCTGACAATTGTTCTCGATTAGCCTGGTGTTTTCCTCATTGATATCATATTTGTTGATACAAACCAGTGGCTTTACACCAAAATGAGCCGCCAAACCCAATACGCGCTCCATATCGTGTATACCCGATATGCTTGGTTCGGTAACCACCAGAGCGGCATCCACATTTGCCAGGGAAGCGATCACCGGGCAGCCAATACCCGGGGGACCGTCGACGATAATTAAATCCAACTTTTTCTCCTGGGCGAGCTCCCTGGCCTTTTTCTTAACCTTAGATACTAGCAAACCGGAATTATCTTCGGCTATTCCAAGTTTTGCATTGACCATAGGCCCGTACCTAGTATCCCCAATATGCCAGTGTCCGGCCAGATGATCCTTCATCTCTATGGCGTCAACCGGGCAGGCACGGTAGCATAGCTGGCAACCTTCACATTCCATGTCGTCGATTACGTATTGTTTTTGCATGGCACAACTTGGGCCAGTAAACACTGGCCGCAAGCACAGTGGCGAGCTTTGGCGCAGCAGTTAGGCGAGCAGGGTATGGCGGTACGTATTCCTTGGGGTAATGTTGTTGAAGAGGCG
>CAZKPV010000016.1:3375-10879 GCA_964554735.1 uncultured Clostridia bacterium
TTGTTTTTGCATATAACCTTCTTTTCTAGTGTCAACGGCCCCAAAACGGCACAGATCTTTACATTTACCACACTGGTTGCATTTATCGGCATTGATATAGGCCTTTTTCATACCATAAAACTCATGGGTTTCATTTATCTTTGGATCGAGGATCAAATGTAAATCCGCCGCATCTACGTCGCAATCCGCCAGCACCTTATTTGAAGCCAACACAGCAAAAGAAGCCGTAATGCTAGTTTTACCAGTTCCTCCCTTGCCGCTGATAATTACAATTTCCCTCACTTTTTTATCATCCCTTTAATTTTATTATATAACTCTGTAAATAAATTGCGGAATTCGGGAAGCTCTTCCACAACAATACCACCCCGGGAATAGACGGTGGCAATGTCCCTACTGTGCGGTATCCTAAGCAATACGGGTATTTGCTCGGCGGCACAATAATCGTCAACCCTGTTATCACCTATATCGGAACGGTTTATAAGTACGCCAAACGGAATGGACAGTTTACGCAGCATTTCAACGGCCAGCACCAAATCATTCAGCCCAAAGGGTGTAGGTTCTGTTACTAAAATACAAAAATCGCTTCCTCCCACCGATTCGATTACCGGGCAGGAAGTTCCCGGGGGGGCATCGAGGAGTGCAATCTTTTCTTGGTCAATGCGTTTTTTTACTGCACTGATTACCGGCGGGCTGATGGCCTCACCTACACTCAGCCTTCCGTGGATAAACTCCACCTTCCCGGCCCGGCCCGATTCCACTAAACCGATTTTTTTAGGCTTCGTTGTAATCGCCTTTTCAGGACAAAAATACCAACAGGCACCGCAGCTATGGCATAATTCCTCAAAAGTAAGCACATCTCCAACAATAACTGCAAGGGCATTAAACATACAAACATCGGCACAAGTACCACAATAGGTACATTTTTCCCTGTCTATTTGCGGTATTAAAAGATTCACTTTTTCTTCTCTGTCAAACTCGGGTTTAAGGAACAAATGCCCATTGGGTTCTTCAACATCGCAATCCAGGTATTGAACCTGATTATCTTCGGCCAGCGCATAGGCTAGATTGGTAGCCACAGTAGTTTTACCGGTACCGCCCTTGCCGCTGGCAATGGATATAATCATATCACCACTCCCTCATAAAGGATATTATAATGCCGGTTATGAACGTATGTCAACTAAAAAATAGCCCAAAAAAACCACTCCCTAAGAGTGGCATTTTTGATCCTTTCCAAGTATATAGTTGAGTATGGCATAATGAAATGCCGATGTTGCCAGGTTAGAGCAGTGCATTTTGGATTCAGGAAGACCCTGAAGCGCATCGGCCACATCCTGGTCGGTGATTTGCATGGCAGCCTCTAAGGTTTTCCCTTTAACCAGTTCAGAAAAGGCACTGCTGGTGGCAATAGCTGACGCACAGCCATAAACTTTATACTTTATATCATCCACACAGTCATCTTTTATCTTTAGGTACAGCTTTATACAGTCCCCGCACCCGGAATCACCAACTTCGGCAACCCCATCGGCATCTTCGATTGTACCCACATTTCTTGGATTCGTAAAATGATCGATCACTTTGTCGCTGTACAAATTCAGCATCCCCTAGTTACGAATTAGCAACACCCATGGGGATGGTCATGTCCATGCCCACCTCCGGGGCCCCTACTTTCATGGGTGCAAAGACTTGTACCGGGTTTAAGGTCACCTGTAAGGAAAGAATCTATCGCTTCTTCGACCTCACCGGTTACACCCATGATACTGTTAACCCCTCTTTCGGCAAAAAGCCCCTGGGCACGCGGACCCATGCCCCCACAAATTATCACATTTACACCGCGATCCGACAGGAAAGCCGGCAGAAAACCCGGCTCATGCCCCGGATTCGGTATGACCTCTTTGTTGCTAACCTTGTCGCCTTCAATATCAACAATGGTATAACTTGGACAACGGCCAAAGTGTGTGGCAACAAAATCCCCCTCGGTTGCTACTGCGATTCTCATGTTCTACCTCCCATTATCGTTGGTATAATATTATCTTCCTCTGCCCATTCCACGTCCTCCGCCTGCGCCCCTACCACCGCCCATTCCGCGGCCGCCCCCGCCTACACCGGACCCACCCATTCCAAAGTGTGACCCCACCGTTTCCCTAGACGTTTCCTTTAATTGCCCGCTTTGGAACATCTCTATACTTTCTTCTACTGTTCCGCTTATACCGGAATAAATTTTGACTCCGGCGGCATTCAAAACCTCCACGGCGTTAGGTCCTATGTTGTTTACCAACACCGCCTTGACTTCACGGTTGGCTATATCTTGTGCTGTTTTAATGCCGGCTCCACCTGAGGCATCAACACCGGGGTTTTCGATAGCCTCCCACTCCTCTGTTTCCGTGTCAAAAAGAATAAAATAATCGCATCTTCCAAAACGCGGATCCGAAGCGGAAGTCAATTCTTTTCCTTGTGATGCAACAGCTACCTTCACAAACACACCTTCTTTCGTGAAAAAGTAATTGACATTGGTTCTCACTTATTATATTGCACTGTTTTCCTGAAGTCAAACATAAAAGTGGATTTTAACAAAACCATATTACACAAGGCAATTATTTGACTAACAGTACCGGGATTTCGGACATGGATAGCACCTGCTGACTAACACTACCCAGCAATAAGCCCGCTAGGTTACTGCGCCCTCTGGTCCCCATTACAATCTGACTAAAGCCGTTGTTACCGGCAAACTTACAGATTTTTTGCCCCGGCTCACCATACTCAATCGCCGTATGAACCTCTACCCCCTCCGCCTCGAAGACGGCCTTGGTTTTTTCAATGGCACTTTCGGCCATTATTTTTATCTCCCGGTTGACATCGCTTTCGCTTAAGCTCGGCACTCTTTTTGCGATCCTATCCCCGGATACGCTCACATAAAGTATTGTAACCTCGGCATTAGGATTGTCCTTAACCAGTGCGGCCATGTATCGGGCCGCCCTTAAAGCGTTAGGAGAACCATCGGTTGGAAGAAGGTATTTGTGGTTTAAAACAAATTGCCTTTCGGGATCGCGGCTTCTTTTCTTGGTCATTGTAAATTCAACGCCAATATTGGGGTTGGCCCAAAAACTTGTGAGCCTAAAGTCTTTTTCGATGAATTCCCTACACTTATTGATAGCCAATTCTAAATTTTGCAGAAACATTTCTCCCGTTTTGTCACCGATATCAGGAGTATTATCAATAACAATCTTTTGCTCTACGGAACCTTCCTGATAAACCGGCTCCCTAATCTTTACCTCAGTCATATTATAACCCCCCAGCTAATTATTTATTTGTTATGTCCCCTTCCCCTCCGTCTACCACCGCATCTTTCCCAGTAGGCTTTCTTTCCGTCATACTGTAAACGTTCTAGGTTGTTACTATTACATTCCGGGCATTCCTTAGATTTAGTCCGTGATTCTTCCCAAGGGATTTTCCACTCATGGTCACACTCCACGCATTTTACATTTCTGATCGCCATCCTAAATCTGCCACCTTCAATGCGTATGGCTTTACCGGTAATGAGGGCCTCGGCAATTTTTAACCGGGCGGAATGAAGAACCCGATGAAAGGTCGGCCTGGATATGCGCATTCTCTCCGCACATGCCTCCTGCTCCAACCCTTCATAGTCCTTTAACCTAATCGCTTCCAATTCCTCTACCGGAAGGCGTATCTCATCCATCTCACGTAGGGGTATACCCACGGGTTTAAAACAATTTATTTGGGGTACAAACTCTACCCTTCTCCATTTTGGCGGTCGAGGCATATTTATTCACCTCAGTTCTTATGTCATTTTTATTTTATTGTAGCAATACCATTTTACCACATTTCTTTAAAAAATGCCCCGGATTTCTCCGAGGCATTAAAGTTGAACTGAATTCTGTGTTTTTCTAGAAAAGACCTACAACCTTCCCGGTTTCGGTATCCACGTCAACCCGACGGTAGGCCGGGTCCGAACTGGTACCGGGCATCAAACTAATGGAGCCGGTCATGGGGCAGAGGAATTTGGCGCCACCATAGATCAGAACGTCACGAACAGGCAAGACCCAACCCTTGGGTACGCCTTTCAAAGCCGGATCGTGGGATAGGCTCAGGTGAGTTTTAACCATCATGGTTGCAAAATCCTTGTATTCGGGGTTTTCCTCATACATCTTGGCCTTTGCCTCGGCTTCCGCCGTCCAAGATACGCCGTCGGCACCGTAAACTTCTTTGGCTATGAGGTCTACGCGCTTTCTAAGCGGCATATCCAGGGGATAGAGGAATTTGAAGTCTGTTTCTTCCTTGCATGCATCGATAACGGCATCGGCCAATTCCAATGCGCCGTCCCCGCCCTTGGCCCAGTGTTCCGACATGGCACAACGGGCACCGGCAGCCTCGGCCGCACGCCTAACTGTAGCGATTTCTTCTTTTGTATCCGTATGGAAGACGTTAATGCAAACCACCGGGTTAATGCCAGCCCTTCTGACAGTTTCAATGTGATGCACCAGGTTGGCACACCCTTTTTCAACCAGTTCAATGTTTTCCTTTACGTATTCTTCCGGTAGGGGGCGTCCCGCAACAACTTTGGGGCCGCCGCCATGCATCTTGAGTGCCCTAATAGTTGCCGTGAGTACTGATACATGTGGTTTTAGCCCGCTAAAGCGGCATTTTACGTTCCAGAATTTCTCGAAACCTATGTCGGCACCGAAGCCGCTTTCCGTTACATGGTAATCAAACATCTTTAGACCGATACGGTCCGCAATAATGGAAGATTGCCCGATGGCAATGTTGGCAAAAGGCCCGGCATGAACCAAAACGGGCTGGTACTCAACAGTACTCATTAATGTCGGGTTAATGGCGTTCCGCATAAAGGCGGTCATAGCACCATCAACTTCCAGATCACCGGTGGTAACAGGATTGCCCTTCCTATCGTAGGCTACAATAATCTTACCCATTCTTTCGCGCAAGTCTTTCAAATCGGTTGCAACGGCAAGAATGGCCATTAATTCCGAGCTAACGGCAATACCAAACTTGGACTGCATCATGTACCCGTCCATTCTGCCACCTATGCCAATAACGATATTTCTCAAGGCCTGGGCGCAGAAATCAATAATCCAACCAAATTCAACCCTTGTCGGGTCAATATTAAGGCGTTTTAAATTCCGCTTCGCCAATTCGGCATCGTCATAGTTTCTTTCATGCTGCATCCTGGCAGTAAGAGCCACCATTGCCAGGTTGTGTGCGTTCATAATGTCGTTAATGTCCCCGGTAAGACCCAGGGAAAATTCTGTCATGGGTATTGCTAGTGCGTTACCCCCACCTGCTGCCGACCCTTTGATGTTCATTGTAGGACCACCAGAAGGCTGGCGAATGGCGGCGCCAACATTTGCACCCCTCTTGCCCAGGCCCTCGAGAAGACCCATACTGGTAGTAGTTTTACCTTCACCTAACGGAGTTGGAGTAATGGCCGTAACCTCTATATATTTACCGTCCGGCCTGTCCTTTAGGCGATCAATTATTTTCATAAAATCAAGTTTACATATTCTACCGTGGTGGATAACCTCATCCGCCTGAAGCCCTAGCTTCTCCTGCCACTCATCAGGAGTGGGCATATTTTTTTCAGCGGCTTCTGATATTTCGAAGTCCTTCATTTTTGTTGCGTCGTATGCCAAAAAAACTCTCTCCCTTCTACTTTTGTTTTCGCAAAATTAAGTACTCACTAGCTTCCCCATAAACCCCCCTTATATATTATTACTCAAATAAAAGCATTACCCAACCTTGAATCAGGTAATGAATTATTGTACAAAACCTATTCGTAAATCCATTTTTCAGAATCGGGAATGTATTCCAAAACCTCATCGGGCGAAAAAAACAGTCCTATTTCCCTGCGGGCGCTTTCCAAGGAATCCGAGCCATGCACAATGTTGCGAGCAATATCCATGCCGTACATGAACCTAATCGTCCCGGGATCCGCCTCTGTCGGGTCAGTGGAACCCATAACTTTCCGGGCTACAGAAACGGCCTCCCTACCTTGCAATACCATTGCCACCACGGGGCCGGAGGTTATATAGGAGATTAGGCTGTCATAAAAAGGTTTCCCCTTGTGCTCGCCATAGTGCTCCTCCGCGGTTTCTGTGGGGATATGCATCATCTTCAGTGCCGCAACCCTCAAGCCCTTGTTTTCAAAAATCGAAATAACATTTCCGGTCAAATGTCTTTGCACACCATCCGGTTTGATCATTACAAAAGTGCTTTCCATTAGCTTGCAGTAACCCCTTTCGTAAGATATACCCGCCGCCTATGCCTGTTGCATCAATTCCTCAAACTCCTCGGCCTCAATGGTTTCCTTTTCCATGAGGGTTTTGGCAATCAGGTGCAGCTTCTCTATATTTTCTTCCATGATCGTCCTGGCCCTGGCATAGCATCTTTCAACGATATCATGGATTTCCTTGTCAATCTTATTGGCCACTTCCTCACTGAAGTTCCGATCACGGGCAATATCCCGGCCCAGAAAAACTGTTTCCTGCTTCTTACCCAGTGTGAGCGGTCCCAGCTTCTCGCTCATGCCGTATTCCATAACCATTTTACGGGCGATTTCAGTGGAACGCTCCAGATCATTCTGGGCCCCGGTGCTGATTTCTTTTAGTATCATGTCCTCGGCAACCCTACCCCCCAAGAGCATGGTAACCTGATCCAGAAGCATGGATTTGGTCATGTAATACCTGTCCTCCTTGGGTAAAAGCAAGGTATAACCTCCGGCCCTCCCCCGGGGTATAATTGAAACCTTGTGAACGGGGTCGGTATTCGGCAGCAAGTAGCCCACCACGGCATGGCCTGCCTCGTGATAGGAAACAAGCGTTTTTTCCTTGTCGCTGATAACCTTGGATTTTTTCTCCGGACCGGCAATGACCCTTTCAATGGAACTTTCCAGCTGCCTTTGGCCGATTTTTTTCTTGTCGAAACGTGCCGACAATAAGGCCGCCTCATTCACGAGGTTGGCCAGATCAGCCCCGGTAAAACCCGGGGTCCTGCGGGCTATTACATCAAGATCAACATCATCGTCCAAGGGCTTTCCCCTGGTGTGAACCTTTAAAATTGCCTTGCGTCCGAGCAAATCCGGCGAATCCACCACAATCTGCCGGTCAAAACGTCCCGGCCGTAAAAGGGCGGGGTCAAGTATGTCGGGCCGGTTGGTGGCCGCCATGATTATAATCCCCTCATTGGGGTCAAAACCATCCATTTCAACCAAGAGCTGGTTTAGGGTTTGTTCGCGCTCATCATGCCCTCCACCCAGTCCGGCACCACGTTGGCGCCCAACCGCATCTATCTCATCTATAAAAACTATACAGGGGGAGTTTTTCTTGGCCTGTTCAAATAAATCCCTGACCCGCGAGGCTCCAACCCCTACAAACATCTCCACAAATTCCGAACCACTGATGGTAAAAAAGGGGACTCCTGCTTCCCCCGCTACCGCTCGTGCCAGCAGGGTTTTACCCGTTCCCGGAGGCCCAAA
>CAZKPV010000016.1:10889-19169 GCA_964554735.1 uncultured Clostridia bacterium
GAAGAACCCCCTTGGGGATGCGTGCCCCTATCTCATTAAACTTATCGGGTTTTTTTAAAAACTCGACAACCTCGGCCAGTTCTTCTTTTGTTTCCTCTACACCGGCAACATCTTTGAAGGTGACTTTTTGTTTGTCCTCGGTATGCATTCTTGCCTTGCTTTTACCAAAGGACATAACACGATTGCCCCCGCCTTGTGTTTGTTGCATGAGAAAGAAAAACAAGAGCAGCAATATGGCAATCGGAATCAGGCTGGGCAACAGCCCAACTAAAAATCCTGAATTGGGGGGCTGTTCCTGGGTAATCTGCACCCCTTTCACCTTCAGTAACGGGAACAGTTGATCATCCACCGGCGGCCCGTTAACTTGGAATTTTGTCCCGTCTTTTTTCTGACCGGTAATGCCGGTCAGGGTCCCATCATTGTACATAGTAACACTGTGGATCCGCTCTGTTTCAACTAGCTCAATAAACTCGTCATACCTAAATGTAACGATTTCTTGAGCAGGTTCCATACCGTATTTTAGTAAAGCTAGCACTACAAGTACTATAAGCAAGTAAATGCTAAGGTTTTTAAGAACCTTGCCCAACAATGACACTCCTCTCAATCATTTAAACTTTCCTGGTAAAAGTTTTATATGCAATATGTTTTTAGTATTGCCTGAAATCCGGTACTTATCTGCAGGTCTAACATTACCAACCCAAACAATATCTTCCCTGTTTGTAAATATCGGAATCCTATCCCTTTCCGAAACAGGAATCTTGTTGTTAATTAAAAATTTTTTCAGTTTAACCGTACCCCTCATGCCCAGAGGGTTAAAAACATCACCCGGTTTCCGGGGGCGTACAAACAAGGATGACCCGGTCCTGCCATGATCCAGCAGAACTTCGTTTGCCGGTAACATGTCCGGTTTCGAGTGGGCCCGCCCAATATCCTTTACCTCCAATAGAACCGTTAAATCTAGTTCCGGTATATAAGTTAATCCGGGGACTGTAAGAGGGTAGTGATAGTCCGACACCCCCGGGGTTTTATCTATATTATAGCAAACAAAATTAAGAGAACCATAGTTTTTAAAAGCCCTGACCCCACCGGGCAACTCAACGGTTCCCCTAGCAACTTTTCTTTTTATCATGGCTAAAATTTTTTCCACATGCACGAAGGACAGTTCGCCGGCGGGTCTCTTCAATCGATGATAGGCTGTACGTATAATTCTCCGTTGTAAGGCCACGGGTACCTTTAACATTTTTTCAATGTCGAGGCCAAAGGCACCATCATCACTCTTGGTTTTTATTCTATCTAAAACTTCTAATGCCTTCCCCTCAACAAAAGAATCCTCATCCCTACATATTATACTAAGACGGTTTAAATTACAAACAATATTCTTGTTATAATCGGATTCTAAAAGTGGCAACAATTGTAGTCTTAGACGATTGCGGGCGTATATGGGTTTGAGATTTGAAGGGTCAGTCCTGTATTGCAGCCCCTTTCGTCTTAAATATTCCAATATGTCCTCCCTGCCGGAGGTGAGAAGGGGTCGGATGTAGCGATCATCCCTAACCGGTAGCATCCCCTTTAGGCCTGAAGCCCCGGCTCCCCGCAAAAAATTCATAAGGACTGTTTCGGCCTGATCGTTAGCATGGTGTCCAAGGGCAATGCGCCTGGCATCCAGGCGTTCGCGGACCTCGTCAAGAAACTCAAATCTAACCCTGCGTGCCGCCTCCTGCGTTGACAGGTGACTTTCCCGTACATAGGAAGGAACATCACGCTGTTCGATGATTGCCTCCAGTCCGTAATCCCGGGCCAGTCCTTTTACAAAGGCCGCATCCTCCTCGGCTTCCCTACCCCTAAACATATGGTTTAAATGAGCCACACAAACCGTTATTTTTAAGTAGTCGGAAAAACCCACCAAAATGTCCAATAGGGCTACGGAATCGGGCCCCCCGGAAACTGCTACAACTATTTTGTCGCCGCTGTCTATCATTCTATATTTTCGAATCGCGGCAAGGACCTGGTTTGCAATGTTCATCTAAACAAAACCTACCCACAATACACTATCTAGATTGTTCAACAAAAAGAAACCTTTTCCTCCCTTTAATATTAAAATAAAATTCCCCCCAAAGAAAATACATTTAAACTTCATCCCGGGGGGAGGAAATTTTTACGATTCAAGACCTATCTTGTATTTTTCTCCAATAGGGTTGCTATGATTGTAATATCATCCTTGACCAGCTTATGTCCGCCGTAATCCCTGTAGGCCTCTTTCAAAAGACAACTTGCAAAATCTTGGGGATTTAACAGCAAACTTCTGTCCAGATTCATGGTTTGCCTTAAGATGTGTATAAAGTCTTCCTCCTTGTCCTTGGACATACAACTATCGAGGGCGCCATCGGAAACCATAACTAGCATATCCCCCTCCTTCAATACCCTGACCAGAGACCCCACCTCAATGTCGTCAATAACACCGGCCGGTAAGGATTCGGCAAAAACTGTTTTAATCTTATTCCCGCGTATCAAATAACTTGGCGAGGCCCCAATCTTTGAAAAACTGACCTGGCCGGTATATAGGTTGATTATTGCCAAATCAATTGTGCTGAAACTCTCATCGTCAAAGGAACGGAGGGTAAGAATTGAGTTTACGGTTTTGATGGACAAGGTATGGCCAAATCCCGACTCAAGCAGGTGTTCCAAGAGGGAAACTGTGGTGCTGCTTTCCAAGGCTGCCCTGGGGCCCGCCCCCATACCGTCGCTCAGGATCACGGCAAAATTGCCATCGTCTAACTGTCTGAAGGAATAACTGTCACCGGAAATATTACTGCCATGTTTGCCAATCTTGGCTATCCCTGTGGAAACACGGTATGTTAGTGAGGGATACAGCCTGAAGCTACAAAATTCCTCCCCTTTCCTGTGTCCGCAGTGACCGGCAACCGCGAATTCCTGCCCGGTGAATTCGGATATGGCCGGGGCTATTTTGCCTTGACACTCCATTTTTCCTCCACAAGGTAGCATTGATACATTTACCTCATATTTGTCGCCATCCTTTGAAACGGTGTAAAGATCGACAACTGCTATCTTCTGTTTTGCCAATTCTTCCTTTATCTTTTTATCTAGACCGCGGTCCTTGCCAAGATCAAGCTCTATTTCCTCCGACAGGCCGTCCATAATTTTGGCCACACCCTTGAGTTGCTCGGAAACAATATCCCGGCTTTCCCCAAAACGATCGGACCAATATTGATTTATTTTATAATTGTCATACAGGCACTCCACCGTCACGCAGATTTCCTTTACCCGCCCGCAGCGCCTTCTGAGATTCTCCGGCACATCATCCACATCAACTTTTCCGTATGCTTCAACCATACTGAACAGATCCAAAACGTCCTGGTATGTCTTGTAAAATTCCCTCTCCCAACATGTCCTGTACAGGGCACAACCATCACATACCCTGTTGGTGACCTCATTGAACAAATCTTGCAGGCCCTTTTCCTCACGGGAACGCTGGGCCGTTGTTGATACCTGTTCAAAAGTACGGGACAATTCACTAAACATTCGGGACCACTCGCGAAATCTAGCCTTTACAACCTCTTTAAAGCGCATATCACGAATCAGTGTTCTTTGTTCCCCAGGTATTTGTGTCTTCAAAAAAACTTTTATTCTATCCAGGGCCCGTCGGGGAATCATAAGTATAAACAGGACGGCAACCCCCGTCTCGGCCAGGATATTGGCCAGCTCCCCATAACTAGTTAAATACAGGGATAGTATGATGTTGCCGAGAATAAATCCGGCAACGACACCTACCTTCCCAAAATTGCGGAAAACACCGGCCAGTAAACCCGAAAAAGAATATACGCCTAAAAGCAAGGGGTTGGCCTGGCCTCCAAGGGCGGGGATCACGCCGGCCACTGCGCCTGCCGCCGCACCAAAACCACCGCCCCCCACCAAGGCCGCCAACAAGATAACACCCTTGGTAATTATTCCATCCAGGGTGAGCACGCTGTAATGTAATGCATTGCAACCGGCAATAATGCCAGCCAACACTACCAATAAGCAAAACACTTCTTCACCATTTAACGGCCGTATTTTTTTCGTGTCGGCAAAGGGCCTCAAGGCTGTTAAAAAAACAAAGGCTAGCACACCGGCAAAAATAGCCTCAAAAATCACGGTTATGTAATTGTACAGACTGGGGCTGCCAAAAGCAACAAAGGTGGCTTTAACCACCACCGTGACGACAAACACCAGGCCGGGAACGATTAGCCATTCCTTTTTTGACCCCCTCAGCAAGGTCCGCGCGGCTAGCCAGACCAGGGCAACCGTTAGTGTCGATGCCGCCAGGGGGACATCCTCCTTTACGGTAAATAAACCAATCATTACTGCAAGTGCCGCCCCAAAGCCGGAGCCACCCAAAACCCGACTACTCGCACCAACAAAGGCAGCGGCAAATGGGACCAGTTCACCTAATAGGATTGCCCGACCAATAAAGAATCCCACAAAATACAAGGCCAGATTGCCGAAATTCAAAACCTTGTTAATACTGACTTTTTTGGGGCTTATGGTTCTTTCTTTAACCTGCTTGTCCACCCTTCGATGAGGATACACCTCTATCTTTTCCCACACAAAGCCCACTCCTTATATATCTATTTGGTGACTATTATAATATAGAAGGACTGGCACAATATGTCAGTTACGGTAGTATGTATCTCGAATTATTTCGACAAGCATTGATGATATAAACACAAAAGCACTCCCGAACGGGAATGCTTTCAACCTTACATAGTTTAAACCATCCTTCTGCTTGAGCCCCGACCTCCTCTTTTGGAATCGGTACTCTTGCGTAGGCTTTGGTGTTTTTCATCGCTTTCCTTCAAGAAACGGCTGAGTTTCTCCTCGAAAGAAACAGTTTGTCTCTTGCTCCTGGGCGACCTCGAATATCTTGTAGGTTTTGGATTGGCCTGTTTTATCGACAGACAAACCTTGCCCTTCGTGTCTATAGATATTACCTTGACCTTTACCTTTTCCTTGAGTTTGAGAAACTTGTTGATATCCTTGACATAAACATCAGCAATCTCAGAAATGTGAACCAACCCTGTTTCCCCACCGGGCAACTCCACAAAAGCGCCAAAATTAGTTATACCGGTAACTACACCTTCAATAACACTTTCAACTTCAATGGACATGATGCCGACAATTCCCCCCTGAAGATAAACAAAACCTATGCTAATTATATGATAAGCCTCACAAAAGTGTCAAGGGGAACTCTCAATCTCGTACAATTTGTTCCGTTGCGGATTGTGTCGGCGGCTGCCCCGGATTGGAATCATCAAGCGGAACAACCAGCATTTCACCTGGTTTGATTAAACCCAGTTCCTGCCGGGCAACCTTTTCTATGTAGGCCTCCGAACGGGCTCTTTCCAGCTCCTCACGCAGTTCAAGGTTTTTATTTTTCATTTCCACTATCTGTACCTTCATGCTTTCCACATCACGCCCCATGGCGCTTAGTTTGTTCAACTGCCCGCCGTATGAGAATATTAAAAATAACACAAAGAAAATCAATAGCACAGTGGGGAATCTGTTGTTGGACAGCCTAAGTTTTCTTTTGACGTTTTTTTTTGGGAAACGCACCTTACTTTTCCTCCCCGCCATCATTAATATCAAAAACCCCAAGGCTGCTGCCCGGTATAATAATAACAACTTCATAACCCTTGGCTCTGGCCCTACCAAACAGTGTGGCTATAGTGCTTTTAGAAAGCCCCAGCCTTGCGGCAATTTTTTCATTTCCGTAGCCCATTTCCTTTAGGGCAACCACTTGCCTTTCCCGAAAACTTAGTTTTTCAACACCTCTTATCTCTATTTTCAAAAACAGTGCCTTCCTTATTACAATAGTACTACATATGTCCTACAACAATTCTACATTTGTTTGGATTATCCTCCCATTAACAAAAAATAATTTTATATATACAAAAAACGGAGGGTTGGCCACCCACCGTTCCCGTTCCGGCAACTTCCTATTTGCGCATTATTATATGTCTTCGCCACAATTTACTTTCCAAAGGGAAGTCCTCCCTGTAGTGCCCACCCCGGCTTTCCTTCCGCATCAAGGCCGCATGCACCACCAGCTCCCCGACAGTTAACATATTACAGGTTTCCAATACCGTAACATCGGCCTTAATGTGAACGGGAAGGTCCGAACGCTTTTCGAAAAAGGCTAGGGCCTTGGCAAGGCCGCTTTCATTACGTACAGGACCGGCGTTTTGCGTTAATACGGATTGGATTTGCCGCCTCAGGTCCCCAAAATTTATAATATCGTTTTTATGGTAGTCTCCCGAGGAACGATCGTCGCAGGAAAAACAAATATTTTTGTGTTTTTTTGTTTCCATCCCCCGCCTTATTTTATTTATTGCCCTGTAAGCGTAGACAAGTCCGTCCAACAAGGAATTGCTGGCAAGCCTGTTTGCCCCATGCACACCTTGGCAGGCAACCTCGCCGCAGGCATATAACCCTTCAATACTGGTTTGGCTGTTTAGGTCTGTTTTGACCCCGCCCATCATGTAATGGGCGGCGGGGGCAACGGGAATCAAATCCCTTGTAATATCTATTCCACACTGCAA
This sequence comes from uncultured Clostridia bacterium, assembly GCA_964554735.1. Classification (GTDB taxonomy): domain Bacteria; phylum Bacillota; class Desulfotomaculia; order Desulfotomaculales; family CAZKPV01; genus CAZKPV01. Next base: position 17,486 of record CAZKPV010000016.1, read on the forward strand.
ACATGTACGTACTATATTGGGAAACTTTCTTTTTATCACCTCTGGGGGAAGGTGACGGACGGTCAAAAAAACATGGTCACTTTTCGTGGCTTCCATTTCCGATATTACCGCCCGGGCCACAATGTCGCGCGGGCCGAGTTCGGCCAGCTTGTGGTAACCAGGCATAAACCTTTCCCCGTTTTTGTTAACCAAAAAGGCCCCTTCGCCGCGGACGGCCTCCGAAATTAAAAAACCCATGGCTTTTTCGTGCACAAGTGTTGTCGGGTGAAACTGTACAAATTCCATGTCCATGACTTCCGCACCGGCCCGATAGGCAATCGCCACCCCGTCACCGGTGGCGACTTCCGGATTGGTACTGAGGCTGTACAATCTTCCCAACCCCCCGGTGGCCAGAATCACCGCATTGCTCCTCAGGATTTTTAATTCGCCATTGGGCCCACACACCAAAACCCCGTAACATCTGTTATTTTCCGTAAGGAGATCCACAACAAAATGTTCCACAAACACTTCCACCTTGCCGGATGCGTGGACGACTTTGGCAAGTGTTCTTTGTATTTCCGCCCCGGTGGCATCACCATGTGCATGCAGGATACGGTTATGGCTGTGTGCACCCTCCCGTGACAAATCTATGGAACCTTTGTTGCGATCGAATTCCACACCTAGTTCTATCAGTTCGCGGACCCTAAGGGCACCCTCATTCACAAGAACGGAAACAGCCTCCCCATCACAAAGGCCGGCGCCGGCCTGTAGGGTGTCACTAGAATGCAATTCGGGTGAGTCATTGATTTCGAGGGCGGCGGCAATTCCACCTTGCGCTTCGCCTGTATTGCTGTCTTTTAACCTTTTTTTTGTTAGAAGGGCTGTCCGATAATTGCACTTACCGGCCCTATGTGCCGCGTACAAGCCAGCAATACCGCTCCCTATAATAATGATGTCGTGGTATTCGTTCGGTAAATCCCTCGAATTAAAAGGAAGCAAATAGCGCCTGTCCAAGCCTATACCTCCAACCCTAAATTGCAAGCATACGTTTTAAAGACAGTATCGCCTTTTCACGCACTTTTGCACTGATTTTAACTTCATTATTTACCTTGTCTAAGGTGGCATGTAACTTCTTCAGATCAATCTTTTTCATATCATCGCATCTGAGGTTTTCCGTTGGCAGGATAAACCTTTTCCCGGGAAGGAGTTTATTTAAATGGTGCAATATTCCATGCTCGGTACCGATGATAAACTCATCGGCCTCGCTCTTACTGGCAAAGTTAATAATACCGGAGGTGCTACCAACAATGTCGGCCAAGTCTACAACCTCGGGCGCGCATTCCGGATGAATCAAAATCATTGCATTCGGATTTTCTTCCTTCGCCCTTAAAATATCCCCGGCACTGACGGCGTCATGTACGTTGCAATAGCCATCCCAAAGGATGAGGTCACGTCCGGTACACCTAGAAACATATTTACCCAGATTGCGGTCGGGTATAAACAATATTTCTCTATCCGGCGATAGCGATTCAACTACACGGGTGGCATTAGCCGAGGTGCAGGCGATATCACTTTCCGCCTTAACCGCCGCCGGTGAATTAACATAGCAGACCACCACCGCATCGGGATGCTTGTCCCTGCTTTCCCTAAGCCCCTCCGCCGTAACCGTGTCGGCCAGGAAACAACCCGCATCCGGTTCCGGAAG
>CAZKPV010000017.1:0-4388 GCA_964554735.1 uncultured Clostridia bacterium
ATACTCAGGCAAACCACCAATATTACGAATGGGAAAGGAAGGGTGCACTATGTCTCAGTCAGAGAAGTTGGTAGACGCTATTGTAAAATTGGATGAAAACAAGGCCTACAAGATAACCGAAAAATTGCTAGATGACGGGGTGGATCCCCTGGAGGTTTTCGGCGCCTGCAGGAAAGGCATGACCAAGGTTGGGGAGTTATTCGAAAAAAAGGAATATTTTTTGTCGGAGCTCATTATGGCCGGTTCATTATTTAAGGGAATTATGGATGTTGTCAAGCCTAAACTCAAGGATACCGGCGGTGATGTGTCGGGGACGGTTTTGGTGGGAACCGTGCAGGGTGATATCCATGATATCGGAAAAAATATCGTGGTCAGCGTCCTGGAGGCCAACGGCTATCAGATAGAAGATTTGGGTGTTGATGTTCCCCCCGACAAATTTGTTGATGCGATTAAGAAGCACAATCCCCAAGTTGTGGGCCTGAGTGGTCTTTTGACGGAGGCTATAGGTCCTATGAAAACTACCATTGACACCATTAAAGAGGCAGGTTTGCGTGACAAGGTAAAGATCATTTTGGGTGGCGGTTTGGTAAACGAGGAAGTAAAAACATACGCCGGTGCCGATGCCTGGGCAAATGATGTGGCCACCGGCCAAAGAATAATTGACAGTTGGGTAGGTGAGGCTAATGTCTGATATCAATCCGCAGGAACTGCTAAAGGAACGTTTGACCAGGATGGAAAAAACAATACGGCTGGAGCAGGCTGACCGGACGCCATTTGGTTTCATCTTAGGCATAGCCGGCTTCCAGGCACACCACGCCGGTTACAGTATAGCGGATATTTCCCAGGATTATGATAAGTTTACCGAGGCAGTAGTTAAACTTTGCGAGGATTTTGAGCATGACTGGGCTTTTGCATTCCCTGGTCTGGCCAACATGATTACTCACACACTGGTCGATGATTACCCGGAAGTCGCTATAGCGACTGGCATCATAACTGGCCCTATACACAGTATTTTACAGGACAAATATACGAAATGGCCCGGTAGCGAGCTGGATGATAATGCCGCACCGCAATTTATTGGCGGCAAGTTTTTGGAAATTGATGAATATCAGCTCTTGATAGACGATCCGCAAAAATGCGTACATGAAGTCATCTTACCAAGGGCCTATGGTATATTGGAAAACCCTAGTTCACCTAAGGCCTTCGGTTCCTTAGTGAGGCTTGGTGCAGAGACAACAAGAATAGGCGGGGCACTGGGCACAGTGGGTGCGAGGTTGAGGGAAATAGGATATCCCCAGGCGATAATGGGGGCATGCCTGAACCCCTATGATTTAATTGCAGATTTTATCAGACACTTTGACAATACAATTACAGACTTCCACCGGGTGCCGGATAAAATCAAACAGGCGGCTGAGGCAATCCTGCCCTATTCACTTAGGTATGTTGACGCCATGACTTCTGTACCACCGGAGCTTCAGGGGGCCTATGACTTCTCCAACCCCTTTGTCTTCTACCCACTACATCTAAATGAATTCCTGAGCCCTAAGCTGTACAGGGAGTTCTATTGGCCAACACTGAAAGAACTGATAGAGGCCGACATAGAGGTCGGGCGGATTCCCCTAATCTTCTTTGAGGGTGACCACACCCATCATTTGGAAACAATACTGGAGATTCCCAAGGGCAAAATAATTGCCTACTTTGAAAGACCTAACTGGGAAAAAGTTGCGGAGGTAGTTGGTGGACACCAGTGTGTTATGGGTGGTGTGCCGCCGGCAATGTTGATCGGCGGAACCCCCGACAGTGTCAGTGACCATATAAAGAAAATGGTGGATCTGTTTGAGGGCAGAGGACTGATACTCTCATACTCACAGTCCTCCCTACCGGCAGAGGTTAAGGAGGAAAACCTCAGGGCCGTCGTGGAAACGATAAAAAATCTGAACTAGGCCGGCTTGGTTTATCTTTTTTTTCTATTGGGCATGAACACCGCCAGCAATAAAGATAGACCAGACACACCAAGGAACACCAGGAACAAAGTGTGCAATGAGCTGTTTAATGAAAGAATTACCTGCTCCGGGGTAAGAAAGCCCTGGGCCGGAAAAGACTGGTATAAATCTTCCGGGTTTATACCAGTTATGTTTTGCCTGTTGAAATACCTAACGATACCGGAGTTAAAAATATTGCCAAATACACTGATTCCAATGGTTTGCCCCAGGGCCCTTGATAATGAATTCGCCCCCATGGCTATACCCCTCTTACTGTAGCCGACAGAGTCCTGTATTATTATAGTTAAAGCTGTGCTCGCTCCTCCGAAACCTATTCCAACCACAAATCCGTAAAATGCCACCAATGCGATGGGGGAGGCAATTCCCAGGGTGGGAAGCAGGGCCATACTGATTACTACAACTACTCCGGATCCAACAGTTACGGCCTTGTCCCCATATCTTATCAGCAGACCTCCCAATAGGAAAGATATGATCAACCAGGAGATGGAACTGGGCAGTAAAGTTAGGCCGGAAATGGTCGGGCTGTGACCTAAAACATTTTGCAAATATATTGGTAAATAAACGTCAAAGCCCATGAGTATGGCAAAAAGCAGGAAAGAAATAAGGTTGACAATTGTAGTCTTCAAGGTAAATATTTCAAATGATACGATGGGTTCCTTCGCACGTTTTTCGATTTTATAAAATAAAATCAAGAGCAGGGCCGTTACTGCAAGGGATAATACTATTAGCCACCCATTACCGGGGGTGGCGGCGTGGTCAAACAGAAAGATGCTCATGAACAGGATAACGGCAACTGTTAATACGCTCGCTCCCAGGTAGTCGATCTTGGGCTTGAGCTTTGTGAAATCCTCCACCAGTGATTTTTGTAGCAAAAAAACTGCCAGGAGTCCGAAGGGAATGTTTATGTAAAATATCCAGTGCCAGGAAAGCATGTCTATTAAAAACCCACCCAGGAGTGGCCCGACAAGACTTGCCACCCCCCATACCGTACTCAGTCCCCCCTGTATCTTTGCCCTTTCCTCGATTGGGAACACATCCCCGATAATTGTGTAGGATACTGTATATATGGACCCTGCACCCAGACCTTGGAGAGTACGAAAAGAGATAAGCATGGCTATATTTTGCGACAAGCCACAGAGGAAACTCCCCACCAAAAAAATCAGAATCCCGATAGACAGCATTTTCTTTCTACCATAGAGATCCGCTAGTTTTCCATAGATTGGGGTCGAAATGGCAGCGGCCAGCAAGTACATCGAAAACACAAGGCTTATTAGTGAAAAGCCGTGCAATTCCCTTGTAATAGTGGGCGTTGCCAGTGTAACAATTGTTCCCTCGACTGCCGCCAAAAACATGGCCAGCATCAGTGAAATTACAAGTAGTTTTTTATTGAACTCCATAGTTGAAATACTAACACCGGGGGAATCGAAGTGTCAACTTTAAGGCTTTTTAACAGAAATATTTCTTGACACTGCCATACCGTTTCTATATACTTGATAAATAAACCATGAAAGAAGAAAGATGATGAAAGGGATATGCCGCCTTGCACAGGACGACTTCAGAGAGCCGGGGTAGCTGAAAACCGGTGTCGCAAGTCAAGGAGGGTGATCACCCCGGAATCGCCGGCTGAAAGTTTATCGAGTAAGCTTGGCCGGGCTGGTGGCTCGTTAAGAAAACCGTGTGTGAAAGCACATTAAGAGGCCCTTGCATAATATATTGCAAGGGCAAGTAGGGTGGTACCGCGCAAGGTTTATCCTCTCGTCCCTGGCAGTTTATTACAGCTGTCAGAGCGGGGGGATTTTTATTTTCCTGTAATAAAAAAAGCTGAGGGGGAAAGGAATTAATGGGACTTATTATTTATCTAGATGGTGACTATGTTGACGAAGAAAATGCGGTAGTATCTGTTTTTGACCACGGGCTGTTATACGGCGATGGTGTTTTTGAAGGGATTCGCGCCTACCACAACAGGGTTTTTAAACTGCGCGAACACATTGTAAGGTTCTATGAATCAGCCAAGGCCATAATGCTAGACGTTCCCATGAGCATGGACGAGATGGAAGAAGTGGTATTGGAAACCTGCCGGCGCAATAACCTAAGGGATGCCTATATACGTCTGGTGGCAACCAGGGGGGTCGGCGACCTCGGTCTTGATCCGAAAAAGTGTGGCAAGGCAACTGTTTTCTGTATAACCGCATCCATAAAGCTTTACCCCGATGAGTTATATCAAAAGGGCTTGGAGGTAGTGACAGTACCAACACGGCGTAATATACCGGAGGCCTGCAACCCACGGGTAAAATCCCTCAACTATCTCAACAATATTTACGCCAAAATTGAGGCAAGTTTAGCGGGTGTAATGGAGGCTATTATGTTGAATGCCGAAGGTTACGT
>CAZKPV010000017.1:4411-12309 GCA_964554735.1 uncultured Clostridia bacterium
GGTGTTTTGATAACCCCCCCGGTTCATGTTGGCCTGTTGGAGGGCATAACAAGGAATGCCGTCATGGACCTGGCCGTTGGAAAGGGTTTGAAGGTGGAGGAGAAACTTTTTACACGGCACGATATATTTATTGCCGATGAGTGTTTCCTTACCGGAACGGCCGCCGAGGTCATACCGGTTGTCAAGGTTGACGGCCGCACCATTGGCGACGGAAAGCCGGGCACAGTTACAAATGACCTGATTGCTTCTTATCGTGAGCTAACTAAAGTAGACGGGCCGGTTATATTTAAGGACTGAGCCGGGTCAAATTTTTTGGGAGGTTGGGCAATGCGAAGCGATGTTATGAAAAAGGGCCTGGAAAAGGCCCCACACAGGAGTCTTTTTAAAGCCATGGGTTACACCGATGAAGAAATCAATCGCCCTATGATCGGGGTGGTAAATGCCCAAAATGAGATTATTCCAGGGCATATACATCTAGGTACAGTAACAGAGGCCGTTAAAGCCGGGGTTAGGATGGCCGGCGGCACGCCCATAGAATTCCCTGTGATCGGGGTGTGCGATGGTATCGCCATGAATCACAAGGGTATGAAATATTCTTTGGCCAGTAGGGAACTGATCGCTGACAGTGTGGAGGTTATGGCGGAGGCCCACCCCTTTGACGGGTTGGTTTTTGTCACAAACTGCGACAAGATTGTGCCGGGTATGTTGATGGCAGCGGCCCGGTTGGATATACCCTCTATTTTTGTCAGCGGGGGGCCCATGTTGGCTGGAAGAGTTGGTGGTAGCAACAAATCATTGGTAGATGTTTTTGAAGCGGTGGGCAAGGCGAAAACGGGGAAAATGACGGCCGAGGATCTGGCTGTGTATGAAAACGAGGCCTGTCCCGGATGTGGATCCTGTGCAGGTATGTTTACCGCTAATTCCATGAACTGCCTCACCGAAGCCCTGGGTATGGGTCTTCCGGGGAACGGTACGATACCGGCAACCTCCGCGGCCCGCATCAGGCTTGCCAAACAGGCGGGTATGCAAATCATGGATTTACTTGAAAAGGATATCAAACCTTCCGATATATTAAGTGAGGGTGCATTTCATAACGGGTTGGCGGTGGATATGGCCCTGGGATGTTCCACTAATACAGTATTGCATTTGCTGGCGGTGTCCAATGAGGCCGGGTTTGAGATAAACCTTGATACAATCAATGAAATCAGCGGTCGCGTGCCGAACCTTTGCAGGTTAAGCCCCGCGGGGCCGGATCACGTACAGGATCTTGATGAGGCCGGCGGGCTCAAGGCCGTGATGGCGGAGCTGGCCCGCGGGAACCTAATAGATAGCGATGCTTTGACAGTTACCGGTAAGGTCGTCGGTGAAAACATCAGGGGATGCGAAATATTAAACAATGATGTTATCAGAAGTATAGATGAACCGTACAGCCCCACCGGGGGCATAGCGGTACTAAGGGGCAATCTGTGTCCTGACGGTGCCGTGGTAAAAAGATCCGCCGTGGCACCTGAAATGCTTGTACACACCGGTCCTGCACGGGTCTTTGATTCTGAGGAGGCCGCCTCCGAGGCCATAATGGGCGGTAAAATTGAAAAGGGAAATGTCGTTGTCATTCGTTACGAGGGGCCTAAGGGGGGACCCGGTATGCAAGAAATGTTAACCCCGACGGCTACATTGGCGGGTATGGGTTTGGACAAGGAAGTAGCCTTGCTAACCGACGGTAGGTTTTCGGGTGCAACGCGGGGTGCTTCCATCGGCCATGTTTCCCCGGAGGCCGCCCTCGGGGGGCCAATTGCCATCTTGAGGGATGGGGATTCCATTAAGGTAGATATTCCCAAGAACAGGCTGGATGTTGATTTAAGCGATGGGGAAATTAAGGCTAGGCTAGCCAAATGGCAGAAGCCGGCACCCAAGATAAACAAGGGCTATCTAGCCCGCTATGCAAGTATGGTTACTTCTGCCAGTACCGGTGCAATTTTTGTCAAGGATTAGCCGAGGGGTGAAAAATATGAAGATGTCCGGAGCTGAAATATTTGTGAAATGTTTGGAGGAAGAGGGTGTCGACACTATTTTTGGATACCCGGGAGGTGCGGTACTGCCTATCTACGATGCGCTTTTCGATTCAAAAATAGGTCATATCCTGACGAGACACGAACAGGGGGCCGCCCATGCCGCGGACGGTTATGCCCGCGCATCGGGCAAGACAGGGGTTTGTTTGGCTACCTCCGGCCCCGGCGCCACCAATCTGGTTACCGGTATCGCCAATGCCTACATGGATTCGGTCCCCATGGTGGCCTTTACCGGTCAGGTGCCCACAGGTTTACTGGGCAAGGATTCCTTCCAGGAAGCAGATATAACGGGGATAACCTTGCCGGTGACAAAACACAATTACCTGGTGGAGGACATTAATGATTTTTCCTATATCATTAAAGAGGCATTCTACCTGGCCGCTTCCGGCAGGCCCGGCCCGGTTTTGGTGGATATACCAAAGGATATTGCAGCCGGGGAAATAAATTACAGGGAACCGGGCCCCCTTTACCTTCCGGGTTACAAAAACCCCATGGAGGGAAACCCTAAACAGGTGGCCAAGGCGGTTTCAGCTATTATGGAGGCTAAACAACCGGTTATCTATGCGGGCGGTGGGGTAATCAGCTCCGGTGCCCACGGGGAACTCAGGGAGTTGGCGGAAATGTGCATGATTCCGGTTACGACTACCTTAATGGGCCTGGGTGCCTTTCCCGGTGATCACCCCCTCTCCTTAGGGATGTTGGGCATGCACGGAACCAAATACGCCAATTATGCCATTTGCGATTGCGACCTCTTGATAGCCGTCGGGGTCCGTTTTGATGACCGGGTAACCGGTAAAGTTGAAACATTTGCATCTAACGCCAAGATTATTCATATTGATATAGACCCTGCTGAAATAAGCAAAAATGTCAGCGTTGATATACCCATAATCGGTAATGTTAAAGCTGTCCTGAACCAGTTTGTTGAAAAATTGCAGCCCATAATAAAAAGCGAATGGAAAGAGAGAGTCAAGAAGTGGAAAAAAGAATTTCCGGTTGTAACCGGGGAAAATGGTAAATGTTTAAAGCCCCAGTGCATCATCCGGGATATTTACCGGTTGACTAAAGGGGAGGCGCGAATCACAACCGAGGTGGGCCAAAACCAGATGTGGGCAGCGCATTATTACACTTATACGCGGCCCAGAACATTCATATCCTCCGGTGGTTTAGGTACCATGGGTTTTGGTTTTCCGGCGGCAATTGGCGTACAGGTGGCCTGCCCCGATGAAATAGTCTTTGATATTGCCGGTGACGGTAGTATTCAGATGAACATTCAAGAGCTCGCAACGGCAGTTCAGTATAACCTACCGGTGAAGGTTGCCATATTGAACAACGGCTATCTTGGCATGGTGCGCCAGTGGCAGGAAATATTTTATGACCGGCGTTATTCATACACCGAGTTGGCCAATCCTGACTTTGTAAAAATTGCCGAAGCCTACGGTGCTACAGGGATAAGGATCGAAAAGGCCGATGAGGTTGTGCCGGCAATCGAAAAGGCACTTCAAACGGATGGCCCGGTATTCATGGATTTCCATATCGAGCCGGAAGAAAATGTTTTGCCCTTTGTTCCACCCGGCGAGGCATTAGATAATATGATAGATTAACAATAACAGTGGGAGGTTGTCATCTTGAGACATACACTGACCGTATTGGTTGAGAATAGCCCCGGTGTTCTGGCCCGGGTGGCCGGCCTATTTAGTAGGCGTGGATTTAATATTGAAAGTTTAGCGGTAGGGCCCACTGAAAATCCCAGGGTTTCACGTATGACCATAGTCGTTGAAGGTGATGATCGGTTGCTTGAGCAGATCAACAAGCAACTGCACAAGCTAATCGATGTTATTAAAATCAGCGACATAACCTCGGACGCCTTTGTGGACCGCGAACTAGTGTTAGTCAAGGTTGGAACCGACCCGTCCAATAGGGCCGAGATTATGTGGATTGTTGATATTTTCCGCGCCCACATTGTTGATATCGGAAAAAAATCACTTACTGTTGAATGTACGGGAAATGAGGGCAAGATTGAGGCCCTGATAGAGTCTCTCCGCCCCTTTGGTATCAAAGAATTGGTCAGAACGGGCAAGATAGCCGTGCTTAGGGGCATGCAGCCGGATGCGTACAACGGTAAGGGGAAAGATGATTAAGATTGTAAAAGGAGGGGAGCCCATAATGGAGATTACAGCGGCCGAGGCAATTGTGCGCTGTTTGGAAAATGAAGAAGTGGAGCTAATTTTTGGCTACCCAGGTGGTGCCATGCTTCCCGTTTATGATGCTCTTTACAATACTTCGGTAAAACACATTCTGGTTAGGCATGAGCAGGGCGCAACCCATGCCGCCAACGGATACGCCATGGTGACCGGAAAGGTTGGTGTATGTATGGCGACCTCCGGACCCGGTGCCACAAATTTGGTTACCGGCATTGCCAATGCCTATATGGACTCTAATCCCCTGGTGTTGATTACCGGCCAGGTCCCTACAAGTGTGGTGGGAACGGATTCCTTCCAGGAGGTTGATATAACTGGTATTACCATGCCCGTGGTAAAACACAACTATCTGTTAAAAGACCCCAAGGAGGTCCTGCGGACTGTTAAGCGTGCCTTCCATATAGCTTCCACGGGCAGGCCCGGGCCGGTACTGATAGATCTGCCCAAGGATGTCGCCGCTGCAACCGTAAAGTACGAGATTCCCGAGAACCTGGATCTACCCGGGTACAGGCCTACCTACAAGGGGCACCCGGCACAGATACAGCAGGCGGCAAAGCACATTATGAAATCTCAACGGCCGGTCATCTACGCTGGCGGGGGTATTATTATCTCTGAATGCAGTGAGGAGTTGAAAATCTTGGCGGAAATGATTTCCGCACCGGTGACCACTACCCTCAGGGGCTTGGGTTGTTTTCCGGGAGATCACCCCCTATCCCTTGGTATGCTGGGGATGCACGGAACGCGTTATGCCAACAAGGCCGTTACCAACTGTGATTTACTGATCACACTGGGTGCCCGTTTCGATGACCGGGTTACGGGTAAAATTGCAGCCTTCGCGCCAAACGCCCGGGTCATTCATGTTGATATCGACCCGGCTGAAATAGGAAAAAACATACGAAGCCACCTACCCATTGTGGGTGACCTGAAACATGTACTCCGGACTTTGCTTCCGCTTTTAAAGAGGAAGGAGGAAACGGAGTGGCTGGAACAGGTGCAGGAGTGGAAGCGTGAGTTTCCCTTGACCTATGATTGGGAAGGCGGGCAAAACGGTAAGGCGAAGCCCCAATATATTGTAGAAGAACTGTGCAAGGTAACCGATGGGGATGCGGTTGTCGTCACCGATGTCGGGCAGCACCAAATGTGGGTGGCCCAATACTATAAGTTTAAACACCCCCGCAGTTTTGTTACCTCCGGTGGCCTTGGCTGCATGGGATTCGGTCTACCGGCCTCTATAGGCGCGCAACTGGGTGCCCCCAACCGCAAGGTAATCGCAGTGGTGGGGGATGGCGGATTCCAAATGACCATGACGGAACTTGGGACCCTAGTTGAACAAAGGCTCCCAATTAAAATATTCATATTCAATAATAAAAGCCTTGGTATGGTACGCCAGCTACAAAAGTTTTACTGTGATGAGAGATATGTTGCGGTTGATTTTGATTTCTGTCCTGATTTCAACAAGCTCGCGGAGGTTTACGGTATAAAAAACTATGTAATTGAAAACCACGATGACGTGGCAAAAATAATCCCGGAAGCCCTAGCTTATCCGGGGGCAGTTTTGGTTAACTGCATTATCAGTGCCGAAGAAGATGTATTGCCAATGGTGCTAACCGGGTCTTCCATTGAAGATGCCGTTGATTGAGGGGGGCGGAAAAATGAGTGATCGTGTCTATATATTTGATACAACCTTGCGTGACGGTGAACAGTCTCCGGGTGTAAGTTTAAATGTTCAGGAGAAGCTGGAGATAGCCCGGCAATTGGAACGGATGGGGATAGATATAATAGAAGCCGGATTTCCCATAACCTCACAGGGAGACTTTGCGGCGGTAAAAGCAATCTCCCGTGAAATACGCGGCGTGACCGTGGCCGGCTTGGCCCGCACGAATTTTGACGATATTGACAGGGCCTGGGAAGCCTTAAAAGAAGCAGAACAGCCCAGAATTCACACATTTATTGCCACCTCGGATATTCACCTAAAATACAAACTTCGTTTGAGCCGTGACCAGGTAGTTGAGGCCGCCGTGGCTGCAGTGAAAAGGGCGTTGAAGTATACCTCCGACGTGGAGTTCTCCGCCGAGGATGCCTCACGCTCAGATCTTGATTTTTTATGCAGAATATTTACCGCTGTTGTCGAGGCGGGGGCCAAGGTTATAAATATACCGGATACGGTGGGTTACACCAGTCCCCAGGAGTACCAACATATTATACGCACTATAAGAAACCGTATTCCCAACCCGGATCAGGTAGTCTTGAGCGTACACTGCCATAATGATTTGGGATTGGCGGTGGCCAATTCACTGGCCGCCGTACAAGCAGGGGCCCGTCAGATAGAAGGGGCCATAAATGGCATCGGGGAGCGGGCGGGCAATGTAGCCTTGGAGGAGGTAATCATGGCCCTATATACCCGCCGCGATCAATTTAAGGTGACGACCGGCATAAAAACAGAGGAAATATATCGCACCAGCAGGTTGGTGAGTAAACTTACCGGTATGCCGGTGCAGTACAACAAGGCCATAGTGGGTAAGAATGCCTTTGCCCACGAGGCCGGCATACACCAGGATGGGGTTTTGAAGGAACGTACTACCTATGAAATTATGAACCCGGTAATGGTAGGCATCTCCCAAAGTAGTTTGGTTTTAGGCAAGCACTCCGGCCGCCATGCCTTTCGCCAAAGGCTAACGGAGTTGGGCTACATACTTACCGATGAGGAGTTAAACAAGGCCTTTATCCGCTTTAAGGCCTTAGCGGATAAGAAAAAGGATATTTCCGATTTTGATTTGGAGGCAATCGTCGATGAGGAGATTCGCCAGATAGACGGGACATACCGGCTTGAGTACTTGCAGATTTCTACTGGTTCAAATATTGTGCCAACTGCAACCGTTGGCCTGCGTGAAGGGGAAAAAGTTTTGCAGGATGCCGGATGCGGTGGCGGCCCCGTTGACGCCATTTACAAAACCATTGATAAAATAACGGGGATAAATTGTACCCTCAGGCACTATGCCATTAATGCCGTTACGGGTGGTAAAGATGCTCTTGGTGATGTGACTGTCAGGATCAGTAATGACAGTAAAAGGGTTTATATTGGGCGTGGAGTTAGTACGGATGTTCTGGAGGCCAGTGCCAAGGCCTATGTCAACGCCGTAAACAAAATGATTTATGAACGGCAGCGTGGGGTCAACGGTAAGGAGGAATGACAATGGCAGGAATGACTATTACAGAAAAGATATTAGCCGCCCATGCGGGTAAAGATAAGGTGGTGCCCGGCGAATTGATCAATGCCCGGGTGGACTTGGCTCTGGGTAATGATATTACCGCACCCCTGGCCATCGAGGAATTCAGGAAAATTGGTGTTGCAAGTGTATTCGACCGGGATAAGATTGCCCTGGTCCCCGACCATTTTGTGCCTAATAAGGACATTAAGTCGGCGGAGCAGGCCAAGATACTGAGGGAATTTGCTCGGGAGCAGGAAATCACCAATTACTTTGAGGCCGGGCGTATGGGTATAGAACACTGTCTGTTACCTGAACAGGGGCTAGTTGCCCCCGGCGAACTTATTATAGGGGCCGATTCACATACATGCACCTATGGGGCACTGGGCGCTTTTTCCACGGGGGTGGGAAGCACCGACCTGGCA
>CAZKPV010000017.1:12319-18971 GCA_964554735.1 uncultured Clostridia bacterium
AGCCATGGCCTTGGGAGAGCTATGGCTCAGGGTGCCGGAGGCCATAAAAGTTGTCTTCCACGGGACCCTTCCCAAATGGGTGGGTGGCAAGGATCTGATTTTATACACCATTGGCCAAATTGGTGTGGACGGCGCACGCTATTGTTCAATGGAGTTTGCAGGTTTGGCTATAGATAATCTATCTATGGACGGTAGGTTAACCATGTGCAATATGGCCGTGGAGGCGGGTGCCAAAAATGGCATCATTGCTCCGGATGGCGTAACGGAAAAATATCTAAAAGGAAGGGTTAACAGGCAGTACAACATCTACACCAGCGACAGTGATGCAAGCTATATCAAAGTGTACGAGTACGATGCCGGAAAGATCGAGCCGCAGGTTGCCTTCCCCCACCTTCCGGAAAACACAAGGCCGATCAGCGAGGTTGGTGAAGTAAAAATCGACCAGGTGGTCATAGGTTCCTGCACAAATGGCCGTATCAGTGATTTGCGGGAGGCGGCCGGATTGTTAAAGGGGAGAAAGGTAGATCCCGGGGTCAGGTTGATCGTGATTCCCGGTACCCAGCAAATATACCTCCGGGCTGTACGGGAGGGTTTGGTTGAGACCTTTATTGAAGCCGGGGCGGTGGTCAGTACCCCTACCTGCGGCCCCTGCTTGGGCGGGCATATGGGAATCCTGGCCGATGGAGAAAGGGCCCTAGCAACTACAAACCGTAATTTTACGGGCCGTATGGGCCACCCGGGAAGTGAAGTCTACCTCTCCAACCCGGCGGTTGCGGCGGCTTCTTCCATAACCGGCCGCATATCTAGTCCCGAGGAGGTGGCAGGAAGATGAAACTGGTTGGAAAAGCGTGGAAGTTTGGTGCGGATATTGATACCGATGCCATCATTCCGGCACGTTATTTAAATACAACGGATCCGAAAGTACTTGCCGCCCACTGTATGGAGGATGCAAATCCGGATTTTGCTAGGGAGGTGCGGCGTGGGGATTTTATCGTTGCCGGAAAAAACTTTGGATGCGGGAGTTCGCGGGAACATGCCCCCGTGGCAATCAAGGGGGTGGGAGTTTCCTGTGTGATTGCCTCCTCGTTTGCCCGGATTTTTTACAGAAACTCCTTTAACATCGGTCTTCTTATATTGGAGTCTGAGGAAGCGGCAAAAGACGTGGAAAGCGGTGACGAACTGTCGGTGGACATTGATACCGGCCTAATCGAGAACTTATCAAATGGTAAAACCTATAAATCTGCTCCCATTCCCGAGTTTATGCAGAAAATAGTTAATGCCGGGGGTTTGGTGAATTACGTGGCTGAAAGGGTGGGGGACTAATGTTTAAAATTGCAGTATTACCGGGTGACGGTATCGGCGTGGAAGTGACGGAGCAGGCCGTTAGGGTTCTGGAGGTTATGGGCAGGCGCCACGGTTTTCAGTTTGAGTTTGAGGAAGGACTCATAGGGGGTGCAGCCTATGACAGGACTGGATCCCCCTTTCCAAGTGAGACCCGGGAACTGTGCCAGAGGAGCGATGCCATTATACTTGGTGCCGTGGGGGGGCCGGCGTGGGATAACCTGCCCGTACATTCGCGTCCGGAAGCCGGTGCGCTTTTGCCGCTACGAAAAATGCTAGGTCTTTACGGCAACATTCGCCCTGCGGTTGTATTTCAGTCCTTGTCCGAGGCCTCTACCTTGAAACCGGAAGTGGTTAGGGGATTAAATATGGTTATTATCCGTGAGCTGACCGGGGGAATATATTTTGGCGAGAAAAAACGCGAGCCGGCCGGCGATGGTATACGTGTTACGGACACCCTTGATTATACTACCGGGGAAATCCGTCGGATTGTAAAGTTGGGCTTTGAAACGGCTATGCAACGTGGTAAAAAACTAGCCTCCGTGGACAAGGCCAATGTGTTGGAGAGTTCACGTTACTGGCGGGAAATAGTTGCCGAAATGGCGGTCGACTACCCGGAAGTGGAGTTAAGGCATGTACTGGTTGACAACTGTGCCATGCAGTTGGTGCGCAATCCCAAACAGTTTGATGTGATAGTTACCGAGAATATGTTCGGCGACATCTTGACCGATCTTGCCGCACAGCTTACTGGCTCCCTGGGTATGCTTCCATCGGCAAGCATCGGCGGTAAGGTAGCCCTGTATGAGCCGGTACACGGTTCGGCACCGGATATAGCCGGTCGACAGATTGCCAATCCCATTGGTTCTATACTTTCCGCGGCTATGCTGTTGAGGTTCTCACTGGGCCGGGAGAGCCTGGCCAAAACGGTTGAGGCGGCCGTCGGCGGTGCGCTTGACCTGGGTTACCGTACGGCTGACATTATGCAGGAAGGTAAAAAGCTAGTAAGCACAAAAGAGATGGGTGACGCCATTATAAACCTACTGAGTGTATCTGCCGGTTGATAGCAACTGCGGGGCGCGCTTGACGCGCCTTATTAGTATGGAGTGTTAAGGAGTATTTTGATATGGGTAAAATTGCTATTTACGATACAACTTTACGCGATGGCAGCCAGGGGGAAGGTATTTCCTTTTCTGTTGAAGATAAATTCCGAATCGCCAAACGCTTGGACAAATTTGGCGTTGATTACGTGGAATGTGGTTGGCCGGGTTCCAATCCCAAAGACATGGAGTTATTTAGGCAACTCCAAGGCCGCAAATTTAAACATGCCAAGGTGACGGCTTTCAGTTCAACTAGAAAACCGGACATCTTGCCTGAAGAAGACTCAAATATGCGGGCCATATTGGAATCAGGGGTCAAGGTGGCAACCCTTTTCGGAAAAAGCTGGGATTTCCACGTTACAACGGCCTTAAACACCACCTTGGGAGAAAACCTATCCATGATCCGCGATTCCGTTGCGTATCTGGTCGCTTCTGGTTTAGAGGTAATTTATGACGCCGAACATTTTTTTGACGGCTATAAAAACAACCCGGAATACGCCCTTGCGACATTAAAGGCCGCCGAAGCCGGCGGAGCCACTACATTGGTGCTTTGCGACACAAACGGGGGAAGTATGCCGGACCAGGTAACCAAGGCATTAGGGGCAGTTCGGGGTATTTGCCAAACCCCCCTGGGCATACACACTCACAATGACTGTGAACTGGCGGTGGCAAATTCCATAGCGGCAGTGAAGGCAGGTGCACGCCATGTCCAGGGAACCATTAATGGGATTGGGGAAAGGTGCGGCAACGCCAACTTGTGCACCCTGATTCCCAACCTTACCTTAAAAATGGGGCATGAAACGGTACCGGAAACAAGTCTGAAATATTTAACTGAGCTGTCCTATTTCGTATATGAACTGGCCAATATGCTTCCTGCTGCCAACCAACCCTATGTAGGTGGTAATGCATTTGCACACAAGGGCGGTGTCCATGTCAATGCCTTGCTCAAGGATTCCCGCACCTATGAACATATAATTCCGGAAACTATTGGAAATCGTAGGAGGGTATTGGTTTCCGAGCTGTCCGGTATGTCAAACTTGCTTTATAAATACAAGGAGCTCAACCTTGATCTGGGCAAAAGCGAAGAGGGGAAAAAACTTCTCGAGGAAATAAAGGAAATGGAGAAACAGGGTTTTCAATTTGAAAGTGCCGGCGGTTCTTTTGAGCTGCTCTTGCGCAAGATACACAACCAGGGTTACCAACAACCCTTCAACCTTGAAAACCTACGCATTATCATAGAAATGCGGGAGCGGGAGCCAGTGCGTTCCGAGGCGACCATTAAACTAAAGGTAGGCGATGAGACAGTACATACCGCCGCCGAGGGAAGCGGGCCGGTTAATGCCCTGGACAACGCATTACGCAAGGCCCTTGGGGATTTCTACCCTAGGATCAGGGAAATGCATTTAAATGACTACAAGGTGCGGGTTCTTGATGAAAGGGCGGGTACGGGTGCCGTTGTCCGCGTCTTGATCCAATCCGGGGATGGTAAAAGGTCATGGGGAACAGTCGGAGTTTCCGCCAATATCATTGAGGCCAGTTGGCAGGCTTTGGTGGACAGTATAGCCTATGGTTTGCTTGACATAATGCCAAAAACTACAAATCCTTGTATTTAGTGTTAATATCATACACTATTGACAATGATTGTATTTAATGATAACATTAACTTAATAGGTGTTTCGCCAATACAAAATGTGCGAGGCGCCTTTCCATTATGTCATCAAATGGGTAATTTTGGAGGGGAAAATGTTGGCAGATGCTACCTTACCTGAATCGGCTATTGGCGCTTTAACTACACATCTAAAGGAAATTGAGGTAGGGAGGAATAAACTCTTCGAGGAATTTTTTCCCGAACCATCTAGGGAAAGAAACGAGTTTAAGAATTTTTTGGATAACTATATCATGCATATTGAGCAAATAATTAACGAGGCTAAAGAAAACCAAGTTGAAGACACTCGGATTCCATTTGCCACGATAGGAAGTGAAGTGGAAGTACAGGATCCCGCTAACAGCGAGGTTTACAGGTATCGTATTGTGAGCCCTTTAAATGCCAGTGTTGCGGAAGGGGATGTATCCTACTTGTCCCCGGTAGGTAAATCGCTATTATTGAAAAAGGTGGGCGACCAGATAGAGGTTAATGCCCCGGGCGGGGTGTATCATTACCGGATAAAATCAATTAAAAATCCTACGAAGGCGGTTTCGCTTCTATAGGTACACATAGGTTGAAAAAGGTAAACTGCGATTTGGACGCTCCCCATAAAAAAACGGAGGGGCGTTTTGTTTTTAATAATGGCGCGTGAGGCAGGTAAAATAAGCGCCGGGGGAGAAAAATATAATGGATTGTAAAGGGTAGTGGGAGGCATACCGTGTTAAGCCAACTGCAAAACTTCAATATAGAACAGATTAATTTTATCGTTGTTGTGGATGTTTTACTGGTTGTATTGGTGTTTTACTGGGTCTATTTATTTATAAGGCGTACACGGGCCGTTCAGTTGTTGAAGGGTGTGGCCGTACTGGTATTGGTTTTTTGGCTCAGCAGCCTTCTGGGTTTGGAAAAGTTAAATTGGCTTTTTCGGCAATCCTTGTATGGCCTACTGGTGGCCATTCCCATTGTGTTTCAGCCTGAATTAAGGCGTGCCCTGGAACAGTTGGGGCGGGGTAGATTTGTGGATCGCTCGCTTTTTGCTTTTAATGAGGTCGACAGGACCCGTATGATCCATGAGGTGGTGCGTGCCGCTACTGTTTTATGTAGCCAACGGACGGGTGCGCTCATTATAATAGAAGGTAACACCGGCCTCAATGATTTTATAGAGGGTGGCATAAAGATAGACGGCCTAGTTTCCGCCGAGCTACTTATCAATATCTTTGAAAACAATGCCCCCCTTCATGACGGTGCCGTTATTATTAGAGGGGATCGGGTGGCGGCGGCTTCATGTGTTTTGCCGTTATCCGAAAACACTTATTTAAACAAAAAACTAGGTATGCGGCATCGGGCCGCAATCGGTATCACTGAACAGACTGATGCCCTTGCCGTGGTTGTTTCCGAGGAAACAGGCTCCCTGTCCCTGTCCCTAGAGGGGAACCTGACTGAATTTCTGGATGAGGTGGAGCTCAAGGAAATGTTGCTGGCCCATCTTCGGCCGGAACAATACAGTTCCCTGATGTTTATTTGGAGAAAGAAGCAGTGATGGCCTACATACGGCTTGTTCCATTGACATTATTTCATACGTTCACATATAATGGCATGAGAAGGGGGTTGTGATTTTGGTGAGACTGTTCGGCACCGACGGGGTAAGAGGGGTTGCTAATCAGGATCTTTCTCCCGAGCTAGCCTTTAAACTAGGAAAGGCGGGGGCACACATATTGTCCTCTGAAACAGGTGGGGGGCGGGTTGTAATCGGGCGCGATACTAGGGCCTCCGGGGCTATGCTAGAGTGTGCCTTAGCCGCCGGTATATGTTCGGCAGGCTTGGATGTTCTCCAGGTGGGGATTTTGCCGACACCGGCCGTTGCCTTCCTGACCCGGGAATTTAAAGCCACAGCAGGGGTGGTTATATCCGCTTCCCACAATCCGGTCGAAGATAATGGAATCAAATTTTTTGCGTCAAATGGCTATAAGTTGCCGGATGAGGTGGAAGACAGAATTGAAGCAATGGTTAAAAATGGGCTGGGAAAAATTCCGGCACCCATCGGGGTGGGGGTGGGCAAGGTGCAAACGGCGGAGGATGCACGGGAGCTGTACGTACGGTTTGCCAAGCAATCCTCTATGGCGGATTTTTCCGGTATGAAAATTGTGGTGGATTGTGCCAATGGTGCCGCCTTCAGTGTCGCCCCGCGGATTTTCTCCGAGTTGGGTGCGGAGGTTGAAGTGATTTTCGCCGGACCTGATGGTGCAAACATCAACCATAACTGTGGTTCCACGCATCCGGAAAAACTGCGTGAACGTGTAAGGGCCACCGGTGCCGATATGGGATTTGCCTTTGACGGCGATGCCGACAGGCTTATTGCCGTTGATGAGAAGGGTAATATTGTCGACGGTGACAAGATCATATATATCTGTGCGTCCTGGTTGAAGAATTTGGGAAAACTAAAGGAAAACACCGTGGTGGTAACGGTTATGAGCAACATGGGTCTCCACCGCGCCTTGGAAAAGGAAGGAGTCAGGGTCCTGGAAACCCAAGTGGGGGACCGCTATGTGATGGAGGAAATGCTCAGATC
>CAZKPV010000018.1:0-7657 GCA_964554735.1 uncultured Clostridia bacterium
ACTCTGACTTACACAATATATATCCAATCCCAGGAGTTTGGCAAACCGGCGCCTTTCCTCGAAACCCACCTCACGGCAGGCCAATGTTTCCTTAACCACGAGATCGTCTATACAGATTTCGCCCCTGGGTGTCCTGTCAGGCTGGCGGTGCCCAATCGAACAAATTACCCTATCGCGTGACCGCAAGCATTGCTCCACCTTTCTGTTTTTACTCTAGGCTGGTCGTTAGTCAGCTACACGGGGAAGGTCAGACTTTTAACAAACTTGTCATGAAACTCCTTGCTGGCCGAAAGCTCAATATGTTGGGACATGCCGGCCAATTCTCCCGCCCGTTCGCGCATTTCCCTTGAGGTGAGTGCCAGTAAGGCACCCATTCCGGCGGCATTGCCAACGGCCGCAACCAGTTCCGGTTTAATGTTTGGTAGCATACCTATACCTATAATGCTTTCAACACTTAGATTGGCACCAAAGGCCCCGGCCAAAAGCACACCATTTATATCATCCACGGTAACACCGGCTTTTTCCATTAACACTTCAATACCGGCCCTAATGGCCCCTTTGGCCAACTGTAATTCGCTGATGTCCTTTTGATAAAGCCTAACGCCGGGTTCACCCTCCGCCAGTACAAATTCGTTTCCATGGTCGCCTTTAACAACCCTGTCAGTAATTTTGCTGGATAAATTATTTGGGGGATCTTGTGGTATTTCAAGGCGTCCGTTCTTTTTAATCATACCGACCCTCACGAGTTCGGAGACCACGTCCACCAATCCCGAACCGCAGATACCTTTTGCTTTTTTATTTCCTACAATATGGAGCTCCACGTCGTCATCCGTTATTTTGAAATTATTTATGGCACCTTGTTCGGCACGCATCCCCTGTTTGATACCGGCCCCTTCAAAAGCAGGCCCCGCCGCTGTGGAGCAGGTGTAAAGTTCACCCGAAACTGAGAGTACAATCTCCCCGTTGGTACCGATGTCAACGGCAAGCCAGGTTCCCTTTCGTTCCCTTATTGCAGTTGCCAACATAACGCCAATAACGTCAGATCCAACATAACCCGCCACGTTTGGCAAAACAGTCACATGTGCCCCGCGGGGTAAAATTTTTAACCCAAATGTCCCGGCATCCGTTGCCAATGTGCCAGAAAAAGCAGGAATAAAAGGGGCCGGTGCCAAACTCGCGGGTGAAATCCCCAACAAAATGTGGCTCATGGTTGTGTTTCCGACAACCATGACTTCATATATATACTGTGCATCTACTTTTGTCTTCCGGACAAGCCTGGTCAGGACTTCTTCCATGGAACCTACAACCAGTTCTTGCAACCTTGCCAAACCGTCGGGCTTGCGCGCCGTGTAATCAATCCGCGAAATAACATCGGCACCATAGCTGCTTTGTCTGTTGTTTGCCGATGCCGAACCAATTACCTTTCCATTGAACAGATCAACCAAATAGCCGGCTACCGTTGTGGTCCCTATATCAAAGGCAACGCCGTATTTGTAATCGGTGGTATCACCGGATTCAACGGCTATAAGCCTGTTTTCTAAGATTACAGCCGTGAGTTTAAAGTCACCGGATCTCAAAACCCGCGGTAATTCCCGGACGACTTCAATGTCAAAGGATATCCCCTTGGGAAGCCTGCGCAATAGCCTTTCAAGGTCAGGCTCCTGGTCTTCAATGGTCGGGTTGGGCAGGTCCAGGTAGTATTTCTCAAGGCCGGAGTCCAACTCAAACAAATATCCAATCTCTACTTTTTTGGCCGCATCGGAGCTACTGGCCTGTTTAGTTTCCACCTCGGCCTGAATTTCTAGAACAAGATCATCCAATGCCTCCCTTTGGCAAGCAAGAAAAAGGCCCTCCCCAAGTTTGTTTTTCCCCAAGTGTTTTTTCTCGGCATGTGTTGCCTCGGACAGCCTTCCGCTGATTAGCCTAGCCAAACATTTGCCACATGTCCCCTTTCTCCCACAGATACCATCTATAAGTACCCCTGCCGTATCCGCCGCATCCATAATGTTTGTCCCAACAGGGACTACTGTTTCCACACCGTGCGGCATAAATGTAATCTTTACCTCATTGATCACTGTCATAATTCACCAACTCACTCGCATTTTAAGGAATCCTGTTGAATTCCTTTTAAATAGGTTCTGTAAACACCAAAACAAACCCTTTTTTTAATCAATTACAATTTATGCATACCGGCAAATATCAAGACCACACCTAAAAAAATTGACAACATTCCCGCATGGGACACCTTACCGGCTAAACCAACCAGCCCTAATGTGGTTACGGTTATCATGGCGGCGGGGCCAATCAAGGCTAAAAGGGCGTTAATCTTGAATGCAGTTTCCACGGTGGCAAATTTCAACATGAGCACCGCCGCTGTAAACTCAATACTTGAGGACAGGAACCTTACTGCCGCCATACCAAGCACGATTTTATTCATATTAAACCTAATCCCCCTAAAATCCTTAACTAAAAATTTATATGCCACATTTTCTGGGGTCATGCATAGTAGCATGACGGCAATGGAAAAATAGTTACGGTAAGGCGAAAGGGGAAGGACATTGAAAAAAGAATCAAAACTTGCTTTGTTGGCCATTTCAGGGGTACCTCTAATCATGGTATTGGGCAACTCTATGCTTATACCCGTGCTTCCAGCAATAAAAAATGATCTTCATCTGACACAGTTTCAGGTAAGTCTGGTTATTACTCTTTTCTCCGTACCGGCGGGCCTGATAATTCCGTTAACAGGATTTTTATCGGATCGTTTCAGCCGCAAAAAAATAATAGCACCCTCCTTGCTTCTCTACGGAATCGGCGGTTTAATTGGGGGACTAGCCGCAGTCTTATTAAAACAAAATGCCTACCCCCTCCTGTTGGGGGGAAGGGTAATCCAGGGCCTGGGGGCCGCCGGAACCGCGCCAATTGCAATGGCGCTAGTAGGAGATCTGTTTAAAGGAAAGGAACGCAGCAAATCACTGGGGATAATAGAGGCATCCAATGGCTCGGGAAAGGTCATTAGCCCCATTCTGGGGGCGGCGGTGGGTCTCATTGCCTGGTATGCCACCCTATTTCTGTTTCCGCTTTTGACGGTACCGATTGCCGCCGGCGTGTGGTTCCTGGTCAAGGAACCCGGCACAACAAAGAAGCCGCCCAGCATCAAAGAATATCTTGACTCAATTAAGGATATATTCTCTAAAAAACTATCTACCCTAGTATCTTCCTTTTTCTCAGGAATGGTGGCCCTCTTAATTTTATTTGGGGTTTTGTTTTTCCTGTCGGATTACCTGGAAAATACATTAGATATGTTCGGTATCATAAAAGGTCTCGCACTGGCTGTACCGGTCCTTTTTATGGCCACAACATCCTACCTGACCGGGTTGTTCATTAAAAAGAAAATTAAACTCATGAAATACCTTGTCGTGGGTGGTTTGTCCATAATCGGAATCTCACTGGCAATGCTATCCTTTAATAAAAGCCTGATACCCTTTTATATTTTTATTTCCCTTGCGGGGGTCGGCACCGGATTAGTTCTTCCTCCTTTAAACACCATCATAACCAGCTCAACGGGCAAGGATAAAAGGGGCCTCGTTACTTCGCTGTATGGGAGTGTCCGTTTTTTGGGAGTGGCTGCCGGCCCCCCATTATTTGGTGTCCTAATGGACATCAGCACTGATGCCATGTTCTGGACAACGGCCGGGCTTGGCTTGGTTTCGGCAGGTCTAGCCATGACCTTTATTAAAATCGAGGACCTAAAAGATCAGAGGCAAAAGGGGGCTTCAACGCCGAAGGAAAGCGGACAAATGAAAAAATTTGCCTTCGAAACAGGCACATTTAGTAACAGGGAAAAAGAAGCGGACAGGGGGAAAAATCAAACCTAACCAAAACCTGTGCCGTTAGCTGTAACCATTTCCTGCCTTGTGGAATACACTACACAAAGAACTATTAGTACAGGGCGGTTCAGGAAAAGGTTACCCGTGAAAGGATGTGCAGGAATGAAAGGGTCTGAATCTGTAAAGACATGGCGGGAGTTACTGAGCTTTCCACTGGCGGGGAGAAATTGCAAACCAAGATCCAAGGGTATTACAATGGTTATTGACAAAGGACTGGGATTGTCTGAAACCAAGGATTTGCTAAACCTGGCAGGTAAATACATTGATTTTCTTAAACTCGGATTCGGTACTTCCGCACTATATGAACAGGAACTGTTGGAGGAAAAAATCAATCTAGTTAAAGGCTACAGAGTGGATATTTACCCCGGTGGGACTTTTTTAGAGATTGCCATTCTACAAAACAAGCTAAAAAAATTTTTAACCATGGCAAAATCGTTGGGCTTTACTGCCGTGGAGGTTTCCGATGGTACCGTAAAAATCGATCCCGGGACCAGAAAACGCGCCATCAATATCGCAAATGACCTTGGGTTCAAGGTTTTAACTGAGGTCGGGAAAAAAGACCCGAAAAGGGCCTTATCCCCCAACTGTCTAATAAACCAGATAAAATCGGATTTGGAAAATGGTTCACAGTGGGTAATTATTGAGGGTAGGGAATCGGGTAAAGAGGTGGGGGTGTACGACAAAGAGGGGCAGTTTATAAAGCACGCCTTCGAAACAATATTGACCCATCACGAATTTTCCGAGCATCTTATTTGGGAAGCACCTTTAAAGCACCAACAGCAGGATTTGATACTTCGTCTGGGCCCAAATGTAAATTTGGGCAATGTCTCCCCCGGGGAAATATTATCTGTGGAAGCCCTTCGGGTTGGGTTAAGAGGAGATACCTTGATTTCTCTTTTAAAATAGGTATCAATGCCCGTGGAAAAGACCGCTAAAGGCGGTTTTTTTCCGCTTTAAAAGTTATACAAGCCCCCCTAAATGCATAAATATTGACTACTATCATATTTTCCAAAGAAAGGCGGCAAAAAAGATGACACCCGAGATAGTACTGCTTTTTGCACTGCTAGCCGTTGGTATATTCGCCCATTCCAACCTAATCGCCATTGCGGCTTTGATATTAATTGTAATAAAACTGGTCAACTTTACCTTCCTATTCCCCCTTTTGGAGTCACGGGGACTGGAAATCGGGTTGCTTTTTTTGCTGCTATCTATTATGGTTCCACTAGCGGCGGGAAAAATTACAGGCAAGGAGATTATCTACAATTTGAGTTCACTTCCGGGCATCATAGCCATCATTAGCGGTGCCCTGGCCACCCACTTAAATAGTGAGGGCCTTAAATTAATGCAACTGGAACCGGAAATCATATTTGGGATGCTCATAGGTGCCGTGATCGGGATCGTATTTTTTGGCGGTATGCCGGTGGGGCCGCTAATGGCCGCGGGGGTAACTGCCTTATTCCTAGAGGTAATAAATTTTCTGCGTTAGACAATTCCATCAAAGCCGGCTCAGTATGTATTCCAATTCCGTCGGCAGAGGTGCCTTAAATTCAATGTATTCGCCTGACCGTGGGTGTTGAAATCCCAGAAGGGCGGCATGAAGGAACTGGCCTTGTAGATTCAAGTGCGGTTTTGCCGGACCATATTTCGTGTCGCCAACTACCGGATGCTTGATATATGCAAGATGCACCCTTATTTGGTGGGTACGCCCCGTCACCAACCTCAACTCCAGGTAAGTGTAATCACCGTAATGTTTAATAACCCTATAATATGTGATTGCCTCCTTCGAGTTGTGCCGGGTAACCGCCATTTTTTTACGGTCCCTCTTGTTCCTGCCAATAGGTGCATCAATTTTACCTTTGTCGACCTTGAAACTGCCGTGGGCCAAGCAAAGGTACTTCCTGACCACGCTTCTTTCCCGTAGTTGCCGGGAAAGATCCCTGTGTATATCATCTCTTTTGGCCACCACCAAAAGGCCGGAAGTATCCTTGTCAAGACGGTGCACAATACCGGGACGCAAAACCCCATTAACTTGCGACAAACCGCAACCATAATACAGAAGGGCGTTGACTAGGGTGCCCCGGTAATTGCCATCAGCGGGGTGGACCACCATTCCCCGCGGTTTGCAAACAACCATAAGGTCCTCGTCTTCGAAGTATATATCTAACCTGATTTTCTCGGGTTTAATTGTTTTTTCCACTGGTTCAGGTATGCTTACCAGGACAACATCCCCTTGTTTAACTTTGTATCCGGCTTTTTCGGGGGCACCATTTACCGTAACCATACCATTGTTGATTAATTTTTTAATAAAGGAACGGGTTAACTCGTCTTCCCTTTTGGCCAAGTAAACGTCCAGACGGGTATTCGGTTTGTTTTCAACCTGATACTTACTAACCCTCATTCAAAATTCACCCTCTGTCCTGCCCCATTTAATTGTCATATAAATCAGTATCGCCATACCGAGGACTATACCCAGATCGGCAAGGTTGAAAACCGGCCAAACCCTGAAATCTAAAAAATCCACCACTGCACCCGTCTTTAGCCTGTCTATTAGGTTACCCACCGCCCCACCGGCGGCCATGGCCAATCCGGTCTGAAAAAGTATAGGGGTCTCCAAAATCCGACGATAAAAAAGGAAAAAACACACTATCACTACGGCCGTTACAATTATAAACAGGATTGTATGTCCCGCAAAAATGCCAAATGCGGCACCCGTATTATGAACTAGGGTAATGTGGAAAACATTCTTGATTACAGGGATGGATTCGCCATCCACCAAAAGTTTTGTTATATAGGACTTGGAAAGCTGGTCAAACAAAACAGTCGTTAGTACAATCGCCAACAAACGCAAACGGATCCCCCACTTGTCTGTTATTTTTCTGTGTTAATACTTTTATAAGAAGGCAGGCCGCCCGCCCCGGACGACATTTTAACGGCCCTTGTCACCGCAACGGCCAAGACCTCTGCCGCAACGGCACCAACTACGCTTATGTCACACCTTTTGTTACCCAAGGACAGGGCAAATACCGTGTCGCCATCATGCACCGTATGAACCGGTGAAATGGTTCGGGCCAGGCCATCATGTGCCATCTGGGCAACCTTGGTTGCACCTTCCTTGGAAAGGCCGGCATTGGTTGCAATCACGGCCAGGGTAGTGTTTGATAGCGGGCCGGGCCTGTTTTGGAGCAGTTGGGGATTACCCTCTTTTATCACGCCGGCCGTATTTATGAAGCTATTTATTTTACGGTTGTAGGCACCGGCGAGAATCTTGTTGGTATAGGGTTCAAGCACATCGCCAAGAGCATTTAGCGCCACAATCGCCCCAACCATAACATCGTCACCAACAGATACTGCCCAGGACCCAATACCGCTTTTCATGGCATAATCCATTCCGAAAAATTTTCCTACACTGGCTCCTGCACCCGCCCCCACGTTACCCTCCTTGATTGTACCGCTACTTGCATTTACACAGGCCCGGTACCCCATCTGCTTATCGGGCCTCACCCTATGGTCCCCCAAGCCCAAATCAAAAAGCACGGCACCGGGAACAATGGGCACCTTGGTTGGGCCAACATCATAGCCAATGTTTTTTTCCTCAAGAAATTGCATTACACCGCCACAGGCATCTAGCCCGAAGGCGCTTCCACCTGTTAAGAGAACGGCGTGTACCCGGTCAATATGATAAACAGGCTTCAACAGTTCCACCTCCCTCGTGCCGGGGGCGGAACCCCGTACATCCACCCCGGCAACTGCCGAGCCGGGGGCCAAAATGA
>CAZKPV010000018.1:7667-11691 GCA_964554735.1 uncultured Clostridia bacterium
CGTTAAGGCCTTGCTATCAGTAGCATGGCCGACTTTAATCCCATCAATACCTGTAATATTTCGCAGTATAACGACAAATCACTCCTTTCTTTGCTTTTTGGCTGTAAAAAAGGTCCTGCCGGTACAATATCAATTATATAAAACAGAATAGCAAAGGTGCTTTTTTGTTTCCATGAAATAAGCCCGCTACCAGGGTTTGTATTTGTGAACAGGTAAATGATATATTTGTAACGCTACCGTCCTATAAATTTACCACACTTTTACGGCTTTTAACAGAAAGGAGACTGAATTATTGGCTTCACTGATCCTTCACACTGGAAAAAACGGCGAAATCACTATCCCGCGGGATATCAGGAATAGGCTGGGTCTGAGAAAAAATGACAGCGTGAGTATAGAAATTACAGGAGGGGATATATGTATAAGAAAGACCGAGCCATTCCTCCGCCTGCTTGTCACGGATAAAAAAGCAAACTAAATGGGGATGCATTTAGCATCCCCTATCTTAATACAATTGCTGCTCCTCTACCATTGCCCTCTCGGCACGTTCGATAGCTAATCTTATTAGATTACCACAATCCCGGGAAGGAACGCTACCCCAACCTTCCCTACGCACCAAATCGGCAACCCCGAGTTCCTCGGCTAATTCCATTTTCAGCCTGTCGGACATAATCCTTGAACGCCTACTCAAGAAGCCTCAACCTCCTCGTTTTTCAAAGAGCAACAACTGTACGTTTTTAGTTTTTACATTTTAACAATATAAATTCCCTGAAAATAAATCATGCATCATCTACATTTTCATCGGATGCTATATTCTTGTAATCGCGGTAGACAACCCCGTTGATTCCTTTAAAATATGGCAACCCTTCAACATCTTCGACCAGCCCCCTGTCTTCAGAATCTAGCTCCCCCGGGCCATAGTAGGCACCCGCCCCGGAATCCCCGGCATGTTCATTAAACCGGGCGACAGCCTGCCATGTATCCTCCCCGTCAAAAAAAGTTTTGTCGGTACCCTCATTGTTAAAATCCTGGATTGAGGGATGCGAAACCGTTTCCGTTTGGCTACTGCCTAGGCTGCTGTTGGTGTCCTTGCAGATATCGCACAAATCCGTGTGGGGAACGGCCCTAAGCCTAGATATGGATATCTCCCTACCGCAATTTCGACATCGGCCATAGGTCCCCGATTCTATCCTGGCAAGGGCATCATCAATTCTCGCGATTTTCGCTTTTACATCCGCACGCAAGGCAAAATCCTTGGTACGTTCGAATACCTCTGTTCCAATATCGGCCGGATGGTTGTCATAAGAGGACAATTCTGATATGGAATCCTGTTCCGATAAATTGAGTTGGCTATCAAATTGGTTTAGCTGTACCAAGGACTCACGTTTTTCCTCCAACAATCTTTTTTTTAGATTCCGGATATATGCTCTTTCCATAAAAGTATCCCCCTAATATTTTATGCGAACTGTTTTCAGCAACTAAGGACGGGTTCTGAGATTCGATTGCACTATTTCCACTATATCGGCTATGAACTCACCTATAATGGGTAAGTTAAGCAAATCAAGCTGCTGCAAAAAGACCACAAGCACGGCACCTAACAAAGTAAAGCCAACGGCAATACCGACCCCCCGGGCAACACCCGCTATAAAATTTCTAAACAGTAGCTTGGAGGGTCGCTCCAGTAATTCAACGTAGTCGGCTATCTTCATCCTTTCCATATTTAATGACAACCGGTCGATTTTATTCTCTAGGTTTTTTAAAAGTTTATCCCTGACTTCCATACCAAAAACACCTCCTAGAGAATTTTTAAATGTTTATTATAGGTTATCCTTTGTTTTGCAAAAATAAAACAAAAAGACTGCCTTTACGGCAATCTTTTGCATAACATTTTTCGCGTGGACTCCTAGCAGCTAGCTCAAACCACTGGTTTGTGCCCTGGGCACCGGGTTATGCCCGGGCCACTCGTTTGTTTTTAATGTCAAGCCACAATGGGCTGGCTAGGCATAAGGAGGTGTAGAAACCGGAAGTCACACCGATAATCATGGCCAACACAAAATACTTGATAGTCGCACCTCCGAAGAAAAACAAGGCTACAAGAACAAACAGGGTTGTTATGGTTGTACTAAAGGAGCGGGCAAGGGTTTGCCATAAGCTATCGTTGACAATATCCTCCAATGCCTGTCCTTTCTTACTGTAGGTTAGGTTTTCCCTGATACGGTCAAAAATAATAATGGTATTATTGATTGAATAACCTATGATAGTGAGGATGGCCGCAACAAAGGTGCTATCTATTTCCGCCTGTATGATAGATAGAATGCCCACAGTGAGCAACACGTCGTGTAAAATGGCTATTAGGGCGGAAACCCCTTGCAGGAATTCAAACCGCCAACTGATATATATTAGCATAAGCACAGACGCTATAGCGAGCGATATTAGGGCGGTCTGCCTCAATTCCTTGCCGATAGTAGGGCCGACAATGTTGTTGCGCATAACTTCCAAATCACCAATGTTCTGTTCTAGAGCCGCAATCAGGTCCGCGTTCTGCTCCTGGGAAAGCACTGCAGTACGAACAATAAAATTTGCATCACCGCTTTGCTGGATTGGGCTACCGGCAAGCCCATATTGGCCGAGGGTATCACGCACTTCCTCAATGGTGGCGGATTCCTCAAAATGTAGCTCAATTATATTACCGCCGGTGAAATCAATTCCTAGGTTAAGGCCGCGTGTAAATAGGGAAAACATTCCCGCCGCAATAATTACAATCGAAAATATATACCATATCTTACGTAGCCGGACAAAGTGAAACAACTGTATCCCCTCCTATGCACCATACCATTTTAGATTTTTTACTTTCTTTGCACCAGCTACTAAGTGTAACAGTTTCTTTGTTATTACAATAGCAGTGAACATACTGGCAATAATACCAATTCCAAGTGTCAACGCAAAACCTTTGACCATTGACATACCAAAATAATAAAGAACGAAAGCCGCTATTAACGTTGTCACGTTGGCATCAACAATGGCAACAAAGGCACGTTTAAAGCCCGCATCTATCGCCGAACGAAGGGTTTTTCCCGCACGAAGTTCTTCCTTCAATCGCTCAAAAATAATCACATTGGCATCGATTGCTATCCCCAACGACAGAATAAAACCAGCAACACCGGGTAAGGTCATGGTTACCTTTAAAGCTGCATAGGCCATGAGCACCAACAAGACATAAATTGCCAGGGCCACGTTGGCAACCATACCGGGTGTACGGTAGTAGGCGGCCATGAAAAGGATAATCAAAGCAAGGCCTAACATACCTGCCTTGATTGATTTATCAAGTGAGTCCTGACCCAAGGTCGGGCCAACAGTCCTTTTTTCGAGCACCTCCACTTTGACGGGCAGTGCACCCGAACGCAGCAAAACCGCCATTGTATGAGCTTCATCAAGCGATGCGTAACCTGTAATCCGGGCCTGTCCTTGGGTTATAGGTTCGTCAATCACCGGGTTTTGCAGCATTTTACCGTCAAGGTAAATACCCAGGTGTTTTTTTACATTGGCTGTTGTGATATCGGCGAACTTTTTGGCCCCGGTGGGAGTAAAAGTAAGATTTACCTGCACCATTTCACCGGTTTTACCTTCAACCGCATCCTTTAAGTCACTCCCGGTCAAAACAGTTTCACCGTTTTCCGTCTTAAACTCCAGGTAGGCCGTCTGAATTAAATCATCAACGGCGGCTTCTGGATCACTGATACCGGCTAGTTCAACAATTATTCTGTCCCTACCCTGCCGCTGCACAACTGGTTCAGAAACCCCAAACTGGTTGACCCTATTCTCTAAAATAGTAATTACCCTGGATATGGCGTCATCGGTAACAGGTGATTCCGGGGTACCCTGTGCCTCCAACAGAACATGAACACCACCCTGTAGATCAAGACCCTGCTTGATTTCCTTAGTGAGGGGTAAAAATTTCATGTCATCAAAAACCTGTAACGGGAACATCATGAGTGCAAAACTTACTACCAGCAAAATAACACCGGTC
>CAZKPV010000018.1:11701-18803 GCA_964554735.1 uncultured Clostridia bacterium
TCAATAATTCAAAATGAGCATAAGCTCGTAATAATAAAGCTTCCCCCTTCAATTACAAACGCGACAATTTTTACAACAACTTTGCCCCGTTAACCACCAACTGAAAATCGCATTCCAAAAAAGCAGCGGCACGACGGCAGAGCATCATCCTGGAAAGAAATATTTCGAAGTATTCCATAACCGG
The DNA here is from genome assembly GCA_964554735.1 of uncultured Clostridia bacterium. Lineage (GTDB taxonomy): Bacteria > Bacillota > Desulfotomaculia > Desulfotomaculales > CAZKPV01 > CAZKPV01. The sequence continues at coordinate 11,886 of CAZKPV010000018.1, forward strand.
GCATATCTTCGTATCAATAGTGAGTTCCATGATAATAGTTCTGCGTTCCTCCTGAACCCATAAAAAAGAATGTTCCACTGCATAGTTGACCCGGTCGTGAATATCAAATGAAGGAATATCCGGATTGCGGATACGGGTTCGGTGTACGTCCGATTTATCCGCCACTATCAGTGCGGCAGCTACATTGTTTATGGCGTGTCCGTAATCCTCCTCGTGGTTGGCAATGGCCGATATAACTATGGCTAGCTCGTCCGGTGGCATCCCCATATTACTTAAAATATTGTAGCTGATGTGGGCACCGGATATTCCATGTTCCTTCCTGCTTACAACATTACCTATATCATGCAGATAGCCGGCTATATAGGCTAACTCAGCCTCCCGGGCGGGGTAGCCCAACCTCTTGAGGGTATTACCGGCCGTCGTTGAAACAAGGTTAACATGTCGAAAACCATGTTCGGTAAGACCCATTACGGCTAAATACTCGTCACCTTTACGTATAAAACTTTCTACAATCGGATTCTTTTTTACGTCTTCAAGTGTTACCTGTTCCGTGGGCAACACAATTCCTCCTATTAATTTTTTAACCCTCTTCGTCGCGTCCCGAGGTTACTTCCGCAACGGCACTCCGAAGAATTTCTAGGCGCACATTATCGATACCCCTCAATATCAAAGTGGTATCCTTGATTTTTATAATGGTACCCAAAATACCTCCAATAGTGACGACCTTGTCGTTTACCCTGAGATTGCTAACCATTTCTTCGTGTTCTTTTTGTCTTTTTTTCTGAGGCCTAATAAAGAGGAAATAAAATAAGGCAAATATTCCCGCCATATATGCTATAGTTATTGCCCAATCCATAATGTAGGTCTCCTTTCCTTTTTCTTAGATATTTTTTTATTCTTTATAACCGGACATTTTCCCTTTTAATTTGAATCATAATATCTTTTAAAGTTATCTCGAAAAGTTCCGAAGTAATCACCGGCGATGGCCGCTCGGATTTCTTTCATCAGATTTACAGTATAGTGGATATTGTGTAGGGTAGTCAAACGTATACCTAAAATCTCATTGGCCTTGATCAAATGCCTTATATAGGCACGTGAAAAATTCCGGCAGGTATAGCAATCACATTCCGGGTCCAGAGGGGCAAAATCACGCGAGTATGCCGCATTTCGCACCACCAGCCTTCCCCTACTGGTAAATACCGTGCCGTTGCGGGCAATCCGGGTTGGTAGCACACAGTCGAACATGTCGACGCCGCGGGCCACACCCTCAACTAAACAATCAGGTGACCCAACCCCCATCAGATAGCGCGGCTTTTCCCGCGGAAGAACATCAATAACGTGTTCCAACATATCGTACATAAGGGTTTTAGGTTCTCCCACGCTCAATCCCCCTATGCCGAAGCCGGGGAAACCCATTGAAGAAATATGTTCGGCACTTCGCCTTCTCAAATCTTCGTAAACCGATCCCTGCACTATTCCAAACAGTGCCTGATCCTTTCGTCCGTGTGCGGCCTTGCAGCGCTCCGCCCAACGTGTAGTCCTTTCAAGGGATTTTTTTGCATAATCATAATCGCAGGGGTAGGGGGTGCATTCATCAAAGGCCATCGCAATATCGGCGCCAAGACTCTCCTCAATCTCCATAACCCTTTCGGGGCTGAAAAAATGACGCGAACCATCAATATGCGAACGAAATTCCACGCCTTCTTCGGTTATCTCCCTTAGGGGACTCAGGCTGAAAACCTGGAACCCACCACTATCAGTAATAATGGCACCGGGCCAATTCATAAATTTATGCAGGCCACCCGCTTCCTCGACTAAATCATGCCCCGGCCGAAGATAAAGGTGGTAGGTATTGCTTAAAATTAACCTCCCCCCCATACTGTAAACCTCTTCGGGGGCCATTGTTTTTACCGTGGCCTGCGTACCCACGGGCATAAAAATAGGTGTTTCAATATTTTCATGTTTGGTGTTTAGAATCCCCAGACGAGCACCCGTATTCTTGTCTTTCTTGATTACTTTAAATGTTATAGGCATATTGGTCCCCTTTATAATATTAACATGGCATCTCCATAGCTAAAAAACCTATATTTCATCTCCACGGCCAGGCCATAGGCCTCTAAAACTTTTTCCCGCCCGGCCAAGGCACTGACTAGCATCAGAAGCGTTGATTTTGGTAGGTGAAAATTGGTAACAAGACCATCAAGTATTTTAAACTTGTAGCCCGGGAAAATAAAAATACCGGTCCACCCGCTTCCGGATTTAATGAAACCGCTTGTGTTCCCCAATGTCTCCAGGCACCTAGCAACAGTAGTGCCTACGGCTATTACCCTTTTCCCATTCGTCTTGGTCTTATTTATAGTATCTGCGGTTGCCCTGTCCAGAGAATAGTATTCCTTGTGCATTCTGTGGTCTTCAACCTTGTCCACTTTTACCGGTCTAAAAGTATCCAAACCCACGTGCAACAAGATCTTGACTATATTAACCCCCGCCTTCTTAATGCTATCTAAAAGTTCATCTGTAAAATGAAGCCCCGCTGTAGGAGCGGCCGCCGATCCGTCCTTTGTAGCATATACTGTTTGATATCGCTCACGATCGGTTTCAACCGAATCCCTGGCAATATAGGGGGGCAGAGGAACCTTGCCCACCCGGTCTAAAATGTCCCTAAATTTGCCTTTAAATTCAAACTCTATTACCCTACCGCCATAGGCGGTACCACCGATTACACGGCCTAGCATTTCACCCTCAAAATCAATGGTATCACCTTCTCGCATTTTACGACCCGGCTTGACCAAAGCCTCCCACTGTGACTTGTTTATGGACTTTAACAGCAAAACCTCAATTAATCTTCCGGTTCTCACCAAGTTGCCAAACAAGCGTGCCGGGATAACCCGTGTTTCATTTAAAACCAAGGTGTCACCGGGATTAAGGTATTCTACAATATTCCCAAAGATCCTGTGTTCAATTTTTTCACTATGACGCCTCAAAATCAATAGGCGGGATGAATCCCTCTGCCTAACCGGGTACTGGGCAATTAACTCCTCCGGTAGTCGATAATCAAAACTAGAAACCTTCACCTGTATACCCCTTACCTCTGGCATAGTTTGGCACTTGCTCTACATTATGATAATAGTATTGCAAAATTTCCCGGTAATTATTACCTTCCAATGCCATCCCCCTGGCCCCGTATTGTGACATTCCCAACCCATGCCCGTTACCGTCGCCGTAAAAGGTGACGGCGGTTAAGCGATTGTCACCGCCAAACTCCTTATTGAAGCGGAAACAGGCACTTTTCAAACCAAGTAAAGCCCTAACCCTGTCTGCGGTGTTAATTTCAAAATACAAGGGAATACCGCTACCGTCAACCCCGGCAAAACTCATTTTTTTAATCCTTGCCCCTGTCGCGGTATATTCCAATGCATTGATATCTTCTAGCACTGCAAATTTCACTCCATAACCCATGGCATCCAGTTTGAGGTTAACCTGATCAGTTAGTTGTCCATTTGTATAATGGGCAACCCAACCGTAATGCCTGTCGTTATAATCGTAAGGATCCTCTTTGGGCATGGTGTAGGGGAGCTGCTCAAGCCAGACCTCGGAGCTGGCCTCAATAAATCCCCCGCTACTGGAGTGAAAAAAGGCTTGCACATAATTGCCCTGACAAACCAGGACTTCCCCCGCAGTGTCACGCACGGCCTTGTTTGTGTTTTCAGTTTCCGTGCTGTAACCCCCATAAACCTGGCTTTGCTCGGTGGCAAGAAGATCATAATAATTGTATTGGTTTTTGGCTTTTTCAGCCAACAAATAACTGCGTGAGGCCACCGCCTGGGCTTTGAGGGCTTCTAAGGGCCACTCGGAGGGCATTTCGTTGGGGATTACCCCGTACAGATAATCTTCCACGTTTAATTCATTGACAAGGGTAATGCCCCTTGCTTCCGGATAAAAATACATGTTACCCCTATACTTCTTAATACCTTCGAAACCTAAGGAAAACAAATTCAAATTGCTTGTGGGGGCTATTTCATGCAACCCCCTACTATCACGCACATACACACCCTTGCCCATATCGAGCTTCTCCATCCGACCCTTTGAATTACTGACCACCAAATCATCCGCAACACACCTTTGCACCCCATCAAGACCGGTAATTCCCGATGCAAGATACAGGGTGTGGCCCGTTGCCTTAAAGGCCAACGGCCCGCCAAACTCACCTAGGGTCACACTGTTTTTACTAACTCTCAACAAACCATTAACATACTCAAACTGCCATTTGTCCCCAGGGCCGGAAACCTCAAGCAATCGTTCCCCTTGCAGGTAAACGAGCCTGTAATTTTCGGAGGTGGTACAGCGTATGGTATTCGCCTCTTTTAAAAGTGCAACCCTAACCAAGGGTTCCTCCCCGGGCCTGCCTTCCGCTTCCGCGGTAGGATATGTACAGGCGAAAACAAAAAAAACCATGGACAGGCACAAAAAAAAGAAAGGTTTATTTTTAGTAGGCATTGGCAATCCCCCCGGTGTTAATCGGTTATTTTGTAATAGCGCTCCTTTTCACTGTATATGCAACCGCAATATTGCTGTCGATACATCTTCAGTTCCCGTGACCTCTCCGCACCTTGACGATAGCCTCCCCTAAAATCCAGATAGTAAAAGGGTACACCAAATTTTTTGCCGGCCGCCACTCCCGTTTCCCTGATCAGTTGATGTTTTTGATAGGGGCTAACCAGTAGGGTTGTCGTAAAATAATCGAACTTCCCCTTTCTGGCAAAACGGGCCGCCTGCTCCAAACGCATAGCATAACAATGTCGGCATCTTTCGGCTTCGCGAAAAGCGGCTCCCCTTAAAAATTCCTCAAGATGGTAACGGTCATCGTAAATCATCTTCAAACCAATTAATTCGGTGTATTCTTCCAAGGTTTGGCGGCGGGCTAGGTACTCGGTATAGGGATGTATATTGGGGTTGTAAAAAAACCCATGGATACTAAGCCCCGCTTTCTCCAAATAATCGAGGGGATATATAGAACACGGCCCACAACATATATGCAGTAAAATTTTTTTATTACCTGCCATTACTTTTCACCCAACCCATCAGCTCATGCTCCAGAAGCGACCCTGCCGTGATTTGTCCTTTTGGGGCGCTTCTATCTTCAAATGTTTATAGGCAAAGTCGGTCGCAATCCTTCCCCTAGGCGTTCTCGCCAAAAGACCCATTTGCATAAGATAAGGTTCGTATATATCTTCAATTGTATTACATTCCTCATTTATGGAAGCGGCAAGCGTACCCAAACCTACCGGTCCGCCGTTAAACTTATTAATTAGCGTATCAAGGAGGTTTCTGTCGTTATTGTCAAGCCCGAGCCTGTCCACCTCCAGGAATTCCAGGGCATCAACGGCCACCCCGCGGGAAATTACCCCTCCGGCCCGCACTTCCGCGTAATCTCTCACTCTTCGAAGGAATCTGTTGGCAACTCTGGGAGTACCGCGGGATCTTTTTGCGATTTCCACCGCCCCTTCCTGAGTTATCTTTACCTTTAGTAATTCGGCCGATCGCTTAACTATCTTCATGAGTTCCTCCGTACGGTAAAAATCAAGCCGGGCGATTACCCCAAAACGATCCCTCAGCGGGGAAGTCAACAGCCCCGCCCTAGTTGTCGCACCCACTAGTGTAAATCGCGGAAGGTCTATTCTAATGGAACGTGCGCTGGGCCCCTTTCCTATGATAATATCCAGGGCCGAGTCTTCCATGGCAGGATATAAAACTTCTTCAACAATATTGCTCAGGCGGTGAATTTCATCTATAAACAAGACATCGCCCGGTGAAAGATTGGTAAGCAAGGCCGCCAAATCACCGGGCCTTTCTACCGCAGGTCCCGAAGTCACCCTGATACTGACATTCATCTCATTGGCTATAATATTGGCAAGGGTGGTTTTCCCCAGTCCCGGAGGACCGTAAAGGAGCACATGATCCAGCGGTTCACCCCTACCTAGGGCCGCCTGGATAAACAGGCTTATGGTTTCCTTAACCTTATTCTGCCCAATATACTCATCAATACTGCGGGGGCGAAGGTTAATTTCCATTTCGTGTTCGGAATCTTCATCTTTTAGTGTGCCGGATACAATACGTTCTTGCATGACAACCTCCTAAAACTAGCCGCGGGATAGCTTCCTAAGTGATAAACGGATTAACTCCTCGGTATCCGGGGGGTTATCCCCGGCCTCCCGTTGGACTTCCTGTAATGCAAACATAGCTTCCGAGTGCCTGTACCCCAACGCCAATAGTGCCTCCGCTGCTTCTTCAATAGAATCCACCTTCCGGTTAAACTCCGGAAGCGGCGTGGGGTCGTAGGCCTTGTTCTTGAGCTTATCCTTTAGCTCCAATATAATACGCTCGGCAGTTTTTCTACCTATACCGGGGACCTTCGTCAATGTATTCACATCTTCTTTGGTTACCGCCGTTGCCAGTTCGGCCGGCTGTAATACGGACAGTACGGAAAGAGCCACCTTCGGGCCCACCCTGCTCACGTTGTTCAGTAGAAGAAACACATCCAGTTCTTCCTCATGCCTGAAGCCAAACAAAAGCATCTTGTCTTCCCGTACCGTCAGATTAGTGAACAGAAAAACCTCCTCCCCTACGGGAGGAAGTGCGGATATAACCGACAGCGGTACTGTAACATGATATCCCACACCATTTATATCGATTATAACGGAATCTGCTTTAACGTATGCAACTTTGCCCCTTAAAAAATTTATCACGTCAACATCAATCCATTTCTCGAATGGGCATGGCAAATAGCAACGGCCAATGCATCGGCAACGTCATCCGGCCGGGGGATGTCCTTCAGACCAAGTAAAGTTTTAACCATATACTGAACCTGCCCCTTGTCGGCACGTCCGTAACCTACAACCGCCTGTTTGACCTGTAGTG
>CAZKPV010000019.1:0-7626 GCA_964554735.1 uncultured Clostridia bacterium
GCCACCTCTACGCCAAACCCTCGTCCAACCATTGCGCCACCTCTACGCCACCTCTGCGCCAAACCCTCGTCCAACCATCAAACCGCTTGTGAACGAAATCACAACAGTAAATTTCATCCCTTTTCCTCCCGGAGGGTTTCTAAAGGGAACCCACCAACCCCAAATACTGCGATTCTTTCACGGCCCTTTATTTGTTAGGCCGTTCCCGACTCTAGCCACCAAAGATGCCCATAAAAATTGATCGGCCCAAGATAAAACTCTTTTATTGTGAAAATTGTAGCAACCACTACTTTTTTTTAATACCGCAGCCCTTAATATATAGATAACACTTGCTTAACATATTCTTAATGCAAATTCTTAGGAGGTGTTTCCAATGTGCTAGTGGCCGATAACCCTGTGAGTTGCGCTAGAAATCACTCTTTTAGCAAAAAGTATACAGGAGGTGCAAATAATATGGCCGACCTAGAAGGTTTAGGTACCTTGCTTGAAGCCGATGTGTTGGTCATCGGTGGTGGATTGGCCGGTACGAATGCGGCAATTGCCGCGGCGGAAAGAAATGCCAAAGTTGTTGTAATGGACAAAGGGAAAATTGAAAGAAGCGGTGACATCGGTGGCGGTGTTGACCATTTCCTGGCATATTTGGATACTGACAAGTCCTGGGATACAAAGGAACATTTCCTTAAATATGTTTGGAAAATTGGTAGGGGCACAACCGAACCGCGTGTGTTGGAAAAGGTCTATTGCGATGAACTTACGGATGCAATAGAGAGAATGGAACGCATAGGTTGCCCCCTAACACAACCGGATGGCTCATTCTACAGAACGGCGTCAATGGGCCAACCGGGGACGTATTGGATTAACTTCAACGGAAAAAGACTAAAGCCCTGCCTGGGAAAAGAGGTCAGACGGCTCGGATGTACTGTCCTTGATAAGGTAATGGCCACGGAACTGTTAGTTAAAGATGGCAAAGTAGTTGGGGCGACAGGTATGCATATCAGGACAGGTGAATTCTTTATCGTTAACGCAAAAGCAACCATTATATCAACCGGTAGCACCCAACGTCTTTATGAATCGCCAAGGGTCAACCCTTTTAATACATGGCTGTCACCCTTTGATACCGGTGATGGACAGGCTATGGCGTTTAAAGCCGGGGCAAAACTGGCAAACATGGAATATATGCGAATGACTATGTTGCCAAAAGGTTTTGCTGCCCCCGGGTTTAATGCCTTCACTGGTATGGGCGGACGTTTTATGAACTCGTTGGGGGAATACTACATGGAGAAAAACCATCCCATGGGAAACAAAGCCCCACGGTATGATGTTGTGTATTATTCTCTAAAAGAATTGAAGGCAGGCAGGGGCCCATTATCAATTGATTGCAGACACATTAAAGATGAGGATTTAAAACACTTAAACAGTACTCTCGGATACGACAAGGACACATTGCCGGATTACATGGAACAGCGTGGTGAAGATCTGAAAACCAAACCATTTGAAATTATGCCCTCCGAGGGTATGCAGTGTGGCCCAACAGAAGTCACCGGTAGCGGTGTGAAGATTGATGAAAATTGCGCGGCAACCGTACCTGGCCTATTTGCCTGCGGCGATGCCTGTGATGCCCAGCGCTGCGTACATGGCTGTATAACCGGAGGTTACGCCGCCGGAAAAGGCGCAACCAAATATGCCGCCAATGCCAAACTTCTAGAACCCGAATACGACCAAGTAAAATCCATCAAAAAAGCAGTTTATGCCCCCTTGGAAAGGGAAGATGGGATCAGTTACACCGACTTTGAAAATATAATCAGAAAAGTAATGACAGAGAATGTCGGTAGCGAACGAACTGAGGGCGGCCTAAAAGTCGCGGCGGAAAAATTGCAAAAGATTAGGAGTTTCCTGCCCGAACTCAAGGCAGACAACTACCATGAATTAATGAGAGCCAATGAATCACGAAATTTGCTTGACGTAGGGGAGATTATGGTTCAGGCCGCATTATTCAGAACGGAAAGCAGAAACAAACCTTATCACCACAGGCTGGATTTCCCTGAAACAGACAACGAAAATTGGTGTGGACAGGTATTGGTCAGTCGCGAAGGGGACAACATTATGACTGAGTTTTTACCAATAGCTTTTGATGATGGGGGGGATAATTAATGCCGCCAGTATTTGACTTAAAGAAATGTGCCGGATGCGGGGACTGTGAAGAATTATGTATGGCGGACGCTATCTTTATGAAGGACACCGAAGATGGCCCGGTCCCGTATGTAAAATATCCTGATGAATGCTGGCATTGTGGTTCTTGCCGGCAGGATTGTCCGGAAGAAGCTATTAAAATAGTTTTCCCACCTATAATGATAACTATTTAACCTATGACATTACCTATACCTTACCGGTTGTTGGGGTGCATTGACCCGCACCTCAACAATCGTAGGGTTCAGAAAAGAGGCGAATGTGATGAGTAAAGCCAATGATTCAAATACATCTAACAAAAAACTTTTCGGGTTGCTTTTGGGGCCATTATTATGTGTGGCGGTACTGCTCTTACCTGATTTCCCGGGTTTAGACCCGGCGGGTAAAAAAGCTATCGCCGGCGCCTTGTGGGTAATTATCTGGTGGATGTTCGAGCCCTTTCACTTAGCGGTTACGGCCATCTGGTCCGTTGTAATTTTTAGTATATTAGGAGTTCTGAAGCCTTTACAAGCCTTTGAACAGTTGGCACAGGGGCCGGTAATGCTCTTCTTGGGGGCAACTATCATTCTTGGTGCCTGGGTTGAAAGCGGGCTAATTAGACGATACGCCTTTACAATGCTTGGGCTAAATTTTGTAAAAGGTCAATCGGCACGGGTGGTTGCTGTATTTGCCATTTCTTGCGCCGTGTTATCGGCCTTTGTGGCAAACATACCCGTTGCAATGTTATTTCTGGCCGTTGGTATGTCAATGATTAAGGAAACCGGTGTGCAAAAAGGAAGCAACTTTGGGCGTCAGCTTGTAATGATGGCGGGTGTATCCTCGAGTGTGGGCGGTATAGGTACACCGATTGGCGGAGCCCCAAACCTGATTGTTGTCGGCCTGGTGGCCGCCTTGCTCGGGTACAACATAGAATTTTGGGAATGGTCAATTATAGGGATGCCGATCTTCCTCGTTTCAATGATTCCGGCACTATTTATAATCTATAGGATGTTCCCGATTGCTAAGGAGGAAAAATATCTTCCAGTTGCAAGTGAATACATCGCCGGAGAAAAAGAAAAAATGGGGACTGTAACCAGATATGAAAAGATCGCCCTATACTCATTATTAGTAGCCATCTTTCTCTGGCTCTTTGCGGCACCCATTACAAAAGCCTTTGGATGGGATTTTCTGACAACACTTTTGAGCACCCCCTTTATCGCCCTATTGGTTGGGGTAATGCTGTTTGTTATTCCGTTGAAAAAAGAGGGACCGGTTTTCGCAATGGACTGGCAACAAGGCCTGAGGTCAATTAACTGGGGTGTAATAATGTTCATCATGGGTGCCGGAGTCCTGGGCATCTCCTTGAACAGTACGGGCGTTGACGAATGGCTCGCCCTGGGAATAAAAAGCATTACCGGGGGAATGTCAGGGGTTTGGGTAATGTTCATTATACTCATAATTACAGCCTTTATGACACAGGTAATAACCAATCTGGCGGTTATCTCCTTAATGGTTCCGGTTGTTATCAGTCTGGCACCCATGTTTGGGTTAAATCCCATATTGTGGGCATTATTGATAGGCATGTCGGCCAACAACGGTTTGGTGTTCCCCTTTTCATCCATCACTATTAGTGTAGCTGTCCTGGGGTCGGAGGGTTATGCCAATGTCAGGGATTTCTTCAAATACGGTATAGCTGCAATAACTGCCGGGGCGATTGTGATCTTTATTATTGGCTTAACTATAGGCCCCTTTATATTCAGATAATTAGATAACAAGGTGAAAATCATGAACATCTCAAAAAAAACCAGTGCAAAAATTTTAATAATGTATATATGTTGTTTTGCCGCCTATTTCTTCGTCTATTTTCATAGGGTGTCCCCCGCAGTAACAGCCGCCAATATCCAAAGTGCGTTTGGAGTTGGGTCAGCGGGTCTCGGCCTATTAAGTTCCGTATACTTTTACGCCTATGCCGCAATGCAACTGCCGGCGGGCTTGTTAGCGGATCACTTGGGGCCACGCAAAACCATTACCATAGCATTGCTAGTGGCATCGGCTGGTTCAATTTTGTTTGGGATGTCAGGATCCTTTGAGGGTGCGGTACTGGGAAGAATGTTGGTAGGGTTGGGAGTAGCATGTATTTTTGTCCCAACCGTTAAACTGTTTTCCGTATGGTCACCCCCCAATAGGCTAGCCACCCTAATGGGCATTTTGATGCTCGTGGGTAACGTTGGCGCTATTTCCGCAAGTTATCCACTGACAAAGGCCGTCTTGGCCGTTGGTTGGCGCGTGCTGTTTGTCGCCGTTGGTCTGTTTACACTACTTCTTGCTTTGGCCAACTATCTATCTATCAAGGACACCCCGGTGAATCATCAAAAAAATTCGCCGGGTGTCCCCAAAGAAGAAAAGGTTTCACTGTCCTTTTTACGGAGCCTTTTAAATGCCGAATTTGGGCTGTTGGCAATTTGGTTCTTTTGCTTTAATGGCACCATTTTTGCCCTACAAGGCTTATGGGGCGGCCCACTGCTTGCCACCTGCTACCAAATGGACCCCACCACCGTGGGTTATGTTTTAATGTACTTTGGCATAGGGTTTGGCCTTGGAGCACCTATTATGGGGAAGCTGTTTGATGCTAGCGGAGATAAAAAAACAAAAACCCTTTTTATCGGTAGCATGGCCTATACCTTGTTTTGGCTGTTATTCACCGTGTACATGGAAGCCTTGACCGTCACCTATTTAGTGTTCACTTTTTTCACTTTGGGCTTTTTGGGTTCTTCGGTTGTAGGAGTTTTATCTAAAGTAAAGGAAATGTACCCAGTTAAATACGCTGGGACCGCCGTTGGGGCGATCAATACAATGGCCTTTGCCGGAGCCGCATTCTGGCAACAATCCCTTGGTTTAGCAGTTAGCGAGCCTTTGAATATAATGTCATTTAAATACATCCTGCTACTGTGCCTAGGTGGGTTGGTTGTCGCTAACATAGCACTTTTGGGAAACATTAAATTTTTCGGTAATGCAGAAAACCAACAACATGTCAAACCGTAAACAGTATGTTAATTTTACCATTAAAAAAGGTCGAGGATATCTAGCCTAAAGGCGGCCATTGGAGTTACAATTACATATACAGTGGAGGTGAAAATAATGGGTATGTGTTCAGAAAAAGATGCTATGGGCTCCCCGGTAATTCAATTTGGCAGTTTGAATTGGGAGAATTATTTACATCTTGGGGCAAAGAAACAATATGCTGCGGGCAGCACTGTTACCTTTGCAAACAATTTTATGGACAGCATTTATTATGTCAAGACAGGAAAGGTAAAACAGTCGTTGATTTGTTCCAACGGGGTTGAAAAGGTTGTGGGAATAATCATTGCAGGGAACACTTTTGGTGAGGCAGTTTATTTTAACGGATGCCCTGCACAATCGCATAATATAGCACTTGAAAATTCGGTAATTTACGTTTTTAACAGTATGACAATTGAAACCCTTCTCGGGGAAAGCCCCTCCATCTGTACAGACATTATTCGTTCCCTTTCCCTGAAGATAAGGATGCTCACCACGCAAATAGACATGCTATACTCTTTGAGGTCAAAAGACAGGGTCTACAGGATAATTTATATTCTCGCCCAACATTCACCGAACGGAAGAATTGCCATGACACATTATGAACTAGCCCAACTAGCCGGTGTGCATAGGGTTACAGTGTCAAACGCGCTTACCCATTTAAACAATGCTGGAATAATAAGTTGCAAATACGGTTTTCTAAGGGTAAACAATATGTGTGCCCTTTCGGAATTGGCGAAAATTTTATGAAGCGATTACGATGGACAAAACAAAAGGTTCTTCCGAACAAAAACGATGGCCGAAAAATAGCCTACTAATGAGAAACCCGGAAAATACCGGGCTACTTATACAGTTATTCATACTGATCGCCGTTTGTACTATGGTGTTTTTTTCTTACTCTTTCATGGGTCCGTTTCTGGAAATGCATTTCACTCTAGATAAACGGGATCTGGGTTTACTTGCGGCGGCCGCGACTAGCGGGAATTTGATTTTTTCGTTTGCGGCGGGGGCCCTGTCGGACAAGATGGAGTTCCGTAAAGTGATGTACATTGGGGCGGGTTTAACCTGTTTCGCGTTGTTTATTATGCCTTTTTCAACTAGCTACTATATGATATTGGGTCTGACATTCCTGTTGGGTGTGGCCTACAGCATAATTATTCATTTAACCAACAAACAAATAGCTAATGTTTTCCCTAGAAGGCGCCTAGCCTTTGCTATCGGGTTAAAACAGTCCGGCGGCCCTTTTGGGGTTGCCATTGGCTCAATCTTGCTCCCTCTCCTTATACTACATACAAATTGGTCATGGGCATATTGGATTATGCTTTTGCTTGTTTTTGCGACAAGCTTACTGGTCGGAAGTCACGCTAAAAAAAATGACAAAAATGAAACTATCGTAGCGGACAACAAGGGCAATCACAAAAACCTTGGCGGGTCGGCACTAGCTATAGCCACAACTATACTTATCAGCACGTCCCTTGCCATCGGGCAGGTAATCATTGTTACATTTACAGTGCCTATTTATCGCGAGCAAATGGGTGTACCGCTGATCACAGCTACCACCTTACTTGGACTGCTTCAACTAGCAGGTGCGCTTTCAAGGCCCTGTATCGGCCTGGTTGCCGATTCATTCCTGAACAAACAAAAGCAGGTACTGGGGTTCCTGGGATTATCCAACGTAACTATGTTAGCAGTACTTGGTTTGTCTAAGGGTAACCCGGGTCTGCCGCTTTTGGCGCTCCTTAGTATCCTACTCGGGGCTTCTTCGATGGGCTGGTTCGGCCCCGTCCACAGTAGGATGGTTGGCCTGATGGGTGCCAGACGTGCGGGCAAGGCCAGTGGATTGGTTGCCACCTTTAATTTGCTAGCAATGACAATGGTGGCACCACTGTTCGGTAGTCTGTATGAAAAAACCGGAGGTTTCCAGTTCCCCCTATGTTTCTTTGCAGTTATAGCACTTGTAGCAACCTTGCTGTTTATGTTTTCCCCCGATTAGAACTCAGGGGGGCGTTCCTATTGTGCGGTTTTTGCGGTTTCGGGCGCAGAAGGGCGGCCCCATCGTGCGGTTCCTGCGGTTTCGGCCTTGTGTGCAGAAGGGCGGCCCCATCGTGCGGTTCCTGCGGTTTCGGGCGCAAAAGGGCGGCCCCATCGTGCGGTTCTGTGCCTTGTGTGCAAAATTTCAACTAATGTGTGGTTTTAACTTGAACCACAGTAAAAAGATGGTTAAATTTGTGCAAAAAATCAACTAATGTGTTGATTTTTTGGATAAAGGTGGGAAACATTTTTCATAATCCACACTTTAATTGATTTTTTGCACAGCGGCCGGCGTTTTTTCTGCAACAGCCGGCGTTTTTTCTGCAGCGGCCGGCGGTTTTGCACAACGGCAAGCGTTTTTTGCACAGCGGC
>CAZKPV010000019.1:7726-10378 GCA_964554735.1 uncultured Clostridia bacterium
TTTTCTGCAGCGGCCGGCGGTTTTGCACAACGGCAAGCGTTTTTTGCACAGCGGCCGGCGTTTTTTCTGCAGCGGCTAGTGTTTTTTGCAAAATCGGGGCAACTCAGGGTGAGCGAAGCGATGCGCTGTGTCTGAGTGTGTACACATAGTGTCAGAAGGGCACAGTGTCCCGCAAAAAGCACACTTACGCCCCGCGAATGGCGCACAAGGCTCCCACAGGCGGCACAAACACCCCGCAAACCGCCCCGCGAACGGCGAAATAATGAACAAAAGGAACGTCCCTCTGCGTCACCTCTGTGTTAATGCGGGCAAACGGAACGGTATCTACCTCATCCCGGCTGAAGCTGATACCGGGAACACTTTTGCGGTTTCAAAGGTAAGCTTGGCTAAATTGTAGCGATGGATTGCCTGCACATAGGCCACCTGGGTTTCCATAAGCTGTTCCGATGCCTGCAAAATATCCAGTGTGGTCACAAGCCCCACATCGTATCGCAATTCGGTTAGTCGCATAACTTCCTCGCGCACTTTTACCGAACCCTTTAGTGCTTCCAAGGCCTCACCGGCCGCTATAACGTTGAGATAACTCGACAGCAACTCGGATTGGGCAGCCTTCTTCGTTTCCTCAACGTTAATGGCCGCCATGTCCGCACCGACCTTGGCTAAACGGGAAACGTATGTATTTCTCGCCGTGTAGGCAACGCATACGTCATAGTTTTCATCGGCCACTTCTTTATCCTTAATGGCGGCAACAATATCCGCTCTTTCCGCCAGTGCTTCCTCGGTTACGGCATCTAAATCCACCTCACCCAAGGGGGCCAATTCAACCTCCGTGGTCAATTTAAGAGGTGTGTTTAAATCAATGCCGATTGCCTTGTTCAGCTCAACTACGGCAACCTCATACTGGTTTTTAGCATTGGTCAGGTCGGCACGGGCACCGGCAACCCCGGCTTCCGCCCCGAGAACATCCGTCTTGGCAGCCATCCCAACCTTGTGGGCGGCTTCCGCATTTTTGAACTGCTTTTCTGCACGCTTTAGGGCGGCCTCCTTGACCTCCAAGACTTCGGCGGCCTCAAGCACACTGTAGTATTCCTTGGTTATGAGCAGTTCAAGGGTGTTGTTGTACACCTCAAAGTTTTTCTCCGCTTTTACCTTGGCCGCTTCCTTGGCTTTTTCATTGACGTATTTTGCCTGGGCGAATTGCAAGGTTGGGGGCGTTGGATATGTTTCTATTGTCACCCCCATCATCTCCGAAGTTACAACCCTATCAAAATCAATCTTATCCGCCTGGCTACTGGCCTGGGACAGCTCGATCTTGGCCTGCTCCTTGGCTAACTCCAACAATTTGAAATTAGCATTGTTTTCGTGGGCCAACTCAAGTGCCTCCTCAAGGCTGAGTTCTTTAACCTTCACGTTATTGCCCTTGACCCCGGCCGCCTCCGCAGTAGCCAATAGCACAGCTCCGTTCGCCGCGCCGCCAACCGCGCCAACAACCGCGCCGCCCGTGGCATCGCCACCACTGCCGGCCGCCTCCGCTGAGGCAAGCAGCACAGCGCCGCCAACCGCGCCAACAACCGCGCTATCAGCCGCAAAGCCGGCCCTACCTCCGAACGCACTCGCAAACCCACTGTGGGCCGGCGGGAGCCCCGCAAGTATAAGCGCCAAAGTCACCGCCCCACAAATTAGCACCATTTTAAATTTACTTCCTGTACGGAATATATTACGAAACATATCTTGCAGCCTCCCCGCATTATTGATTATAGCCTAAGCAACACGGTACTTCATCCGCCGACAACCCACCGCGTCAAGCATATAATGGCACCGTACCCACCAGCCTTGCGGCAATGCTTTGCAAAACAGTGCCGCGCCTGCCGACAACCCACCGCGCAATCCCACTGCGCAAACCCACCGTTCAACTGTTCCGCCAGTCCCACTGCCGCGCCCTGCCGCAATCCCGCAATCGCACAATCGCGCAATCGCGTCACCTGACTATCCAACTACTGCACCGTCCAACCTTTCCCCTACACCACTGTTCCACTATCTTCCATCACGTTTTCACGCTACTCCCTTGCTCCGCCAATCCACTATTGCACCCTTCAACCATTTCCCTATTTCGCAACTTCACAATTTCCAGTTCCATTATTCTTTAATAGTACTATCGGCTTCAACTTTTTCCGTTAGCCCGGAATCCTGCACAGACTCCGGTCCGAGAATACCCAGCCTCCGACCCAGCTTCGCGGCCAAATCTTCCATAGCCACATAAAGCACCGGCACCAACACCAAGGTGATAACCGTACTGAAGATCAGCCCGCCAACAACCACCGTTGCCAAAGGTGCCTCCAATTCCGCACCCTCACCTATACCGATGGCAAGGGGGAACATGGCGAAAATAGCAGTGAGAGCCGTCATCAAAATGGGCCGCAACCGCCGCGGGCCCGCCCGCAATAAAGCATCATACCTTTCAACGCCCCGCCGCCGCAAAACGTTTACATAATCAATTAGCACAATAGCGTTCTTGACCACAATCCCACCGAGCATGATAATACCTATAAAGGCCGGAACACTAAAGGGCCGCCCAGTTACAAACAAACTCAGGGTAATACCGATAATCGTCACCGGTATAGCCGACATAAGCACCAAGGGGTGTAGGAGCGA
>CAZKPV010000019.1:10388-15560 GCA_964554735.1 uncultured Clostridia bacterium
AGGCCAGGCCCAGGGTGTTAAAGGACTCCATCATCTCTTTATCCTGGCCCTCATAACTGATACTGTAACCCGGCGGCAATGCCAGTGAGCCATCAAGGGTACCCCTTATATCATCCATAATGCTCCCCAAATCACGATCCGCTATAGCACCGGTAACTGTAACTTGCCGGGACTGGTCACTTCGGGAAATGGTATTCGGCCCCTCCTCCTCGTGGAAAGCAGCAATTTCCCTCAAGGGCACCTGAAAACCATAGGCGGAGGCTATGGTCAAATCCGCCAGCTCCTGCAAATGGGCGTCTTCACCACCGGCCAACCGCACACGGATGTCAATCTCCTCACCGCCGCTGCGGTAACGGGTGGCTACACTTCCCTCCATAGCGGTACGCACGGTTGAAGCCACTTCATACACACTTAAACCATAACCGGCGGCCTTGTCCCGATTTATTTTCACCTGTATTTCCGGCCGTCCTTCGGCCAGGGAGTTCTTGATTTGCCGAGTTCCCGGAATCTTTTCCACGAGTTCAACCGCCCGATCGGCCAAACTCGCCAACACAGTCAGATCGTCACCCTTGATCGTCACCTCGATGGGGTTCTGACCAAATCCACCCATTAGAAAATCCATGGCCCCAACATCAAATTCGGCACCCGGGATAACTTTTAGCTGCTCGTTTACATAATCCGCAATCTCGACATCACTGCGGTCCCGCTCAGTTTTGCTTACCAAAATCAAGTTAACTGATGCCGTGTTTGAACTGCCGCCGCCACCCATCGACATACCGCCGCCGCCAACATTTGAGTATACATAATCCGCTTCCGGCAAAAGGCTGACTAGCTTTTCCACCTGTCTCGTTATCCGATCTGTTTCCGCCAGTTCAGTCCCGACGGGCAACTTAATGCCGATACTGATTTCCCCCTCATCCGTACTGGGGAGAAACTCCGAACCTACCACGGGGAAAAGTGCTGCACTGAGCACCATGCCCACGGTCACAACAATGACAACTATTTTCTTGTGACTGAGGGACCACACCAAGACCCGGCGGTAAAAGGCATCCATCCTGTCTAAAAAATCCCCCGTTATGTAGTAAAGCCTTCCCAGTAAGGTCTGCCTTTTCGGCTCCGTCAAATGTATCATCCGCTCGGAAAGAATCGGCACCAGGGTCAGGGCCACCAGCAAAGAAATACCCACTGAAAACGCCAGAGTCAAAGCCATCGGTTTGAAAAACTGGGCGGCCATCCCCTCCACATAAGCCACCGGTAAAAAGACAACCACAGTGGTCAACGTGGCGGCCACCACCGCATTGCCCACCTCGGAAGTCCCCTTTAAGGCGGCATCGTAAAGACTGTAACCCTCCTCCCGGTGTCGGAAAATATTCTCCAACACCACAATGGCATCATCGACAATCAGCCCGATCCCCAAGGCCAGACCCCCAAGGGTCATCATATTTAAAGTCAGGCCGTTAAAATACATCAAAATACAGGTACAGATTATCGAAATAGGAATGGTTGTGGCAACTATAAGCGTACTCCGGAGGTTCCGCAGGAAAAACAGGAGCACCAAAATAGCCAGTAGCCCGCCTTTAACCGCACTGCCAACCACCCCGTGCACGGCCTTTTCAATAAAATCAGCCTGGTTAAAAACCTCCATGGTTTCAAAGCCCGGCGGCAACTCGGCTTCTAACTCCTTGATTACCTCGCGCACCTCATTGGAAACATTGACGGTGTTAGCCACACTTTGCTTGCTGACAAAAAGGGCAATTCCCGGCCGCCCGTCAACGCGGCTCATTTGCCTTTCTTCCTTTTCCCCGTCCACAAGCTTGGCCAGCTCGTAAAGGTGCACCGGAACCCCACCCGCGCTTCCAACAACAATGTTGCTTATCTCATTAATGTTTTTAAACTCCCCGGTTACCCGCACCAGAAGTTCTTTTTTCCCATCGCTCACTTCCCCCGCCGTCATGTTGAAGTTGTCTGCCTGCAAGGCCTGGGATACCTGATTCAAAGACATACCATAGCCCTGTAGCTTGCTGGGATCAATGATAACCTTGATCTCCCTTTGCAGCCCACCCATGGAGTCCACACCGGCAACGCCCTCTATCCTCTCTAGGCGGGGTATGATAACATCGTCAACAACCTGCTTCAACTGAACCTGATCCGGCCCGAAGGCGTTTATCTGCATCACCGGCATCAAAGACGGGTCCATAGTAAACACCGTCGGTTTATCCACATCGCTGGGGAGATAGGCACTGATCATATCAATCTTCTCCCTCATCTGTAGCGAGGCAAAATCCATATCCGTACCCCAGTTAAAGCGGGCAATAACAATGGAACTGCCCACACTGCTTATGGAAGATATGGATTTCAAATTATTGCAAGTGGACAGTGCTTCTTCTAGCGGCCGGCTGACCATATTTTCCACTTCCTCCGGCCCCGCCCCGGAATATGAGGTTATCGCCGCCCCCACCGGGAAAGTGATTTCCGGCAGTAAATCCATACTAAGCCTACTCAAGGAGACAAAACCAAGAATGAGAACCATCAGGACCAGCATGAATATCGTTATAGGTCTTTTGAGAGATACTTCCGTAATCTTCATGACTTAGTTTACCACCCTTTCAACTAGTTAGAATTTACCCCGTCCGCACTGACCTTCATGCCGTCCTCCAGGTAATGCTGCCCGACAGTAACGACCTCCGCACCCTCCTTCACACCGGAGAGTATGGCCACGCTTTTACCATCGGAAGCCCCCGTTGTTACCTTAACTTTTTTAGCCAAGCCTTCCTCAACAGCAAAAACAAACTTTTCGTCCCCCTCGACCATGATAGCCTCACTGGGCAGGAGCAATGCCTCTGTCCCTGCACCCAGGGTCACCTCGGCAAACATACCGGGTTTTAACACGTGGTCTTTATTGGCAATCTGTATCTTTATCGGAAAGGATTTGGTTGCGGGATCCGCCGCCGGGGCAATGTTGTTAATTTTCCCGGTAAAGGGTTTATCAGAAGCCGCCGCCACCTTCACCTTCACCTCTTGATTTTCCTTTAACTTGTTGACCATATCCTCACTTACCGAGGCACGAACCACCACGGTGTTTAAATTAACCACCGTAACCACCGGCACACCGGGTGAGGCCATTTCCCCAAGATTCACATTGCGCGCCGTCACCACGCCGTCAATGGGGGAAGTAACCAGTGAGGTGTCGTAGTTGGCCTGGGCCATTTCCAGTTGGGCCCGGGCCATTTCCACCTGCTGCAAATCCGCCTTGTATACCAAAGAAAACTGCCCTTCATACTCGGCCTGGGAGATTACCCCCTGCTCCAGTAGGGCCTTGCCCCTTATGTAGTTGGCCTGGGAAACCTCCAGTTTTGCCTGGGCCGCGGCCAGTGAAGCCTTACCCTGGTTAACCGCCGCCAGAAGCTCCTCGGCACCCAAACGCGCCATTAACTGCCCGGCCCTGACATTGCTACCAATATCAACATTTATCTCCGCCACCCTACCGCCCATTTTCGGCACTACATTGGCGGAAACCAAAGCCTCCAGATGGCCGCTAACCACACTGGCATCGGACAACACGCCGGTAGCGGCTATTGTCGTGCCCACCGGAATGGCCCGGTCATCATTTGCATGGTCGTTATTTTTATTATTGCCGCAACCAGTGAGCAAACCCGACATTAGAAAAACAAAAATGGTCAGGACAATGGCCGGTATGGTTGGTATTTTTGGCCCTTTTCTCATTTATTTTCTTCCTCCTCACGCATTATGCTTAATATATTCGTACAAATGTCCATTAACTTATTCAAATCCTCCTGGGGTAGCCTGCCCAAATACCTTTCAACAACTTTTAGGCGGCTTTCCATACAAGTTTTGACAAGTTCACGGCCGCTGTCAGTCAGAAAAAGCCTGACCACCCGGCGATCATCTGGATCCCGCTCCCGGTCCACAATACCCATCCTGTGAAGTCGCTCTATCTGGGCCGAAATTGCACTCAAAGAAACACCTATCCGTCCGGCAACCTCCGACACAGTTGCCTTGCCGGTATCATTGATACACTGTAGTACCATGAACTGGTTAGGCGTTATATCACTTACCATATTATCCGCAAACTCAGTATGTAGCTTACGCAGCATCTCCTGAAACAAGGCATCGACCTTCGCCAGGAATGCGATCAGCTTCCGCCGATTCAAAAAACCACACCCTCCCATTAATAGTTAACTAGCTTAACAATTCAATAAGTTAAGTATAATGAAAAATTATACCACAGTCAACAGGAAAATGGAACAGGGTGGCGGTTTTGACACAAAGATTCGGCACTTGACACGAAGGAACACAACATACAGGAACGCACAACACACAGGGACGTTCCTTTTGTGCAGTTTTGGTGGCTTCGACACAAAGGGACGTTCCTTTTGTGCAGTTTTGGGCCATTCTGGGGCACTTTTGCGGGTTTCGATGCGGCACTTAAACAAAGTGACGTTCCCTTTATGCAGTTTTGGGGCATTCAGGGGCACTTTTGCGCACTCTTAGTAACCTTGAGCCAACACATCACATAAAGAGGGTGTTCTAGACACCCTAAATGCGAGTTGTGTGTGCAAATTTTCAACTTATGTCCACAACCTATGGCTACTTGTGCAAAATTTCAACCTGTGCTCACTTCATGTGGAATTATTATCAATTAAATGGAATAAACTATGCTAAAACAGAAGATATTTGGAGCTAATTGGTTATAAATTGCAATAATTCCCTTTAAATTTGAGCACAGGTTGAAATTTTGCACATTTCTAAAAAGGCAATTATTGCTTACGCTTAGTCACAGCCCAGCAATTGCAAACTCTGAAGAGATGGTTCCTTGGTGGATAGGTATGTGTAATGAGTGCGCGCCGCGGCGCGGCGGGGTGGCGCGGAGCGGCGGTGCGCGCGGCGCGGTGTGGCGCGGCGCGGGGTGGCTCGGCGGCAGTGGTGGCGCGGTGCGGCGCGGCCGTGGCGCGGCGAGCAATGCAGCGCGGCAATGTAGCGCGGGGCGGGGCGCGGTGTAGCGCGGCGGTGCGCGCGCTGTTTGTGCAAAATTTCAAGTTATGCCACAACCTATGGCTAGTTGTGCAAAATTGCAAGCTGTGCTCACTTCATGTGGAATTATTATCAATTAAATGGAATAAACTATGCTAAAACAGAAGATATTTGGAGCTA
>CAZKPV010000019.1:15660-18608 GCA_964554735.1 uncultured Clostridia bacterium
TGGTTATAAATTGCAATAATTCCCTTTAAATTTGAGCACAGGTTGAAATTTTGCATATTTCTAAAAAGGCAATTATTGCTTACACTTAGACACAGCCCAGCAATCGCAAATTAAGAAGGGGCGACACCTTAGCAGATGGGTTAGGTGTAATGGGCGCGGCGCGGCGGTGCGCGGCGACCCATTTTGTCTCTACCTTGGGATGGTAGAGGTCATGGGGGCTTGGCCGCTCGTGGGGCGACCGGCCCCCGGCCTACAGTGGTGCTTAGCCTACCTTTCATTCCAAGACCCCGTTTATGGGGACAAAAAAAGCGAGGATAAATTTACCCCGCTTGCGCGCACCGCAACTTTGCGCGCCACTCGCACCTTCGCACACTACTGTTCGCTTCACGCGCCGCTGGCTTTCGCGCCCTTCACGCGCCGCCGCCGCTCGCACCTTCGCACACTACTGTTCGCTTCGCCGCCGCCTTGCGCACCCATCGCGAGCCGCTAGCTTTGTGCGCCCCTTTGTGCCCGACGCATTTCATCCCGCTCCCCCCGGCCTACTTTAGGCGCAAATGCGCAGGAGCAGTGGCCACTCTGCCCAATCCTCGTCACATGCGGCCATGACCGCTTTAGGCGCAAATGCGTAGGAGCAGTGGCCACTCCGCCCAATCCTCGTCACATGCGGCCATGACCGCTTTAGGCGCAGATGCGCAGGAGCGGTAGCGATAACACAGGGTTCCATTTTGCTGGCTTAACCAATGCTAGGCGTGGATACGCAGGAACAGGAACCGAAGAGTCTTGGTCCTTATATCCCCGGAAGGTTAAAATGCTAGGCGTAGATGCGCAGGAACAGTAGCGGGTCGTACGGTATGCCGTTTTGCCGCACCTCCAAGTGCAAGTGCGGACCGGTTGAATGGCCTGTGCTACCGACAAGGGCGATGTCCTGCCCGTTTTTCACGTTTTGGCCCGGTTTCACCAAAACCCTTGAACAGTGAGCATAAAGCGTGCTCAGTCCGCCGCCATGATCCACGATCACGGCTAAGCCATAGGTGCCCCTGTGCCCGGCAAATGTTACCTTACCGGCACGTGCCGCCTTGATTGGTGTTCCCGTGTTGGCCGCAATGTCAAGGCCTTCGTGGGGCCTGCCGTTACGCATCCCAAAAAAGGATGTAACTTCCCCCATAACCGGCCACATGAGATCCAGTGAACCACTCCCCCTTGAGGGAATAGTGACAACCGGTGCCGACATGGCGTAGCTGGTTGTTCCAATGTTCGGTATAATCAGCCTTTGGTCAACTTTCAGTTTATGCATATTGTTTAATCCGTTTGCCGTTGCAATAGCAACGACACTGACATTAAACTTTTGGGAGAGGTCCCACAGGGTATCCCCCTTTTGGACAAGATATTCCCCCGGTGCCGCCGATGCCGATGCAGGCACAAAGATTACCTGATTAATGGACAACACTTCATCCATTGACAGGCCATTGGCTGCGGCTAAACTATCCATGCTTGTCCCGTACTTATGCGCTATTTTCCACAAACAGTCACCTTTTTCAACTCTGTATAGGACCGGTTTCGTACAATCCTCCACTATAGCCGCCTCATAAGGTGCATCCAGTATAAACTCATCCAGGCGCGCACTCGCCGGTGCCACAACTGCGGTCGTGACGAAAATAAAAGCAAGTACCGCGCTTGCAAGACGCTTTGTAAACCTAGCAATCATTTTTCCACCTTCTAACTAAAACAAAGGTTTTTTATATTCATTGCCAGATTTTCAATTTTTTATACCCGGCTACCCCGGTCGGGCGCAACATTTGCGGCAAACTTCCCAAAGCCGCGCCTAGGATTGGCCGGCTGCCACGGGGGCGACGATGTCGGCGACATACTTCCCAAAGCCGCGCCTAGGATTAGCTGGCTGCCCCGGAGCCGCGCCTAGGATTGGCCGGCTGCCACGGGGGCGGCGATGTCGGCGACATACTTTCCGAAGCCGCAATCAGGATTAGCTACCCCGGTCGGGCGCAACATTTGCGGCAAACTTCCCGGAGCCGCGCCTAGGACTGGCCGGCTGCCACGGGGGCGGCGATGCCGGCGGCAAACTTCCCGGAGCCGCGCCTAGGACTGGCTACCTGCCACGGGGGCGGTGGGTTTGGTCGAACCACTCTAGTAGTTCGGCGTTGGTTTTGCTTTTTTTCATGCGATCAACAAGTATCTCAAGGGTTTCGGACACGGAAATTCCGGAGGCAACCTTGCGGAAATACCACATTAAATCGTATTCATCTTTGTCTAACAGGAGTTCTTCCTTGCGGGTTCCGGAACGTTGGATATCAATGGCGGGGAATAATCGTCTGTCGGCGAGCTTGCGATCAAGTACCAATTCCATATTACCGGTGCCTTTGAATTCTTCAAAAATAACATCATCCATTCTACTGCCCGTATCCACCAGCGCGGTCGCCAGTATGGTCAGGCTCCCGCCGTCTTCTATATTGCGGGCCGCCCCGAAAAACCTTTTGGGCTTGTGCAAGGCCGCGGGATCAACCCCTCCGGACAGTGTGCGGCCACTTGGGGGTACAACCAAGTTGTGCGCCCTCGCTAGCCTAGTTATGCTGTCAAGTAAAATAACCACGTCTTTTTGGTGCTCCACCTGCCGTTTCGCGCCCTCTAGCACCATTTCGGCCACTTTCACATGGTTTTCTGGCAACTCATCAAAGGTGGAAGCGACCACCTCGCCCTTGACGGAACGTTCGATGTCCGTTACCTCCTCGGGGCGTTCATCAATGAGCAGAACCTTCAGGACCACGTCCGGAAAATTTCTGGTTATGCTGTTGGCTATCTCTTTCAAAAGGGTGGTTTTGCCGGCCTTTGGTGGGGAAACAATCAGCCCTCGCTGCCCCTTGCCTATCGGGGCAATCAGGTCGATGATACGAACGGCAAGCCTGTCCGGGGTGGTTTCCAGGGTTAATCTTTCC
>CAZKPV010000020.1:0-18242 GCA_964554735.1 uncultured Clostridia bacterium
AGATCTGTGGTGTTAATACATCCAAACTACCGGTACTGACCAATAGTGAGATGAAAACTTTGTTCAAGGCAATGCAAGCCGGCGACACAACGGCACGTAATAAATTGGTAAATGGAAACCTCCGCCTAGTATTGAGTGTCATCCAACGTTTTACCAACAGGGGCGAATATGTTGACGATCTATTCCAGGTCGGATGTATAGGGTTAATGAAGGCAATAGACAACTTTGATCTTTCTCAAAATGTGAGATTCTCCACCTACGCTGTACCGATGATCATAGGGGAAATAAGGAGATACCTGAGGGATAACAACCCCATTAGGGTCAGCAGATCATTAAGGGATATTGCCTATAAGGCTTTACAGGTACGCGACAGTTTGATTAACAAGTTTTCTAGGGAGCCCTCCCTGGGGGAAATCGCCAAAGAACTAAAGATGCCCCAGGAGGAGATAACCTTTGCCCTGGATGCCATACAGGAACCTATTTCCCTATTTGAGCCTATATACCATGATGGCGGTGACCCCATATTTGTCATGGATCAGGTCTGTGACGAAAAAAGCAAGGATATGACTTGGATGAAAGGTATAGCGATCAGGGATGCCCTGCAAAAACTAAACGAAAGAGAAAAACTAATATTGACCTTGAGATTCTTCGAGGGAAAGACACAAATGGAAGTCGCCGATGAAATAGGTATATCACAGGCGCAGGTGTCGAGATTAGAAAAAGCCGCCTTGATGCAGATGAAAAAACACGTCTGATCCAAGGTGTGGGGAAGTGTAAAAATGAGTAAAAAAACTGTCACCCTAGTAGTAGGGATTCTGTTTATGACAATACTGCTAGCCTATCAATACTTGCAGGCGAACAAGACCGCCCTTGCCTACAACCAGGATAACCTAATACGGTTTCACGTTGTGGCAAACAGTGACAGCGACGCGGACCAGGCCCTAAAACTAAAGGTGCGTGACGTAATTGTCCAGGC
Source organism: uncultured Clostridia bacterium (assembly GCA_964554735.1). Taxonomy (GTDB): domain Bacteria; phylum Bacillota; class Desulfotomaculia; order Desulfotomaculales; family CAZKPV01; genus CAZKPV01. The sequence continues at coordinate 977 of CAZKPV010000020.1, forward strand.
CATGAGACAAGAATTTGCCGGAATTAGTGATATTAAAGATGCCAGGGCCATTGCAAATGATGACTTGAAATACATTGAGGGATTGGCCAGGCAAGAAGTTGAGGCCAACGGTAAGAAATACCCTGTTAGGGTTTACTATGACCGCTTTCCCTTTCCCACCAAATCCTACGAGGCCTTGACCCTCCCGGCGGGGGACTATGAGGCCGTCAAAGTGGTAATCGGTGATGGGGCGGGAAGTAACTGGTGGTGTGTTTTGTTTCCGCCCTTGTGTTTTGTGCATGCCGATGGACGGGAAATGGCTGTGAACAACAAGGGCCCAGTTGAAAATGTAGGTGAAAACATTGTTCAGGTGGAGTACCGATTAAAGATAGTTGATCTTATTCATGATAGGTTTTTTGGTGACAAGGGCGGCGTATCCTCCTTCCCCGCCTTGTAACCTATTAAAAAAGGTATTCATCTATGGTTTAGCTGTTCACTTTCCCCTATCGGCCACATATACATGGTAACAGGGGGGTGCTAGAGGTGGTAAGAATCTCTGACCTGAGATCAAGGGAGATTATTAATATTGTTGATGGTCGCAGGTTAGGGGTAATAAAGGACATTGATATTGATCCCGAGGAGGGTAAAATAACGGCCCTAATCCTGCCCGGTCCGGGGCGTTTGCTTGGGATATTGGGGCGCAATGAAGATTTGGTTGTACCCTGGGAAAGGATAAAGAAAATAGGTGTTGATGTGATCCTTGTGGAGCTTGGCTCCACTAAAAGTTTTAGTAAAGGTTGCTACTAAAGCTTTTTTTATTGGACATGTTTACAGTAACTTCTTTTCAAGTTGGGGAATATTATAACAAAAGAGTGAAGGGAGAAGGATGACAACGTTCACGACTCAGATAGTTAACGGATTATTGTATCTTGTCGCCACGGACCAAGACAGCTACCGCCGGGGTGGATCCGTTCAGGTAACCTTTGTAAAGGTTAACACATCCTCCAGAAACATTACCTTAAATTATAATTCGTCCCAACGATTTGATATAGTAGTTTTAAGGGCTAACAGGGAGGTTTTCCGTTTTTCAAGGGGCAGAACATTTGCCAGAGTTGCCGGTCGGGTAGTTCTGGGCCCCGGGCAGTTGCAGGCATTCCGCTTTATATGGGATCAAAGGGATAATGCCGGTAACCTGGTTACAGCAGGCAGTTATTCGATTTGTGCGGAAAACGTGGCCACAGCTTTCGCCGGCAGGACAGTGTGTGTACCGATTAGGATTGCCGCCGGGGTAACGCCAGGCCCGCCGCCAACACCGTCACCCCCTACACCATCGCCACCGACTCCGGGCCCATGTCCCCCGGGTAATCTAATAAACGATCCCGGAATCGAGCAATGGGTAACGCAAAGTCAGCCACGAATTTGGAGCGGCACAAATGTATTGAGAACAACCACTTCGAGGACGGGCAGATTTGCAGCGGAAATGGGCGCCGTTCACAACAGGTCAGCCTCCTTGTTCCAGGCCATCAGGAATGCCCCGGGCGGGGTTCGTTATCGCATGGCATTCTGGGTGCGGGAAAATGTTCACCGGCGCCGTGTGGCCAATTACACACTCATGGCGGAGATGCTGTTTTTCGATAACATCGGCCGGGTGGTTGATCGGGCGGATATCAGGCTTGTGGCCCGGGATATTTCCAGTAGTCAGTATCGGCGTTTTACCCAGACAACACCGGTGATAAACAGGGCGGCAACCAATGCCAGAGTGCAATTCATATTCGTTCCTGCTTCCAATAACGACAACACGGTGTTAATAGATGATGTCGAGGTCAATTGCATAAGGTAGTCCGGTAATAACCGGGAAATAAACAGGTACTCTTTTTTTAGGAGGCCTGTTTATTTTTTCGTGTATAAAATGATAGAATGAATCTATATATGTATAAAAAAGAAGGATTTTTAAGTATGGGTTTTGAATTCATAATCACTAACAAAAATTTAACATACCTTACAATTCCCTCATTTACCCAAACAGGGAAGGTAAAACATGCCTATACCGCCAGAAAAGGGGGAGTAAGCGGGCCGCCATTTGAAAGTTTGAATTTGGGCTTCCATGTGGGTGATGAGAAAGCCCTGGTTTCATTGAACAGGGAGAGGGTATGCAATCTCCTCGGTATCGAAAGTGATGCTTTGGTTGCCGCCCGGCAGGTACACGGCGACCTAGTTTACGCAGCCGATGCCCAAGACAAGGGGAGGGGGGCACTTGACGGGGAAAGTGCCATACCCGGGGTGGATGCACTTGTGACCAATGTTTCTTCCCTGCCGCTAGTTGCTTTTTTTGCTGACTGTGTATGTGTCTTCCTGCTCGATCCCGTGATGAATGTTATAGGGCTGGTCCATGCGGGCTGGAAGGGTACTGCCTTAAAGATAGGCGCAAAAACAGTCAGGCGGATGGAGAGAATATATAACAGCAAGCCCCGGGATATTTTAGCGGGTATAGCCCCTTCTATAGGCCCATGTTGTTACGAAGTGGACCAACCGGTGGTAAATCTTTTCAGGAAATCCTTTCCGGATTGGGGGATGTTCATAAAACCAAAATGTTCCGGAAGGTGGAACTTGGATTTGTGGGAAGCTAATAAAAGGATATTGATTGATTCCGGGGTGCCTGAAGACAACATTTCAGTTGCCGGCCTGTGTACATCGTGCAACAATGACCTGTTCTTTTCCTATCGCGCGGAAAGTGGACGTACCGGCCGTTTGGCAGGTCTGCTAATGTTAAAATAATACATTTATTGGAGGTGGGTTTGTTGTCAAAAATCTTGGTAGTTGATGACGAGAAGCACATATTAGAATTAATAAAATTTAACCTTGAACGTGAAGGGTTCACTGTTATAACTGCTGAAGATGGTGCAACGGCATTAAAATTAACCCGGGATGAAAAGCCCGATTTGATAATCCTTGATATAATGTTACCGGGAATGAGCGGTTACCAGGTATGTGAAAGCCTAGCCCAGGATATATCAACACGCGACATCCCAATAATTATGTTGAGTGCGCGGGTAACGGAAACGGACAAGGTTCACGGGTTGGAAAAAGGCGCGGATGATTATGTTACCAAGCCCTTTAGTCCGCGGGAGTTGATTGCCAGAGTTAAGGCCAGGATCAGGAGAAGCCAGCTTGACGAAGAAGCCGAGCAATCCGGCCGGATAGTTTATGATAGGCTAATCATTGGCCAGGATAGGTTTGCCGTGTTTATTGACGACACGCGGCAGGATTTTACGCCTAAGGAATTTGAGCTGCTTCGTTTCTTGGTACAGCAACCCGGTAAGGTTTTTTCACGGGAGTACCTTTTGCAAGAGGTCTGGGGCTACAACTATGTTGGGGATTCGCGAACCGTTGACGTGCATGTGCGCCATATCCGGCAGAAACTTGAGCAAATTCCAGGTTGCCCCAATTACATTGAAACAGTTAGGGGTATAGGTTATCGCTTTAAGGAGATGTGAGCAGATGCAACTGGGCATCAGGGAAAAGATAACAATAACATACCTACTTTTATTTATTACTTTTTTCGTTTGTGCGGGTGTTTATGACCCGGCAATAATCAGCTCCAGTGGAACGATGATTATTGCTTTTATAGCAACAGTTGTAATTGCCTGGTTCTCCATAAAATGGTTCGTTGAGCCGATTCAACGCATCAATTCCGTGGCCAAGGAAATAGCCGAGGGTAATTTTGAAAAAGAAATTAGGGCTTCCTCACGCGACGAGTTTGGAGATTTGGCCAATAGCATCAATTTTATGGCCAAACGCTTGGAGGCCACCATTGACGATATAACCGAAGAAAAAAACAGAGCCCATGCCATACTTGATTGCATGGGTGATGGCGTAATAGTTTTGGATGAGCACGCACAAGTAATACTGGTTAACCCGGCCGCGGAGGAATTTTTCGGAATCATAGCAGAGTACAGTTACGGAAGGGATATACTGGAGGTAATCCGCAACTACGAGTTTGACAAACTCCTGACAACCGCGCTCAATACCGGTGAGTCCATGGTGCAGGAAATGAGGATTCTAAATCCGGACCAAAGGATTTTTTGTGTGCATGCAACACCTTTGATATGTCCGGAGTGCCGTGTGCAAAAGGCGGGGGTAGTCGCTTTACTGAGGGATATTACCGAACGTAGAGCCTTGGAGGAGATGCGCAGTGAGTTTATTGCCAATGTATCCCACGAACTGAGAACCCCGCTGACCACTATTAAGGGTTATTTAGAAACCCTCCTGGATGGAGCCTTGGAAGAACCGGAACTGTCAAGGCATTTCCTTGAGGTGGTGGACAGCGAGGCGGAACGTTTTGCCAGATTGATTGATGATCTGCTTGATTTGTCTAAAATGGAAAACAGAAGGGCCGTGATTAACTGCACCCAGCCCGTGCGTATGGCCGATCTGATAAGTCGTGTTATAACCATGTATGAGGCACAGGCCGGGGAAAAAGGTCTACAGTTAGTTGCCGAGGTTGACGACCCCCTAAAATTAGTTGTACAGGGGGATCCGGATATGTTGTCCCAGGTATTGATAAATCTTGTGGACAATGCGATTAAATACACCCCAGCGGGAGGGGAAGTTAGAGTCAGCGCCTACCCTTCACCCGGAAAAGGGCCGGAGAAAAACATCACTGTTCAAGTAAAGGATACGGGAATCGGGATACCCAAGGACAGTGTGCCCAGAATTTTCGAGCGTTTTTATCGGGTGGACAAATCAAGATGGCGTGAGTTAGGGGGTTCAGGTCTCGGTCTATCGATCGTAAAGCACATTATAGAAGCCCACGGTGGTGAGGTCGATGTCCAAAGTATCGTGGGCAAGGGTAGTGTATTTACCTTTACGCTATCTAGGCGTGTACAAAAACATTAGTCGAAACAAACTTAACCCAAAGTTAACATGTTAATAATCCATGGGCAACATCACTTTGATAGAATAAATAAGGGGTATTTATTAGGTGAACAACAAGCTAAATCTCCTTGGAACAGTGGTGTTGTGTTTATTTTTGTGCAACCTTGTCGGTTGTTCAATGGCTAGTGACAGATGCCTTACCATAACAGGATCCACTGCCTTGGCACCCTTGGTAAAATACGCCGCGGAAGATTTCATGGCCCAACACCCCGATGTGGCCGTCAGGGTAACCGGCGGGGGCTCATACGGCGGTTTTTACCAGGTCCTGTCGGGTGCGGCCGATATAGGTATATCCAGCATACCCCTTTCGGAGGAGCTCAGGGGTGAAGGCCTGGTCGAACACACCTTTGCCGTTGCTCCAATCGTGTTCATTGCACACCCGGGAGTTGGGAAAGATAACCTTACGCGGGAAGAGATAAAAAAGGTTTTAACCGGGGAAATCACTAACTGGAACGAGATCGGGGGCGAGGATTTACCGGTAATTTTGGTGCACCGCCAACGGTCCTCCGGCATAAGATACTTGATTGAAAGGCAAATTTTAACGGATGGAGGATTTGGTCCGCATGCGGTAACGCAGGACTCGTGTGGCAGCCTACGCCAGGTTGTGGCCACCACACCGGGAGCCATAGGATACACAACCATGTTCTATGCCGATAATTCGGTTAAAGTTCTGAATTATGAAAGCATCCCTTGCGAGCCGGGCTGTGTAGAATGCGAGGCTTATTCCCTAATTGCAGATGGAGTTTTACTTACAAACGGTAAACCGTCAAAGCTTACTAAGCAGTTTATAGATTACATTACGGGCGAACATTTCTTCAGCAGTAAATATGAAAATATGGGGTTTTATAAGGTAGGTTTTGAAAAAGCCCACTAAGGTGGAATCTTTTATGGGGCTCAGGGGTACTCGGACAAATACATCAGGGTATGATAACTTTTTTCGTATTCTTGTGATTTTAAGTGCTTTTATAGTAAGCATCACCATATTATTTATTGTGCTGTTCATAGCAAAACAGGGCTTTCACACATTTGGGGAGGCAAAGCCGGTTGAGTTTTTCTTAAAAACAAACTGGAATCCCCCCTATACTTATGGCGCCCTTACCTTTATTGTGGGCTCTTTTGCGGTGACCTTTTTGGCCCTGGCTATAGCTGGCCCCATTGGTGCCGTGGGCGCGGTTTTTGTTGCTAAAATTGCACCCAAACCTCTTTATAAGATTATGCGGCCGGCCTTGGATTTTTTTGTGGGTATTCCTTCCGTTGTCTATGGCTGGGTTGGTTTGAGCCTGCTTCGCCCTTTCATACAGCGATTAACGGGTGAAAGCGGCTATGGACTGTTACTGGCCGGAATTATTCTTGGCGTGATGATCCTACCGACAGTGATTACCATTGCGGGGGATTCGCTGAGGGCGGTACCCAGGAGTATTGAAAAAGCCTCATACGCCCTCGGCGCAACCCGGTTACAGACAACTTGGAGGGTTCTTTTGCCGGCCGCTGCCCCCGGTTTGATTACTGCCTTGATCGTTGCCTTGACCAGGGCTATAGGGGAAACAGTTGCCGTGCAAATGGTTATAGGTAATTCCCCCTTGTTCCCGACATCCCTATTGTCGCCCACCTCAACTTTAACCAGCCAGATCGTTACCGAAATGGCTACTACACCCTTTGGATCCACCTGGAATGATACCCTGTTCTTTATGGCCCTTACGCTTTTGTTAATTTCCTTGAGTATGGTGGTATTCATTAGGGTTGTAGTACAAAGGAGGCTAACAGGTGAATAGGTTCCTTGATAGCCTTGCAACATTAGCGTGCTGGTTTGCCGGAATATTCACCATTCTTATCTTTACATTTTTTCTGGGTTATGTTCTTTGGAAGGGGCTGCCGGTATTACAAGTTGATTTTTTGCTGGGGGAGCCCAAGGAAATAACCGCCGGAGGAGGTGTCGGGCCACATCTTTTTAACACATTCTATATTGTGATAATGTCGATGCTTTTTTCCATGCCAATCGGCTTGGGTGCGGGTATTTATTTGTCCGAATACTCCCGGTCTAACATATACTCAAATTTTATCCGACTGAGCGTCGAGAGTCTGGCCACGGCCCCCACTATAGTTCTTGGTCTTTTCGGATTTATTATATTTGTAAATATTATGGGTTTGGGTTTTTCCCTCATCGGAGGCTCCCTGGCCTTGGCATTGCTAAATATGCCCATGCTAGTCACCGTTACGGAAAAATCTCTTAGAAATGTTCCGGGGGCAAGCCGCAAGGCGGGCTTTGCCCTTGGTGCAACCAAATGGCAAACTATCAGCAAGGTTGTTTTACCGGAGGCCCTACCGGATCTGTTTGCCGGATACATGAAGGTTGCCATCCGTGCCGTGGGGAGTGCGGCGATCCTGATCTACACCGCCGGTGTCAGTGCGGGGCGGCTCACGGGTGATCTGGATCTGCTGGGCCCCGGTGCTACTTTGGCGGTTCATCTTTGGTATCTGAATTCCGAAAGCATTGTTCCCGACAGGGTGGCAATCGCGGACGGTATCGCGGCGCTGCTTGTTATTCTGGTGTTTTTACTCAGCACATTGTCATGGATTTTAGGTCGCCGGATACGGTGCGGCCCGGCAGGAAAAAATCGGTCCGGCAGATAAACTATCAGAGTAGGGTGGACATAGGGGGTGAAAACATTGTCGGTTTACAAAATAAGGGTTGAGAATCTAAATTTACTTTACGGCGATTTCAAGGCCCTGGACAATGTTTCCCTACGTATCAAGGAAAAACATGTCACTGTCTTGGCCGGCCCCACGGGTTCTGGTAAAACCTCCCTGCTGGAGACCCTTAACAGAATGATAGATATGAAGGAAAATGCCCAGGTTGAGGGGAAAATATATCTCGACAATACGGATATATACTCAATAGACCTAGCCTTTTTGAGAAGGTGTGTAGGCATGATATACAAAAGGCCCAACCCCTTCCCAAAATCCATATTTGAAAATGTTGCCTTTGGTCCCCGTATACATGGAATGCATGACAAGGATTTTATCAATGAGATTGTAGAAAAAAGCCTGCGGGAGGTTGGTCTTTGGGAAGAAGTCAAAGGCCGTCTGTCCAAGCCGGCATTCGATCTTTCCGAGGGGCAACAGCAACTGTTGTGTTTGGCCCGGCTCTTGGCAGTGCACCCCGATGTAATAATGTTCGATGAGTCTATTTCTGTTTTGGAGCCCACTTATGTGCAAAGATTTGAGGAATTGATCCAGAGGTTAAAGGAAAAGTATACATTTTTAGTGGTCACATCCAATATTCAGCAAGCTGCACGTATTTCCGATGATATAGCCATTTTACTTTTCGGGGAGTTGGTGGAGTTTGGAAATACGGGAGATGTTTTTACAACTCCGAGGGATAGGCGGACGGAGGATTTTATCAGTGGCCGCCTCGGTTAAAAGGAGGTAAAAGTATTGATTCCCAGGCAATCCTTTGCAAAGTTGCACGAGGAAGTAATTAAAGATACCTTACGGATGGCGAGCCTAGTGGAGCAAAGTATTTATGATTCCGTGCGTGCCTTAATCAAGCAGGATTCGGTAAAAGCATCCCAGGTTATCATGGGCGATGAAACCATTGATGATCTTTACCGCGAAATTGAGGAAAAATGCGTCAGATATATAGCCACCCAACAACCTATTGCCTATGATTTGCGTAGCATTCTAACTTGCAAGAAGGTACTGGCAAGCCTTGAAAGGATAGGGGATTACTCGGTGGCCATAGCCAGGGCAACCATGTGTATTTGCGGTCAACCAACGGAACACACTTTGGACAACATTTTTCGCATGTCCACCTTGGTCAGGAGGATGTTGAAGGATGGTCTGGACGCCTTTGTTGAAGGAAATGTTGAAAAGGCAAAGCACTTGGGTAATATGGACGACGAAGTGGACTATATCTTTGCCCATGTTTTCAGGGATTTGTTGCTGGTAATGGAAAAAGACCAGCGGATGGTTTTACCCGGAGCATATTTGCTGTATGTAAACCGCTACCTTGAAAGAATAGCCGATCATGCCACCACTATAGGCGATGCTGTTATTTATCAGATAACCGGTAAATCCGGGGAATTAAAAGCAAAGTTTTAAAAGACCTCCGCTTAGGGGTCTTTTTTACGAAGGATTTACCATTTTAAGTGTCGAATACCAAGGCGAAAGCGGAGGTATGCGGGCGTGTTCAGAAATTTTCTGTCCAAGGTGCTTATTGTGGCCGTAATGGCAATGGTGGTTCTTATAGTTGTGCTGAATGTGCGGCATCTTTTGGTATGTGCCATTGCCAAAACAGACATCTTGCGTGTGGCGGAGGCGAAACAAACCGCAGTTGCGGAGATGCTTTTGCTCAAGGAGGAACAGATTATCACGGCACCGGCAAACGGGCAGGCTAGTTTAATTTGGGAAAAGGGCGAAAGGGTGCGTGCGGGGGAAAAGATAGCGGAAATAGTGACTTATGAGGGATCACCTCCACTTGCCGTATACAGCCCGGTATCGGGAATTGTGGACAGAAGCGATGGAATGGAAAATGTTTTGGCCAAAGAGTTGGCGGATGTGATTGATATGTTGGCCGTAAACTCGGATAGCTCGGATGGTAAGGAAACACGGAATACGGGCGATTTTGAAATGAATTTTGAAGTTGGCAAAGGGCAACCCCTATGCAAAATAGTGGATAACTTGGAACCTATATATGCTATAGCCTGGTCGAAAGATGGGGAAAAGATATTCTCCCGGGAAGAAAAAAGTGTTACAATATTATGGAATGGTTGCAGTGTACAGGCCATGGTACAAGAAATTTCAGGCACGGCTTCGGATCGGGCGGTTTTGGATATAAGTTGCTATCCCGGTATTTTTATTATGGAAAGACGGATTGAGGCCGAAGTTGTTACCGGGAAGGCAAGTGGGTTGGCGGTAAATGACGGCTCCTTGGTTTTCCGGGAAGATAGGCCGGGGCTATTTGTTATTAGGGGTTTAAAGGCCAGTTGGGAGCCGGTAAATATTTTAGATAGATCGGGAGGCATGGCCATCATAGAAGGTGAATTTTTAAAGGAAAACGATTTGTATGTAGTCAACCCCTTTTTAGTGAGGGACGGGGATAGGGTTTAAAAGAGGCGATTTCAGTGGGTATAGGTGAAAACATAGATGAAATAAAGAGGAAAATCAATCGGGCCGCCTTGCGTTCCGGACGGGATCCTTCCCAGGTAAAGCTAGTGGCTGTAACGAAAAATGTTCCAGTCGACAGGATACAAGAGGCGGTGGACAGTGGTGAGTGCGTTTTTGGGGAAAATAGGGTGCAGGAACTGTTAACCAAATACCATGATTTGCCCCCCGAGGTGGAATGGCATTTTATTGGCCATCTTCAAAGAAACAAGGTTGCCAAAATAGTTAATGTAGTGAAGCTGGTGCACTCATTGGACCGCTGGTCACTTGCCAAGAGGATGGACGGGTTGGCCAAAAGACGTAATCTGACATGTGACGCTTTGGTGCAGGTAAATGTTGCCGGCGAATCTTCAAAATTTGGCCTGTCACCCGGGGAGGTAGAGGACTTTGTCCGTGAGGTCAAGGGGCTTTCCGGCATCCGAATAAAAGGTTTAATGACCATAGCGCCCTACACAGACAATCCGGAAAGGGTCAGGCCCGTCTTTAGGGAGCTGCGCCTTATGGCCGAAAAAATCAAAAAGACCGTTTCCGGTGTGGACATGGATTACCTGTCCATGGGAATGACCAACGATTTTACGGTTGCTATTGAGGAAGGCGCCAATATAATTAGGGTAGGCACGGCAATCTTTGGAACACGTTGATCCGGGTCACGTTAATTTGGGAGGTGAAAATACAATGGCCAGAAAGTTAGTGGATAAGGTACTGGGATTCATCGGTTTTGAGGAGGTTCCCGATGAGGAAGATGAGTATGGGGTAGAGCCCGTACCGGAACGTCTTACGGGCCAAAAGAAAAAGGGCACGGTGCTCAGCCTTCATGCGCAGCGCCAGCTCAGGGTGGTTGTTTCCGAACCTAAAACCTTCGATGAGGTGCAGGTAATCGCGAACAACCTCAAAGAACGCAGACCGGTTATAGTAAACCTGGAAAATGCCGACCAGGGGTTGGCAAAAAAGGTGGTGGATTTTGTTAGCGGCGCTACCTACGCATTAAACGGCAGTATGCAAAAGATAGGCAATGGTATCTTTCTTTTTGTGCCCGACAATATTGGTATTTCGGGTAACATAAAGGAAGAATTGCAGGAGAAGGGAATCTTTAGTTGGATGCAGTCACAGAAGATCTAACAGTACATAGGGGGATTGTAATTGGAACTAGCGGGAAAAACCGTGGGTTTTATAGGAGCCGGAGCCATGGCCGAGTCCATTGTTTTCGGGCTGTTAAAAAGTAATACCCTTGAGTCGAGCCTGATTATTGTGAGTGATACAGATCAGGGAAGGCTAAAGTATTTCAAAGACAAATTTTCAGTTAAGGGACTTGACAATTCCTCCCTAGTGGAAAGGGCGGATATTGTTGTCCTGGCCGTAAAGCCAAAGGTGTTACCGCAGGCCCTTACCGTGGTTGCTGGAAATTTTCGCGGCGATCAATTGCTTGTTTCCATTGCGGCGGGCATCAGTACCTCCCGTATAGAGGAGTTGATTGGCCGGGATGTGCCCGTGGTTAGGGTTATGCCCAACACGCCTAGCCTAGTAAATGCGGGTGCCAGCGCGCTGTGTGCCGGTAGCTGTGCCAGTGCCGAACACCTGGATACTGCGAGGGAAATATTTGAATCCGTGGGGAAAACGGTTCTGGTTCCCGAATATCTCATGGATGCCGTTACAGGTCTAAGTGGGAGCGGTCCGGCGTACATTTTTTTGGTTATCGAATCCCTGACAGATGGAGCCGTCCGTATCGGTTTGCCGGTAGATATCGCCAGGGTTTTGGCGGCCCAGACGGTTTTGGGGGCGGCACAGCTCGTTTTGGAAAGCGGGGAGCACCCGGCAATTTTAAGGGAAAAGGTGACCACACCGGGCGGGACTACTGCGGCCGGGCTTTACGCATTGGAAAAAGGCGGCATAAGGCGGGCCTTTATGGAGGCAGTTGCGGAAGCGGCGCAACGCTCACGGGAATTGGATGAAATTAAATAGACAGGGGTTCTTTAAAGCTGGCAAACGAGGTGTAGAAAAATATGGGTTTTTTAATACAAGTTGTAGATGCAGCATTTAGGGTATATGGATGGTTTATCATTGTCAGGATTATCCTTTCTTTTATACCGCATAATCCCCACCAGCCGATAATCAGATTCGTATATGAAATTACAGAACCTGTTTTAAAGCTAGCAAGGGGTATAATCCCGCCTATGGGGATGATTGATTTTTCGCCGATTTTAGTGTTTTTTGCCATAGAAATCGTCAGGTCCGTTACGATTAAACTTTTGATTTCACTTCTAGGATTTACATTTTGAGGGTTTACATTTTAAGGAGTGACCTAAGATGCTTACACCATTGGAGATAAACAAAAAGGAGTTCGGAAGAAGTTTTCGGGGTTACGACCAGGAGGATGTCGATACTTTTTTGGATCAGATAGTGATAGACTATGAAAAACTGTACCGCGACAACCAGGATCTGCGTGAAAAATTAGAGCAACTTGACGGGACCATAAAGCGTTATAAAGAACTCGAAGAGGTGCTAAAAAACACACTAATAATGGCCCAAAAAAATGCCAAGGAACTGACCGCCAATGCAAAAAATGAGTCAAATCTAATATTGGACAGGGCCAAGGCTGAATCCGCGGAAATAATTAAAGACGCGGAACAAACGGCGGAAGGCATTATTTCAGATGCGGAGAAAAAGGTGCAAGATACACTTGAGCATTATAAGGATGTTCAGAAGCAGGTGCAGGTTTTCAAGGTGAAGTTTAGGTCTTTTTTACAGGCACAGCTGGAAATCCTGGATGAAAAGGAGCCTTCCCTGTCAGATAGCCCCGATCTCGCAGATAGCGATCACTGGCTAGAAAGTGAAATAAAACTAGGAGAGGATTAGAAGTATTATCTTCTTTGGATATTAAAGAAAACCGCAAAGGCGTTACATTTTGTGTCAGAGTGCAGCCGCGTGCTTCGAGAAATGAGATCAAAGGTTTATACGGAAGGGCCATGAGGGTGCGACTTACCTCGCCGCCGGTGGAGGGGGCGGCTAACAAGGGCTGTATAAATTTTTTCGCCAAAAGCTTAAAGGTTCCTAAAAGCAAGGTAGCAATCATAAGCGGGGAAACATCCCGGGATAAAATAATAAGCATCGAAGGCGTTAAAAAGGAAGACGTGTTGTCACTCCTTGGCGGGGATTGACTAGCCAGTCCTTTTTTAATATAATGGGATAATGAATTTCACAGCAAACCTTTGAACGGGAAGAGTAAGCGGTTCAATCTTTGCCAAGCGAGTCCGGAAATGGTGCGAGCCGGATACAGGGTTGCCGCCCAAAATCACCCGGGAGGTGCCTGCCGAACTTGTCTGTTAAGGCAATATTAAGCCTGGCCGGATCACTCCGTTAAAAGTGTCTTAAGTTGCAGGCCGTTTTAGATTGCATTTCGATTGCACCAGGATCGGGTAGGGCCCGGGTTTTGTCGGGTCCAGTTGTGGGCCCTTGCGGGATCTTACGGGTCTTGGGAGGTCACGCCGAAACAGCCTGTACCAGGGTGGTACCGCGGAAAAACTCCGTCCCTTGAGGGCGGTTTTTTTATTGTTACAGCCACAACAAGAATTCTATAACGAGGTGTGCATATGGATTACAGTAAAACTCTTAACTTACCAAAAACGGCTTTTAGGATGAAAGCCAACCTGCCAAACCGGGAGCCGGAACAGATAAAGCACTGGGACGAAATAGATATTTACGGAAGGGTTCAGGAAAAAAATGCCGGCCGCCCGAAGTTCATCTTGCATGACGGCCCTCCTTATGCCAACGGGCATATTCATTTGGGTACGGCGTTAAATAAGATATTGAAAGATATTATTATAAAATATCATTCCATGGCCGGTTACGATGCACCCTATACTCCGGGATGGGATACCCACGGCTTGCCGATTGAGCAGCAGGCCATAAAGAATTTAGGGATCGATCGCAATAAGACAAACCCCGTGGAATTTCGGCAGCACTGCAAAAGTTATGCCCTCAAGTTTGTGGAAATACAAAAAAAAGAGTTTAGGCGTCTGGGTGTCCGTGGGGACTGGGATAACAGTTACCTGACATTGATGCCGCATTTTGAAGCCCGCCAGCTTGAAGTTTTCGGCAAAATGGCCAGCAAGGGCTATATCTACAAGGGGCTGAAACCCGTTTACTGGTGTGCGGATTGCGAGACGGCCTTGGCCGAGGCCGAAGTGGAATACGCCGAAAAGGAATCCCTGTCGATAACGGTAAAATTTCCGGTAATTGACGGCAATGATCTTATCCCGGAAAAAGATACCTTCTTGGCTATCTGGACCACAACTCCCTGGACCATCCCGGGCAACGTGGCCATTACCCTACACCCAAATTACGAGTATGTACTGGCCAAATTCGGCCATGAACAGTACGTTTTGGCCAAAGAGCTACTGGACGGTTTTACCGAGGAATGCAAACTTCCGGAGCCGGAGATTTTGAAAACCTTTATGGGCAAGGAACTAGAAGGCATTAAATGCAGACACCCATTTGATTTAAGGGATTCATTGGTCATATTGGGTGATCACGTCACCCTAGAGCAGGGAACAGGTTGCGTGCATACGGCACCCGGCCACGGCCAGGAGGACTTCGTGGTTGGGCAAAAGTACAAATTACCGGTTATTTCACCGGTAGATGCCAAAGGTTATTTCACCGATGAGGGTGGGGTTTTTAAAGGGCTTTTTTACCGGGATGCGGACAAGAAGGTCGTTAGCGAGTTGGAGCAGCGCGGTTTTCTTATGTGTCTGGACAAAATCAGCCACCAATACCCCCATTGTTGGCGTTGTAAAAAGCCTGTCTTCTTCCGTGCAACCGAGCAATGGTTTGTTTCCGTTGACGGTTTTCGTCAGGCGGCACTGGATGAAATCCGGAAGGTACGTTGGATCCCCTCCTGGGGCGAAGGGCGCATTTACAATATGATTGAAAGTAGGGGCGACTGGTGTATTTCCCGCCAGCGCATCTGGGGGGTTCCCATTCCGATATTTTATTGTACGGAATGCGGCAAGGAATTAATAAATGATGAAACCATCGGCCATTTGATGGAATTATTCAGTAAATACGGTTCCAATGTTTGGTTTGATAGGGAGGCGGGGGACCTGATGCCATCCGGGACTGCATGCCCCGAATGCGGTGCGACATCGTTTACGAAGGAAACCGACACCATGGATGTTTGGTTCGATTCCGGGTCCAGCCACCTGGCAGTTTTGGATCAACCAAAACACTGGCCTGATTTGCGATGGCCCGCTGATCTTTATCTTGAAGGAAGCGATCAGCACAGGGGTTGGTTTAACTCATCACTTTCTACTTCGGTGGCGGTAACGGGCGTGGCGCCGTACAGGGCGGTGCTGACCCATGGCTTTGTCGTGGACGAACACGGGCGCAAGATGTCAAAATCATTGGGCAATGTTGTCGATCCTCTGAAAGTTATCCAACAGATGGGTGCGGATATATTGCGGCTTTGGGTTTCCTCCACGGATTACCGGGGTGATCTGGCACTGTCACCGGGTATATTGAAGCAGATGACGGAAGCCTACCGTAAAATCAGGAACACCTGTCGGTTTATGTTGGGGAACCTGTATGATTTCGACCCGGTGAAGGATAGGGTGAGTTACGAGGATCTCGCCGAAATTGACCGGTGGGCCCTGGGCAAGTTGCAAAGGCTGATCCGGCGGGTAATGAAGGCCTATGAGGATTACGAGTTTCATGTGGTCTACCACGCCATTCACAATTACAGCGTGGTTGATATGAGTTCGCTTTATTTGGATATTATAAAGGACAGGCTGTATACGATGCCCGCTGCATCCGCGGAACGGAGGGGTGCGCAAACTGTCCTGTTTGACACTGTAACGGCTCTTGCCAGACTGCTTGCTCCAATTTTGACCTTTACCAGCGAGGATATATGGAAGCACATTCCCAACAATCCCGGGGTGGATGAAAATGTGGACAGCGTCCAGCTTGCTGATATGCCATCGGTGGATGACGAATTTATAGATGATGATTTATTGGATAAATGGGATCGTCTGTTGCATGTGCGCGGCCAGGTAATACGCCTTTTGGAAAAAGCGCGCCAGGAAAAGATGATAGGCAATTCTCTGGAAGGTGCAGTGGATCTTTATGCCAATGGGGGTCTTTATGATTTTCTTGTCAAGGAGCAGGACAAACTGGACACCCTATTCATAGTATCCCAAGCCAGATTGCATAGGGGAGAAGAAAAACCACAGACATCTAATGTTCTGGAGACGGACATGGAGGATTTGTTTGTGTCCATAAGCAAGGCGGCCGGGCGAAAATGTGCCCGCTGCTGGATGTACAATGAAGGTGTGGGGCAAGATGCCGGCCACCCGGATCTTTGCCCGCGTTGCAGTGAAGTCATGAAGGAAATATAGTGAAGCGGTTGGTGGGTGCCCGGCGGTTGGCCGGGTAGCGGTTGGCCGGGTAGCCGGAAGCGCCGAGAGGTACAGGTGCATGGAGGCGGCCGGTGGAGTGCTTTCCACTGGCCTTTTGTTGAAAAACGAAGGCTGAGTGAGTTGCAGATCGTTAATGGACTGAAGGCCAGGGGAGGGGGGCGGTTTCCCTCGAGCATCCCCGGCCATTTTTGTGCAAAAAGAAGATTTGGCCGGTCCCGGTCGAAGGGTGAAGGCCATGTTGGGATTTAGGAGCAGTTTTCTTGGAACTTTTAGCGTAAATCCCCTATGGCTGTGCAGATTTTCAACTAATGTGTGGATTTCAAAAACGGTTTTCCAATTTCGTCCATAAAATCCACACATTAATCGATAATTTGCACAATTATCTCCAATGTCTGACAGTGGATCCAGTTATAACCACACATTAGTTGAAAATTTGCACACACAAAATCCGGCGCGCCACTTTAAGTGTCAAAAGGCACCTAATCGCACCTAAATGTGGCAAAAAGCAACTAAGATTCACGGGGGAAACCGTCTTTGGGTTAATTTGCACGCGAAAGTGTCAGTTGGAAACCGCGCTACCGCGCCCCGCGCGCCTCGGCGCCCCGCCACCCGCTCGCCGCGCCCCGCGCCTCGGCGCCCCGCGCCACCGCACCGCACCCCGCGCCGCCCGCTCGCCGCGCCCCGCGCCCCCGCGCCTCGGCGCCACCGCCCCCCGCTCGCCGCACCCCGCGCCTCGGCGCCCCGCCACCCGCTCGCCGCGCCCCGCGCCTCGGCGCCCCGCG
>CAZKPV010000021.1:0-17439 GCA_964554735.1 uncultured Clostridia bacterium
TTTAGAGGGTTGCTCTGTGTTGGTAATAGGGGCCGGTGAGATGAGTGAACTTACGGCTAAACATCTGGTGGCCAACGGGGTGTCAGGGGTTATTGTATCCAACAGATCCTATGAGCGGGCCGTTGAGCTGGCAAACGTATTTGGTGGCAAGGCAGTCAGGTTCAACGATTTATATAATAATATGTGTGACGCCGACATTGTTATAAGCTGTACTGCCGCCATGCACTATGTAGTCAAAAGTAAAGATATTGAGACCATAATGCGGTGCAAACAAGGAAAAAAGCTTATGTTTATAGATATAGCTGTTCCCCGGGATGTTGAACCCAGTGTGGGCGGTTTGGAAAATGTGAGTTTGTACGATATAGATGATCTGCAAAATGTAGTGGATGAAAATCTTGCGGATCGCAGGCGCATTGCCCAAATCGCCGAGGGAATGGTGAACGAGGAAACTGAAAAATTTATGAAATGGCTTGGGATACAATATGTAATACCTACCGTGGCCGCCCTCAAAATGAAGGGTGAAAAGATCAAAAGGCAGGAGATCAAACGAGCAACAAACCGGCTTGGCGAGTTGACGGACCATGATCGCAAGGTGATAACATCCATGGCCAACTCCATTGTTAACCAGCTTTTACATGATCCGGTAGTGATGCTTAAACAGTATGCTTTAACGGCCGACGGTAAAAATTTTCGGGAGGCTATAGAAAAGCTCTTCAGGCTCGAAGAAGATCAGGACCAAACTATCCCGGCAGTCAGCCAAAGCATTTATGTTTCCAAAAAAAAAGGATGATACACCATTGAAGAAAAAGATTGTAGTCGGCACACGCAAAAGTGCCTTGGCAGTTTGGCAGGCCAGGTGGGTTATAAGAAGGCTTGAGGCCTTAAACCCGGATCTTGAGTTTGAGATGCAGGGGATAAAGACTAAGGGTGATAAAATTTTAGATGTTGCCCTGGCCAAAATAGGCGGGAAGGGGCTCTTTACCAAGGAGTTGGAAACCGGTCTCTTAAATGGAAGTATAGACCTTGCGGTACACAGTATGAAAGACCTACCCACCGTGTTACCGGCAGGCTTGGCCATCGGTGCCATATGTGAGCGTGTGAATCCGGCGGACGCCTTGGTGGCCGCCGGGGATATTCCCATAAATAAATTGCCCCAAGGAGCAAAAATCGGAACCAGCAGCCTCAGGAGATCTTCGCAAATATTACACTACCGTAGGGATTTTCAAATAGTACCCTTGAGGGGTAATGTAAATACACGTCTTAAAAAGTTGAATGATGAAAGTCTGGACGCCATAATATTGGCCTATGCCGGCTTGCATCGACTCGAATACGAAAAATATATAACCCAGCTATTACCGTTTGACATTTGTTTGCCGGCGGTTGGGCAGGGTTCTTTGGGTATTGAAATCAGGGAAGATGATGACGAGGTACTGTCCTTGATAAAGGGCATTGATCACCCTTCCTCAAGGGCGGCAATTGAGGGGGAAAGATCGATGCTCAGATGTCTTGAGGGTGGTTGTCAGGTACCCATAGGTTCCTATGGCAGGGTAGTAGGAGGAAGGCTACTGCTCGATGGTGTAGTGGCATCTGTAGATGGCACTATACTTATTAGGGAGCAAATCGAGGGAGATGTCGGTGCTTCCGTTAAATTAGGTGCGGAATTGGCGGGAAAATTACTTCGACAGGGCGCCGGAGATATTTTGAAGGAATGTAAGGAGCGTTTTTCTTAAGAGGTGAGTGCATGCAAAAAGGTAAGGTGTATCTTGTAGGTGCAGGACCGGGTGACCCCGGATTGATAACAAAAAAAGGGCTGGATTGTATTAGACGGGCCGATGTTTTGGTTTATGACAGACTTGTCAGTCCCCGCCTACTGTCATACGCCCGCAAGGACTCGGAAATAATTTATGTGGGAAAAACCCCCGCCAAGCACACGCTTAAACAGGATGAGATATGTGATTTACTGGTTAAAAAAGCAAACCAAGGGTATGTAGTTGCCCGGGTTAAGGGTGGCGACCCCTTTGTTTTCGGAAGGGGTGGGGAGGAAGCCGAGGTTCTGGTAGACAATGGCATTCCCTTTGAGGTTGTACCGGGGGGTACCTCAGCCGTGGCCGCACCGGCATATGCTGGCATACCTGTAACCCATAGGGGTTACACATCCTCATTTGCAGTAATTACGGGCAATGAGGATCCTGCCAAGGAAGTAAGCAGTATCAAGTGGGACAAGATAGCCGCTTCGGCCGGAACATTAATATTTTTAATGGGTATGAACAATTTGAAGGCCATAACCGAACAGCTCGTGATTAACGGCCGGTCCCCGGATGAGCCCGTGGCCCTAGTGCGTTGGGGTACATGTGTGAGCCAAAAGGTTGTCACGGGGAGCCTCACGGACATCTCGGAAAAGGCCCAAAAACAGGGTTTAAAAAACCCCGCCGTGATCATTGTGGGGGATGTTGTCAGATTACGTGAAAAACTAAACTGGTTTGAGAAAAAACCTCTATTCGGTATTCGTGTGCTTGTTACCAGATCTCGTGAACAAGCCAGTTCTTTTGCCCGATTGATTGAGGAGTATGGAGGGGAGCCTGTCGAGTTTCCCACAATCAGGATCAGTGAACCTACAGATTACGCGCCGGTAGATCGTGCCATCGAGAACCTTCAGTCCTACAAATGGATTGTTTTTACAAGCGTAAACGGCGTGAGGTGTTTTATGAAAAGACTCCGTCAGGGGGGTCGGGATGTACGCTCTCTGTATGGTTTACGGATATGCGCAATTGGCCCCAAGACCGCCGAGGTTTTGGAAGGAATGGGTTTGAACGTGGATTTAATTCCCGATGAATACAGGGCGGAGGCACTGGCGGATAGCCTGCAAGACCATATCAAACAGGGTGATGCCATTTTACTGCCCCGGGCGGACCTGGCCAGACAAAAACTTGTCGAACTGCTTGAAGGGGCGGGGGCAAAGGTAGATGAAGTTATTACCTACCGAACGGTGATCGATGGGAGTAATGTGAAGGCGGTCGGGGAGATGTTAGCCGACGGCCGGATTGATCTTATTACATTTACCAGTTCTTCAACCGTAAAAAATTTCGTAAATCTGTGCGGGAAACAAATTTCGGAAGGACAGCTCGCCAAGGTAATGATTGCCACCATTGGTCCCATAACGTCAAAAACTGCCCGAGACTTGGGGTTAAAAATAGATGTGGAAGCCAAGGAATATACGATTGACGGATTGATGAATGCTATCCTTGAAAGAGTGGGGGATGTGCGGAATTGATTAGTGTAAGCAAGCTCTTATATGATACCGAGAATTACGGCGACAGGTTGCGTTACAGCAAGAAGGCTTACAGACAAAGACACGGTGCCGTTGAGGGTGCCGGACCTGTTATTGTATGGAATGTGACCCAGGCTTGCAATCTCAAGTGTGTTCATTGTTATGCGGCGGCCGGTACTGAGAAGGGCAGTGACGAATTAACTACGGAGGAAGGCAAAAAATTAATCGACGATTTAGCGGAATTCCAAGTCCCCGTCCTCTTATTTTCGGGTGGGGAACCACTTGCAAGACCGGACTTGCTTGAATTAGCGTCCTATGCTGTGGGCAAGGGTATCAGATGCGTCATATCTTCCAATGGTACACTTATTGACCGCAAGATGGCAGAAAATATCAAGAATGCGGGTATCGGGTATGTGGGCATCAGTTTGGATGGAATTGGCGAAAGAAATGATAAATTCAGGGGTCGCCGAGGCGCATATGAGAAGGCCCTGGAAGGAATCCGCAACTGCCGCCTTGTTGGGCAGCGTGTCGGGCTTCGCTTTACTGTCAGCAAGTATAATTATGACCAAGTAAATGATATATTTGATTTGGTAGACAAGGAAGGAATTCCTAGGGTTTGTTTCTATCATTTGGTCTATTCCGGTAGGGGAAAAGACATAATGAAGGATGATATAAACCATGAGGAAACGAGGGCCGTATTAGATTTAATTATCAACCGTACGGAGGGTTTTTTCTCCAATGGTAACAACAAGGAAATTTTAACGGTCGACAATCACGCCGACGGTGTTTATATCTACCTGAAGTTAAGAGAAAAGGACCCGGCACGTGCGGAGAGGGCCTTGCGTCTGTTAAAACAAAATGGCGGCAACCGAAGTGGCATCGCCATTGGCCAGGTTGACTGGCGTGGGGAGGTTCATCCTGACCAGTTTACCCAGAACCACTCCCTAGGCAACGTTAGGGAAACACCATTTAGGGAGATATGGACAGGTGTTTCCAATCCAATTATGGCCGGACTCAAGGACCGCAAACCCCTTTTAAAAGGAAGATGTTCTATTTGCAAATGGTTGGATGTATGTAATGGTAACTTTAGGCCAAGGGCGGAGGCGGTTCACAAGGATTTTTGGGCTTCGGACCCGGCCTGTTATTTGACGGAAGAGGAAATTTCTATGGGAAGGTGAATATTTTGTTTTATCCGACCACCAGGTTAAGAAGGTTGAGGGGTAATAAGGCTGTACGGGCCATGGTTCGTGAAACGCACCTAAGGGTTGAAGACCTCATTTACCCGGTTTTTGTAACCCACGGTAAGGGCATAAAACAGGAAGTAAAATCCATGCCCGGTGTCTATAATTTCTCCATAGATAATTTAATCAGGGAACTGGAAGATGTAGTAAAAATGGGTATTCCGGCAATTATACTCTTTGGCATACCCTTGAGTAAGGATGGGAAAGCCGCCGAGGCGTATGACCCCAAAGGAATCATACAACTCGCAGTTCGTGCCGTTAAGGATGAATATCCAGACTTAATCGTAATTACTGATGTCTGTCTGTGTGAATATACTGACCACGGCCACTGTGGCCTAGTCGAAGACGGCAAAATACTGAATGATCAGACCCTCGAACTGCTAACATTGACGGCCCTTTCCCATGTTGATGCCGGTGCCGACATAGTTGCCCCATCGGATATGATGGATGGTCGGGTGCAGGCTATCAGGAAGGGGCTTGATACGGAAGGGTTTCAGGACATACCCATTATGGCCTATTCGGCTAAATATTCCTCTGCCTTCTATGGGCCCTTCAGGGATGCCGCTGGTTCCGCACCGCAATTCGGCGATAGAAAGACCTACCAAATGGACCCGGCCAATGCTAGGGAAGCTTTGCGGGAGGTTGAACTTGATATAGGAGAGGGTGCGGACATTGTCATGGTCAAGCCCGCCCTGTCTTTCATGGATATAATTTGGCGGGTAAAGGAAAGCTTTGGTCTTCCCGTTGCGGTATACAACGTAAGCGGGGAATATTCCATGATCAAGGCCGCCGCCCTAAATGGGTGGCTAGATGAAAAAGCCACAGTCATGGAAGTGCTGACAGGGATGAAAAGGGCGGGTGCGGATATGATATTAACTTACCATGCCA
Organism: uncultured Clostridia bacterium; assembly: GCA_964554735.1. Classification (GTDB taxonomy): domain Bacteria; phylum Bacillota; class Desulfotomaculia; order Desulfotomaculales; family CAZKPV01; genus CAZKPV01. Next base: position 5,398 of record CAZKPV010000021.1, read on the forward strand.
AAGATGCAGTAAAGTGGATTGGGGAGGCTTAATTTTGTTAGTTTCATGGAATACTACCAATGAATGTAATCTCTCATGTAAACACTGTTATCGCGATGCCGGTAGCAAGGGTGACAGTGAATTAAATACAGATGAGGGGAAAAGGCTGATTGGGCAAATTGCAGATGCCGGCTTCCGTATGATGATATTCAGTGGCGGGGAGCCTTTAATGCGCCCCGACATTTTTGAACTGATAGAATTTGCCCGGGATAGGGGCCTCCGTCCCGTAATGGGCACAAATGGCACTCTGATTACTCCAAGCACCGCGGTAAAACTAAAGAAGGTGGGTTTGATGGCCATTGGCATCAGCCTTGACAGCGTGGACACCGGTAAGCATGATGACTTCCGCGGCAAGGAAGGGGCCTGGCAGGCCGCCGTTGACGGTATGAAAAATTGTGCGAAAGCCGGATTGAGATTTCAGATACACACAACGGTTTTAGACTGGAATTATGATGAGGTAGAGCATATCACTGATTTTGCTGTAGAAATTGGTGCGGCGGCCCACCACATTTTCTTTATGGTACCAACAGGCCGGGCGGTAAATATAGAAGAGGAATCCCTGCGGGCTGCGCAATATGAAAAATTGTTACGCAGGATCCTGACAAAACAGCAAAAAGTTGATATAGAGATAAAACCTACTTGTGCACCACAATTCATGCGTATTGCCAAACAAATGGGGATGGAAGTTAGGTTCCAAAGAGGGTGCCTGGCCGGTATATCCTACTGTATAGTAAACCCACTGGGTTATGTGCAGCCCTGTGCCTATTTGGACATCAAGGTGGGGAATGTGCGGGAAGAGGGTTTTAAAGATATATGGAATGACAGCGAGGTATTTAAAACCCTTCAAAGCGGCCAATATAAGGGGAGCTGCGGGAGCTGTGAGTACAAAGAAATTTGCGGCGGCTGTCGAGCTAGGGCCTATTTTTATCATGGGGACTATATGGCCGAGGAACCTTGGTGCCTCTACCGTGCACGAAAGGACCAGTAGCTATGGAACTTGACAGGATAGACAAACAAATTTTAAATCTTATACAGGATAAATTCCCGGTCTGTTCCCGGCCCTTTAAAACGATCGGCGACAAAATAGGGGTCCCCGAAGAGGAGATCATATCCCGTCTAGAAAATCTTGTGAAAAACGATATTGTGAGAAGGATTGGCGGGATATTTGATTCACGCAGTATTGGCTACCGCGGGACCCTATGTGCGGTCAAGGTTGCAGACCATATGTTTAAGGAAGTTGTGGATGTCATCAATGGGTACGACGAAATAACCCACAACTATCTTCGCAACCATGATTATAATGTTTGGTTTACGGTACTCGCAAGGGCGCAGGAGGAAATAGACGCCATACTGGACGCCATTAAAAGAAAAACCGGCATAAAGGAAATACTGGATCTTCCGGCGGAAAGATATTATAAAATCAAGGTTAAGTTTAATGTGGAGGAGAGCAATCATACTTAGTGAATTGGAGAAAAGGATTATTTATGAACTTCAGGATGGATTACCTTTAGCCGCAAGACCATACCATTTGATTGCATCAAAAATAGGCATTAGTGAAGACGAACTGCTTCAAAAGATTAATGAGTTCATTGATAAGGGTATTCTGAGGCGGATGGGGGCCGCCCTCCGCCACCAAAGGGTAGGTTTCACAGCCAATGCTATGGCTGTCTGGAAGGCCCCCAAAGGTAAAATCCAGGAAATCGGTACAAAAATGGCTTCTTTTGAAGAGGTTACACATTGCTATGAACGTGTAACACGTGAGAACTGGCCCTATAACTTATATACTGTTTTTCACGGGTCATCAAAAGACGAATGCTACAAGATTGCCGACGATATTTCAAGGGCAACCGGCCTGAAAGAATACAGGCTCTTATTCAGTACCCAGGAACTCAAGAAAAGCAGTATGATCTATTTTCCAGAATATAAGGATAGATAATATTTTAAATAATACTAGGAGGTTTGATACCCAGTGACTGTTGGGGGAAAATCTAGAGATCTTTTTTCAAGAGCCAAGCAGTATATGCCCGGAGGGGTCAACAGTCCCGTCCGAGCCTATCATGCAATAGGAATGGACCCCCCTTTTATATCTAAAGGCGAGGGTTCTCGTGTATTTGATGCGGATGGCAGGGAATATATAGATTATTTGTGTTCCTGGGGTCCTTTAATCCTGGGGCACAGGCCGCCACAGGTTGTGGAAGCTTTAAGGGACTGCCTGGATAATTGCGGTACGAGCTTTGGGGCACCTACGGAGCTAGAAGTCGAACTGGCTCAATTGGTAGTGGAAGCCTTTCCATCGGTCGAGATGGTGCGTATGGTAAACTCGGGGACTGAGGCCACAATGAGTGCCGTGAGATTGGCCCGTGCTTTTACGGGAAGGAAGAAGATTGTCAAGTTTATTGGGTGTTACCACGGGCATGCAGACCATTTCCTGATCAAGGCGGGTTCCGGTGCGTTAACACTGGGGGTACCGGACAGTCCCGGGGTTTCGGATGATGTGGTGGCCAACACATTGCTTGTAGATTACAATGATATGGAAACATTTAAGGAACTGTTCGAAAATGAAGGGGAAAATATCGCGGCGGTGATCGTTGAGCCTGTTGCAGGAAATATGGGGGTAGTGCTACCCGAGGATGGGTTCTTGGAGGTCTTAAGGAAAACAACAAGGGAATACGGAAGCCTTTTAATATTTGACGAAGTCATAACAGGCTTTCGCCTATCGTTCGGCGGGGCTCAGAAACTGTTTAATATCGATCCCGATCTGACATGTCTGGGCAAGATTATCGGCGGCGGTCTACCAGTGGGGGCCTACGGCGGGAGGCGGGATATTATGGAACGCATTGCGCCCTCCGGGCCCGTGTACCAGGCGGGGACTTTATCGGGTAACCCGCTAGCCATGACTGCCGGTATAGCCACGATTAAAGAACTCAAAAAACCGGGAGTGTACGAAAAATTGGAAGGCAAAAGCCTGACCTTATCTGAGGGTTTGGCTAATGCGGCCCGTGAACTAGGGGTGGATGTCACCTTTAATAGGGCAGGATCAATGATGAGCATGTTTTTCACCGGAGATAGGGTTTTCAACCTTGAAAGCGCCGGCAAATCCGATCTTGGTATGTTTACAAAATATTTCAAGGGAATGTTGGATGCCGGTATTTATCTGGCCCCATCACAATATGAGTCGATGTTTGTGTCCCTAAGCCTAAGTGACGCCGATATTGAGCGTACTATAGAGGCGGCCAAGCAGGTCTTTTCATCATTAGTCTAGGAAACATTTATCCGCTGGATGCTCAAAATCAGCCAATCTACCATTTATTTTACTGCTCGGTGGATATATCTTGACTATATTAAAGCACAAGGGTATAAATAAGTATATGTAGCAATTATCACAAGCCAGTATTAGCTTTTGGGGGGATGCTATAAATGAAATCTGGACGTGTTCCGGAGGCTACAATTACAAGATTATCAGTATATTCCAAGCATCTCTGGCGCCTGGATAGAAGAGGCGTTGAGACTGTTTCCTCTGTTGATATAGCCGAGGGTGTAGGAGTGAGCCCGGCCCAAGTGCGCAAGGATCTTGCCTATTTCGGCGAGTTTGGAACTAGAGGGGTAGGGTATAATGTCAAAAGCCTTTTAGGATATACAAAAAAGATATTGGGCCTGACACACCCGTGGGACATAATAATTGTAGGTGCAGGTAATTTAGGGACTGCCCTGTGTATGTATAGGGAATTTCGCAATAGAGGCTTTAATATTGTCGGTATATTTGATAATGATTTGAGTAAAATAGGAAAAACCATTGACCGGTCAATGGATCTGGTGGTTAAACCTCTGGAGGATATGAAAGATTTGGTGGGCCGCAAGGGGGTTAAGATCGGTATCATTGCCGTCCCGGCCAGAGCAGCCCAGTGGGTCGCGGATATAATGGTAAACTCGGGCTTGAAGGCGATTTTGAATTTTGCTCCTGCAAGCCTATCCGTGCCGGAGGATGTAAATGTGAGAAACATGGATTTGTCGGCCAAGTTGGAAATACTAACTTTCCATTTGACCTTTGATGAATATGTATTCGAATAAGCGTCTTGTATAGAAAAAACCGCCCGTGCTTACTTGGAAGCCGGGCGGTTTTTCGTTCATTAAAAATTCATGGCCTTCAGTCGTTTTACACGTTCCGCAATCGGGGGATGCGTGCTAAAGAGTTTTGCAAACGACTGGCCCGACAGAGGGTTTACGATAAAAAGATGTGAAGTGGCCGGGTTTACATCCATGGGTACCCGGGTGGCCGCACCTTCCATACGAAGGAGTGCACTGGCAAGCCCATCCGGGCTCCCGGCAAGCCTAGCACCCGTGGCATCGGCACCATATTCACGTGAACGCGAAATGGCAAGCTGTATCAGGACTGCCGCTAGCGGTGCCAAGATAGACATCAACAGCATAGCCGCCAAACCCAAAACATTGCCGCCCCCTTCATCATCACCTCCGCCGATGAAAACACCCCAGCGCATTACATTTGCTATCATTGTAATGGCACCGGCGAATGTTGCTGCGATTGATGCAAGAAGGATGTCCCGGTTCTTTATGTGGCCGATTTCATGGGCCAGGACACCTTCAATTTCATCACGATTTAACAATCTTACCAGACCATCCGTTATAGCAACGGCCGAATGTTCCGGGTTCCTTCCGGTTGCAAAGGCATTGGGTTGGGGTGAAGGGGTCCTGTAGACCCGGGGCATGGGAATGCCTGCACGTCCGGAGATCTTCCTGATGATTTCATATATCTCAGGTGCCTCTTTTTCGGAGATTGGTTGGGAACGTGTCATTTTAATGGCTAGCCTGTCGCTATAAAAATAACTAAAGAAATTCATGGCCACCGCTATCAAAAAGAACAAGATAGCCCCATCGGGTCCGTTAATGGCATTGCCCAATAGGACCAAAATTACCGATAGAAGACCCATTAGTATCCAGACTCTTAAATTGTTAATGTGAATCACCTTCCTTGCTAGCAAAAAGGCCTCATTGGACTCAGTGTTCCAATCAGACCTTTATAAATCTTTAACATGCTTGGTGCGGCAGAAGGGACTTGAACCCCCATGAGCCTTCACTCACCAGAACCTGAATCTGGCGCGTCTGCCAATTCCGCCACTGCCGCAAATTCAATGCATATTATATTTTAGCACATTCCGCTATATACAGACAAGTCCTAATTTTTTATTCTAGTAACTGCGTCTATTGGGCATGCCCGGTAACACATACTGCAGTGGTTGCAAGTGCTTTGATCAATAGCATACTGAGGAGTATCATCAATGTAGATGGAATCCGTCGGGCATACATCCTCGCACGTACCACAGGAGTAGCATTTTTCCGGTTCAATTCTGAAATCAAACTTGTATTTCTTTTTGGCCAACTCACGTTCCCCCTTTGAGAAAATTTTTACATATTAGTACCTATATACTAATCGAATGAAAACATATTAGCCTTCTACAATAAACTGATAAATCCTTCTATTTTGGATATATAAATTACCTACTAGAAAGGTTAAAAATCGGTTAAAATAGTAGAAGCTGATTTGTTAAGGGGGTGTATATATGGTTTGGAAGACGAAAAGGGCTTCTGCAGATACCGGCTATCGTAGGGTTTGGGATGTCGGTAAAAGTGCAAGTGTGAAACGAAGGCAGCGTATCTCGGGCAAGAATCGCCCCAGTACGTAGACGGTGGTGGACTAAATAAAAATGGTGGAGAGGGTAGGATTTGAACCTACGTAGGCTTCGCCGGCAGATTTACAGTCTGCTCCCTTTAACCACTCGGGCACCCCTCCACATATATGGTCGGGATGGAGGGATTTGAACCCCCGGCCTCTTGCTCCCAAGGCAAGCGCGCTAGCCAAACTGCGCTACATCCCGATGTGACGCAAACATAATTCTAACAAACCTGCGGATGCTAGTCAAGGAGTTTTCAAAAAAAAAGCCCAGCTATTTAGCTGGACTGGGGAGAGATAGAACTCACCAAAGCGGAGTATCTATATTATGGACACGATAAATCAAAATTATACGCTAAAAATACAGGGGTTTACCGTTGATGGAAAACAGCCATCACGTATATACTTGTTACAGGCAAGCACAAATATCAGGAGGAGGTGTTTTTATTGACCAAAGAGTCTGCTTCGGCGCGTAGTATGTTTCAAAAAATGTTTTTGATGGGCATGGGTGCCCTGTCCCTCACAAGGGAGAAAGCGGAAAAGTTAACCGAGGAGCTGGTAGAAAAGGGTGAAGTATCTTCTGAAGATACCAAGGGATTCATCAAGGAGTTAATAGATAGGGGCGAGCAGGAAAGGGATTCTTTAAAAAGAATGATCAAGGACGAGCTAAATGAAATGCGGGAAGGGTTGGGTCTGACAACCCTTGAGCAGGTGAATCAACTTGAACAACGAATTCAAAATCTTGAGCAAAGAATTGCGGCCTTGGAAAAAAACCAGCTTAAATAATTTGGTTTTGTGATAAAGGGTCTGTGTTTGGGCCCTTTATTACTTTGGGAAGGATATATGCCGAAAAAGTCGAATTATATAATTTGATTGTCAATTTAAAGAATAGCGGCTACAGGCTTTACGGGGGAAATTTAATATATAATTAACCTGTGATTCGAAGGATTACAAACCAATCTCTAGAAAAATACGTGATGGGCTAAAGTATTGATTTGTTGCATTAATCTGCCGGTTTTATTGAGGACAATCTACTAAAAAATGCAGGAGTGATTTAGCTTGAAACTAGCCATTTCCGGAAAGGGTGGCGTTGGTAAAACCACAATTTCATCCGCGTTGATTAAGCTATTTGCTGACTCGGGAAGGACAGTGTATGCCATAGATGCTGACCCAGATACCTGTCTTGCGGCGGCCATAGGGATCCCCGACGGGGAGGCTGAAAAAATAAAGCCTGTTGTTGAAATGCAGGAACCAATCAGGAACAAGGTAGGGCAAGGGGCATTCTATACCTTGAACCCAAAAGTTGACGATTTTATAGAGGAATATTCTTATAAACTAGGCAATATAAAATTTATGCGTATGGGGGGCGTTAAAAAAGGAGGCTCCTCTTGTTATTGTCGTGAAAATACTTTTTTGTCTGCGGTGATAACCTCCCTGTTATTGGATCACGATGATATCGTAGTTATGGACATGGGGGCGGGTATTGAACACCTTTCGCGTGGTACGTCGAGGGGCGTTGATTTGATGTTGGTGGTTGTAGAGCCAAGCAAGAATAGTGTCAATACTGCAAATCTTGTTAAAAAGATGGCCGGCGAGATAGGTGTAAAAAAAGTTAAAATTATCGCCAATAAAATCCGTAGCCAACAGGAAAAAGATTTTATTAGCAAATATTTTGGGGAACAGGAAGTCGTTGGTTACGTTGGTTTTAGTGAAAGCATATGGGAAAATGCTATGGAAACAGCTAATCCCGTTGCCTTTGATCATAAGCTTTTGGACAGTCTGAAGGAAGTGAGCAAAAGGATACTTTCAAGGGAGGTGTAAGGAAAAAACAACCGTCGCTGTATTTTCGGGTGGTACTTTAAAATACTTAGTGCCCCCGCTTATTAAAAAATGTCATTATAATTTATTTAAGGAGGTAAAGTAAATGCCAAGATTTAGAGATTTGACACATACCTGCAGGACTTCCAGTGCTCCTCGCGTTGTGAAGCCTAGGGTAAACAAAAGATCCATTGATCCCACCATAGTTGAGATGATGGATGTGGCAAAAGAAAATGGCATAATTACGTCATTTGACAGAGTAGTTGCCCAGCAGCCACAATGCCAGTTCGGCTACAAAGGGATTTGTTGCCGATTTTGTATGGCCGGACCTTGTCGTATAAAGGCACAAGAAGGACCAGGAAGTAGGGGTATTTGTGGTGCATCCCCCTGGACCATAGTAGCCCGGAGCGTGGGGTTGATGATTTTAACGGGTTGTGCATCACACGCTGAACACGGCAATCATATTGCGCATGCACTTTTGGAGCTTGCCGAAGGTAGGGCACCGGACTATTCGATTAAAGATCCCGATAAACTTCGTTGGGTATGCGAAAAGGTAGGTATTGAAGTAGAGGGCAAGGAAGATATGGCCTTGGCCAAAGAATTGGCTGAAGCCGCCCTTGAAGACATTAGTCGCCTGAAGGGAATGGGCGAGTCGAGATGGATTAAGTCCTTTAGTATTCCCGAGCGGGTGGAAAAATACAGGGCTTGCAATGTAATGCCACATGGAATCTATGCCTGTATTTCTGATCTGGTGACACAGGCCCACGTTGGAATGGATAATGACCCGGTAAACCTAGTATTCAGCGCCATCAGAGTGGCCTTGGCCGACGTTGCTGGTGAACATATCGCAACTGACATGTCCGACATCTTGTTTGGGACACCAAAGCCGGTTGAAAGTGAAGCAAATATGGGGGTAATGGACCCCGAAAAAGTCAACTTTGTGCTACACGGACATAACCCGCTTCTGAGTGAAATTATTGTGGCAGCCGCCAGGGACATGGAAGATGAGGCCCAAGCCGCCGGTGCAAAGGGTATAAACCTTATGGGGATATGTTGTACCGGTAACGAAGTTTTAATGCGCCAAGGAGTGCCCTTAGTGACATCATACTCCTCGCAGGAACTCGTAATATGTACCGGTGCATGTGATGCCATAACCGTTGACGTACAGTGCATCATGCCCAGCATACAAAGCGTTGCCGAATGTTACCATACAAAGATAATAACAACATCCGATCTTGTAAAGATACCAGGTGCCTACCATTTTGACTACCAAACAGAGACTGCATTTGAAACTGCAAAAGAGTGTATTCGTATGGCCATCGATGCTTTCAAGGAACGGCAGGAATTAAATAAACCTGTTCACATTCCTGACCTCAAGCACAAGGTTGTGGCAGGATTCAGTATAGAAGCGCTAATGGAACTCCTGTCCGCGGTAGATCCGGATAACCCGGTTGGCGTCATCAACCAAGCCATCCTGGACGGTGAATTAAAAGGCGTCATTTTGACCTGTGGCTGCAACAATGCCAAAACATATCAGGATGAGGCCCATATAATCATTAACGAAGAAATGGTCAAGAATGACGTTCTCGTTATATCCACCGGCTGTTCGGCCGTTGCCTGTGCCAAACTCGGACTGATGGATCCTGAAAAGGTGGACGAATACTGTGGTGAAGGCCTCAAGAAATTCTACAAGAGGATAGAGGAGAAGACGAAGGTCAAACTGCCACCGGTTCTTCATGTGGGATCATGTGTTGACAACTCCCGTGCAATGGACCTCTTGATGATGATGGCCGCCGACCTGGGTGTGGACACACCTAAAGTACCGTTTGTAGCATCTGCCCCTGAAGCCATGAGTGGTAAGGCCACGGCAATTGGAAGCTGGTGTGTAACAATTGGTTGGCCAACCCACGTTGGTTGTATGCCACCGGTTGAAGGCAGCGATTTAATATACAGTATTTTGACTCAGATTGCCAGTGATGTTTATGGCGGGTACTTCATTTTTGAAATGGATCCTAAGGTAGCTGCTCAGAAACTTCTTAATGCTCTTGAATATAGAACCTGGAAACTAAAAATACACCTCGATCAGGCGAAGGAATATGACACGCCTCTTTGCCAGAACTTCTAAAAAATTACCGTTTGAAAGGAGGAAAAAGAATGTCAGAGGTTCAAAACTTTGATGCAATTTTTGAAGGTGCTATAGAACCCGGGAAAGAGCCAAAGGGTCTTTTTCGGGAGGCATATCATGGTGCTATTACAGCCACCAGTTATGCGGAAATTTTGTTGAATCAAGCAATTCGTCGTCATGGGGCGGATTGTAAGGTAGGATATCCTGATACTGCATATTTCTTACCGGTGATTAGGTGTTGGACCGGAGAAAAAGTTGAAACACTTAAAGAGCTCGTTCCCGTGTTGAATAGGGCAAGGGGCTTGCTCAGGGAAGAATTAAATTTTGAAAATGCTCGTTCCGCCGGTAGGGCAACTTGGGTTGCCGCTGAGGTAATTGAAGCTGTAAGGTATGTGGACCATACCGAGGAAAACCCGCTACAGCCAGTTCCTTGGACCGGTTTCGTTGGCGATCCCATTGTCCGTCAGTTCGGTATTAAGATGGTTGACTGGACAATACCCGGTGAAGCTGTCATTCTTGGAAGAGCAAAGGACAGTGCATCCGCCAAAAAACTAGTCGATGATTTGATGGGCAAAGGAATGATGATCTTCCTTTGTGATGAAATAATTGAACAACTAATGGAGGAAGACGTAAAATTAGGCGCCGATTATATGGTCTATCCCTTGGGGAACTTCACCCAGGTTGTCCATGCCGCCAACTATGCTCTTAGGGCAGGGATGATGTTTGGAGGCATTAAGCCGGGCTTGTTGGAACAGCACAGGGATTATCAAAGAAGGCAAATCCGTGCATTTATTCTCTATCTGGGCGAACATGACATGGTCAAAACGGCCGCTGCCATGGGTGCCATTTATACAGGATTCCCTGTGATTACCGACCAGGAGCTGCCTGAAGACAAGCAAATTAAAGACTGGTTTATCTCCGAACCAGATTATGATAAAATTATTCAAACCGCTTTGGAAACACGGGGGATTAAGATAACATCCATCGATATTGACGCTCCGGTTAATATTGGCCCTGCTTTTGAGGGTGAAAGCATCCGCAGAAAAGATATGTATTGTCAGTTTGGCGGCGGCAAGAGCCCAACCTTCGAATGGCTTCGCATGAAGGACGACACAGTCGAAGACCACAAAATTGAAGTAATAGGGCCCGACGTGGATACTATAGAAGAGGGCGGCGCATTACCTCTTGGTATTCTAATTGACGTGTACGGCCGGAAGATGGAAAAAGATTTCGAGCCGGTACTGGAACGCAGAATCCACTACTTTGTTAACTACGGTGAAGGCATATGGCACTCTGCCCAGCGTGATTTGGCCTGGCTCAGGATAAGTAAAGGTGCCTTTGCCAAGGGCTTCCGCCTAAGGCACTTTGGGGAGATCCTGTGGGCGAAACTCAAGGCGGATTTCTCGGCTATTGTTGACAGGGTAAGCATAACCTTGATTACAGACGAAGAAAAGGTACTGGAATTGCGCGAACAGGCCCGTGAAGCCTACGCGGAAAGGGATGAGCGCATCAAGAAATTGACAGACGAAGATATCGACACCTTCTATTCATGTACGCTTTGTCAATCCTTTGCTCCTACCCACGTCTGTGTGGTTGCTCCGGAAAGAGTTGGGCTTTGTGGTGCGGTTAGCTGGCTGGATGCCAAGGCAGCTTATGAGATTAACCCACACGGTGAAAACCAGCCCATTCCCAAGGAAGGGCTCATTGATGAAGTTAAGGGGCAATGGGAGGCATTTAACGAATTTACCTTCACCAATTCCCAGCGCACAGTTGAAAAAGTTAACTTCTACACAATTATGGAATATCCGATGACATCTTGCGGTTGTTTTGAAGCGATTATGTCCATGGTCCCGGAATGTAACGGATTTATGGTAGTAAACCGTGAGCATACCGGTATGACTCCTGCGGGTATGACCTTCTCCACACTGGCAGGTATGATCGGTGGCGGAGCCCAGATGCCCGGATTTATGGGTATAGGTAAGGCATACCTTGGGTCCAAGAAATTTGTACCCGCCGACGGGGGACTTGGCCGTGTTATTTGGATGCCCAAGGAGCTCAAGGAAGCACTCAGGCCCATGCTTGAAGAAGCAGCCGAATTCTGGGGTCTCGGCAAGGAATTTGTAGACAAAATTGCCGATGAAACTGTAGGGACCTCGGGAGATGAAATCCTCCCCTTCCTAGAGGAAAAGGGTCATCCTGCTTTAACAATGGATCCCTTGCTATAAACTAAAATCCTTTAGATTGAGTTAAAGATAACCAGGGGAATGGGCCGGTAGCCCATTCCCCCCAAGTGTAGAATGATTTTTACAAAACAAAGACGGTCTGTCGACGCAAATTGGAAAGGAGACAGGATAAATGGGTTTAACAGGATTAG
>CAZKPV010000022.1:0-17196 GCA_964554735.1 uncultured Clostridia bacterium
ACCGTCCCCGTGGTGGCAGTCACTGTCGATTATGGCGATTTTTTTAACCCCCCTACGAGCCCTGAGGTAGTCCACCAACACTGCTTCGTTGTTAATATTGCAAAAGCCTCTGTTACCATGAACCACCCGCATAGCGTGATGTCCGGGGGGACGCACCAGGGCAAAGGCATTTTTAATTTTCCCGTCCAGTACTTTGTTTGCCAGGGAAATGGCGGAACCGGCGGCTATCAAGTGTGCCTCCGTTACCAGATCCTCCGGTCCGGGTACACAAAAATGAACACGGGATACGTCATGAAGCATAGCCAATTCCGGTGTGAACTCCTTAATCTGCGGTAGGTCCAAAAGACCCTCCTCAAACATTTGGTCACGCGTATATAATAATCTTTCTTCTCTTTCCGGGTGAGTCGGTGAAATTGCCCAGTCAAATGCGGGAAAAAAAATCAAACCTGTTTTTTTCAACATATACTTACCTACCCTCCCTGTTAAACCTAAATAATATTCCCCTGGGTGTTTGAACTTTAATGGTGTACAATCTGCCCACGGTTTTAAAATTTCTGACTACATTAAAAACTTCCCTGCTCAAAACCTCGGTATCCCCATTAAAATCTTCCGCCACATTGTATTTACGTGCCCTTTTAAGCAACCAATCCTCTGCTAGGCGCAAGGCTTTTTCACCGTCAAATTTTGCATCCTCTATTTTGCCTTCGAAGCCTTCTTCCTGGATTGTATAGATTCCCTGTTCAGTATCTGCCCGGAGGGTCACCTTTAGGGTCGGCTTTGCCACAGCCGTGCCCACGGCATTGGCTACCGAAGCATATTCGGGCACAACGGGGTTGCAGTCGAGTCTGTCGGCTATCTTATCTATAAAACCGCCGGCCCCGCCTCCGACACCAACTACATTTTCGGGTCGCACCTTTCTTTTTTGCAATACTTCCCAAACCCTATAAGCCGGTTCCTGCTCCCAATCGGTAAACATATCCCTGACTGATTTTGCAATAATGTCGACCATTAGATTAATGGCTTTTTCCGCTATTTCTTGAAGCCCCAGACCTATGGCCCCCCCAAGGCGGTGCATAGCCTGCCTGGCCTTGGCCAGGTCACCCAATTCCGTAAGACCAAGAACCCGCAGAGCATCAGTGGGTGTCGGCATCGGGCCCCCAAGGCAGTAAGCAGGCCCCATTCTTTCTGAATATATAATTAATTCACGACCCACACGTTCCAGCACGCTGTCCCCGCCAATGGGCAAGGTTTTAACCGCCAATGACCTGACATGGCTGCACTCGTCGTTTATTTTCGCCCCTTTACATGCTAGCAAGGGATTGCCGGAAAGGATTAAAGCCAGATCCGTTGTGGTCCCCCCTATATCCACAACTATAGAAGTCTCGCCGGGCTTTGTAAAACACTGTACCCCCAAGGTACTGGCCGCAGGCCCGGAGAATATCGTTTCCACCGGCATTTTCTCCGAGTGTTCCAAGGGCAAAGTCCCCCCATCGGCTTTTAAGATGTATACTTTTGCCTTTATGTTTCTTTCGTTTAGTGCCTCCCTCACAGATTGCAAAAAGGATCTGTAAGAATCACGGGTTGCACAATTGTAATAGCTTGTCACTATCCTGCGCGGAAAGTTCAGTTGGCCGGCGGACAGATGCGCCATCTCCACCTGCCAATCGGGATGCCTTGATTTGATCATTTCCCCCGTCCGTGCTTCATGCTTTTTGTTACGTGTTGAAAATTTACCTATGACGGCAACCTTTTTATAGCCCTTGCCATCCAGGTAGTCAATTGATTCGTCCACACCATTTTCGTCCAGGGGTATGAACTCCCTGCCACGATAGTCAATGGCACCATTTACAACACACGCGGTTTTGAAAGATTTATAGCCGTCATATTTAAGTCCGGGCCCGGGTATAAGGATCAGACCAACGGGTTCATATTTTTTTCCCGCTATCAAATTAGTAATGACCGTCGTACTGAATACCACTCTTTTTATACTTTCCTTGGGTGTATCACCCAATACACTGTCCAATGCCCCCAGTAAAGAGTTTAACAGATTATCTTCTGTTCGAACCTTAGCTGTTGCTACCACCCTGTCATCGTCTATTATTGCCGCATCTGTGAAAGTCCCACCCACGTCTATCCCAACAATCATGTATCTAAGCCACCTCCCTGTGGGGCCTTATCCCGCCCTATATTTTTATTTTTCAACTCATTTTGTAGCTCATACATCTTATTTAAGGCTTGCAAAGGGGTAATATTAACCAAATCACAATCCAAAATCTCATTAACCACGGAAGTATATTTTTCAATTGTCCTACTATTAGTACAGTTAATACTATTATGATATTCCTTTTTAATATTTTTAGTGTTACTCCCGCGGCTTTCTAATTCCTTCAGGATATCATTAGATCTTTGTAAAACTTCGTCCGGTAAACCGGCAAGTTTGGCAACGTGGATGCCATAACTCCTGTTGGCCTTCCCCGGTTTCACTTTACGTAAGAATATTATGTTATCGTTGTCTTCTTTTACGGCAACTGTATAATTAACTATACCCTCGTGGACATCCATATCAGTTAGTTCATGATAGTGCGTCGAAAACAAGGTTTTTGCCCTGATACTCGTGTTTATGTACTCTATCAGTGCTCTAGCGATACTTATTCCATCGTATGTGCTCGTGCCCCTCCCTACTTCGTCCATGATGATCAGGCTATTGGATGTGGCATTATCTATAATTGATTTGCATTCCTTCATTTCGACCATAAATGTGCTGTCGCCACCGGCTAAATCATCGGAGGCACCCACACGTGTAAAGATCCTGTCAACTATACCGACTATGGCCGATTTTGCCGGCACAAAACTGCCAATCTGAGCCATCAAGACGATTAGGGAAACCTGACGCATATAGGTACTCTTTCCGGCCATGTTGGGGCCGGTTATCAGCAGGAGCCTGTTCTCTTCACCGTCTATAGTGACGTCATTAGGGACAAACATCCCGGTATCCAAGGTTTTTTCAATAACCGGATGCCGTCCGTCCCTTATTTTGATTAAACCACCCCTGTTTACTTCCGGACATACATAGTTATTTTTAACCGCAGCCTCGGCGTAAGACAAAATTACATCGAGCCAGGCAACAATTGTGGCTGTTTTTTTAATACGATTAACCTCGGCCGCCACCATTTCCCGAAGATCGCAAAAAAGGGCATACTCGAGGTTGACTAGCCTTTCCTTGGAATTCAGGATGGCTTGTTCATAATTTTTTAGTTCTTCCGTTATAAACCTTTCCGCATTGACCAATGTTTGTTTCCTTTGATAGTCGGTTGGCACTAAGGCCAGATTTGGTTTTGTAACCTCTATATAATAGCCAAAAACTTTATTAAAACCCACCTTGAGGGATTTAATCCCTGTCCTTTCCCTTTCCTTGGCTTCCATTTGGGCCAAAAGGGCCTTGCTTTCATAGGTGGCCCTGCGGAGGTAATCGACTTCCTCGTTGTATCCTTCTTTTATTATGTTGCCGTTCTTTAAATCTATCGGAGGATCATCGTTTATGGATTTTTGAAGAAGGTGCTTGATATCTTCCATTATGTCCAAGTTGGAATGCATCTGAAGCAACATTTCCGCCTTACAGCCGGGCAATAGCATTTTAATTTTCGGTAGCGCCTCCAGGGATTTCATCAGTGCCAGCAGATCCCTTGCGTTTGCCGTTCCATAAACAACACGCCCGGTTAGCCTTTCCAAATCATAGATATCCCCAATGACCCTGGCAAGTGAATCAAACAAGAGGGGATTTTCCACCAATTCCTTCACGGCATCCTGTCTTAGTTTTATATTTCGAACCTCCACTAGGGGCTGTTCTATGCAATTCTTCAAAAGCCTTCCGCCCATGGCAGTACGGGTGTGGTCCAAAACCCAAAGTAGGGTATATTTCCCGGACCCTTCTTTTATTGAAGTCGTGAGCTCCAAATTGCGGCGCGTGAAGGCATCCAAGGCCATAAATTGCTCTTTGAAGTAAAGCCGGGGAGGATCCAAATGTGTTACCGATCTTTTTTGTGTTTCCTCCATAAAGGCCAAGAGGGCCCCCGCGGCCGTAACCGCCATAGGGTGGTTTTCAGATGTACTTCCTATTTTTTCGTATGCGTAGGTAAAATCAAAAAACCCGTCCTCTAGCATTGACAGTGTTTTGGTGTGCTTTCTGATTTCGGAAACCAGGCTCCCCTCCAAGGACATTTTGTTGCTGATAATTATTTCAGATGGGTTTATCCTTTCTATTTCATAGATTAGATTATCCAAAGGCCTGGGGTCTAAAAATTCTGTCATCAAAAATTGCCCTGTGCTTACATCGGAAAAAGCTAAGCCATAACCCGATTTGCCCGAAGCAAGGGCGGCGATGTAGTTATTTGATTTTTCGTTGAGTAATCCACTTTCAAACAATGTGCCGGGCGTAAATACCCTGACAACTTCTCTTTTAACGATTTTTTTGGCAGCTCCGGGATCCTCTACTTGCTCACAGATAGCGACCTTATGTCCTCTTGCTATCAGTTTTCCAATATATCCTTCGGAAGCGTGATATGGAATACCGCACATGGGGATTTTCTTATTACCGCCACCCTTTCTACTGGTAAGCGTGATTTCCAGTAGCCGGGAGGCCTTAACTGCATCCTCGAAAAACATTTCGTAAAAATCCCCCAGCCGGAAAAATAGTATAGAGTCCTTATACTGTTTCTTTATGCTAAGGTATTGCCGAATCATTGGCGTGTAGCTCAATACTGGAATCTCACCTCGTCGGGTTTTAATAGATTTATTATATCACAGGAAACTCAAATCAAAAAGCAAAACCCCGGATTGCCCAGGGTTATGATCCTGCAAATTATTTACTAACACTGCGAACAGCCGTCACACCCACTGGTGTTGCAACTGGAACAACCCCCTGTTCGGGAGATTGATTCCTCAATTATTTTATTTAATTCTTCCAGGATTTTTTCAAACTCTTGCTGTGCCTTGAAAAATTTGACTATGAGCTCATTGTTGAGCATTTTCCCTTCCAGTGCCTCCACTTCCGCCTTTTGGCTATCTGTTAATTGGCCGCCACTGGATTGAATCATTTGGAAGGTTCTTTGCTTTTCATTAAATTCGCTGATAATTTCACGGGCTTCCCCGCTGTTTACCATATTTACCTCCGCCTCATGCATGGCCTTTAACTCCTCGCAATTGGCTAAAGCGTAGCCCAATTCCCTTGCCTTATCCAGAACTGTCGACATAAACGTAATCACCTCCTGTCCAAGCCTTAAACACATATTAAGATATTAACACTTTCATTTACCTCAGGCAACCTTATTTTACAACCGTGCCCCTTAAATAGGACAATTCACCCTTGTCGATTTTTATTTTGACCAATTCCCCCGTTAGATCTGTTTCCCCCTCGAAAACCACGAGTTTGTTTGTACGAGTGCGCCCGGTTAGAAAATGTTTATCCTTTTTGCTGTATCCTTCAACCAACACCCATTTTTCAGTTCCTTCTTCCCGGCGGTTCAACTGAAAACTGATCTTGTTCTGTATACTGATTAGCTCTGTAATGCGTTTTATCTTTACTTCCTCGGGTAGCTGTTCGGGCATTGTAGCAGCCGGGGTCCCCTTTCTGACATTGTAAATAAAAGTGAAAGCACTATCATATTTAATTTCCCTCACGAGATCAAGGGTGTCCTCAAAATCATCCTCAGTTTCCCCCGGAAAACCAACCATAATGTCGGTGGTCAGGCTCACATCCGGAATCTTGTCCTTGATGCGCTTGACCAGCGCAAGATAGTCCTCCCTTGTGTACCCTCGGTGCATCCTTTTAAGTATCTTTGTGCTTCCCGACTGGACGGGCAGGTGAATGTGCTCACAAACCTTGGGACATCTGGCCACGGCGTCAATGAGATTATCGCTGAAATCCTTGGGGTGTGAAGTTATAAACCGCACCCGGAACTCCCCGGGGATTTTGTCTACCCTTTGGAGGAGATGGGCAAACTCAACCTTTTCCTTTAAATCCTTGCCGTAAGAATTTACATTTTGTCCTAGCAGAAATATCTCCTTGTAGCCCTCTTTTACCAAACCAGTAACTTCATTAATGACCGCATCCGGTTTCCGGCTTCGTTCCCGGCCGCGCACGTAGGGAACTATACAGTAGGTGCAAAAATTGTTACAACCATGAATTACGGGCACCCAAGCCCTGACCCTGCTACCCCTCCTGATGGGCAGGCCCTCCGGGGCGTTTTTTGACTTTGGCCATATTTCATAGGAATGTTGTCTTTTTTCCAGAATATCATTTAACAAGTCGGGTAGGCGGTAAATATTGTGGGTACCGAACAGTAGATCCACATGGGGAAACCGTCTTTTTATCTCATCCGCCATCCCCTCTTGCTGGGGCAGACAACCACATACACCGACAATCAAATCCGGATTATCTGTTTTTAACTTTTTTAACCTACCTAACTTTCCAAATAACTTGTTTTCGGCGGACTCCCTTACACAGCAAGTATTCAAAATAATTATGTCCGCCTTTCCCTCGGACCTGGTGGGCCTGTAACCGAGTTTGTCGAGAAACCCTCCAATTACCTCGGAGTCGTGAACATTCATTTGACAGCCGAAGGTTTTAATGAAATATAATTGGTTCAAGTAAATTGCATCTCCCTCTTAAAGCAATACCTTTGGTTATTATAACGCATTGGTAACACTTTATAAAGAAAAAGCAAAAGGACAGTTGCGGCTTTTGTAGAATAATGTATGAATCCTACTATTTATAAGATGCAAAGGTGGCCGTAAATAATAATGACACAAGAAATCCCCCTAAATTTGTTAACCTGGAGTTTGGCCCTATCCCCCATACTGCTAGTCCTGACCTTAATGATTGTATTTAAATGGAGCGGTTCAAGGGCCGGATCATTGGCCTGGGTACTGACAATGCTCATAGCCTTTACTATCTTTAAAGCAGACCACAAGGTGCTTGCCTTTGCCAATATCAAGGGCATTTTGATGACAACATTTGCCCTGTATATAATCTGGGGGGCACTGTTTCTCTATCATGTAGTCAACCATGTCGGTGGGGTAAAACTCATCGGGGAAACATTGGCCCGCAATGTAGGTGACAAAACGCTACAACTAGTCCTGGCGGGAATATGCTTCCCAACTTTTCTTCAGGCGGTTGCCGGATTTGGCGTACCTACGGCTGTTGCCGCCCCGCTGCTCATGGCCTTGGGATTTGGGGCCGCAACCTCCGTAACTATAGCCACCCTAGGACACATTTGGTCCATAACCTTTGGCTCCATGGCCGCTTCATATGTTGTATTGCAACTTGCCGCTGACCTGTCACCGGTTCCATTGGCACCATGGACCGCCATCTATACCGGTATAGCCTGTATCCTGTGTTCCTACATGGCAATACATACTTGGGGAGGTTGGCGGAAAGTTTCGTCTGGCTTTTTTAAAACAATTCTCCCCATACTGGCAATGGCAACCGTACAAGGAGTATTCGCCTTGGCCGGCTATTATACGATAGCTGTTTTAATAGGGAGCATTGTCGGCATGATTATTGTTTTTCTGATTTCAAAACCTTACGGTAACAGGAGGATCGTTCCCACGGATTCCCCGAAAAGCAAACAATTAACAGTACCCCTTGCCTTTCTGCCTTATGCATATCTTATTTCCCTGGTACTCCTCGTTGGATTTATACCCGGATTGGAGACTTACTTACAGTCCTTGGGGCGGCTTGAGCTCGCCTTCCCGGCGTATGAAACCGGTTTGGGATGGTTTACCGAGGCTACCGTTTACGGGAAAACAACCCTTTTGGGACATCCAGGTTCCTACGTTACCATTGCAGCCATATTAGGTATTATAAGCTATGTAATATCCGGGCACATGAAATTAAAAGATACCAAAATAATCTGGGGGAAACTGGTCAGATCAGCAGTGGCATCAAGCATTGCCACCACCGCCATGGTTATGATGGCCCTGGTTATGCTTGAATCCGGGATGACCCAAACCTTGGCTCGGGGGGTAGTCAATGCAACCGGTGGCGCATACCCGTTGTTTGCTCCGGTTGTCGGGGTTTTGGGGGGATTTATAACCGGCAGTAACGTAAATTCCAACGTCATGTTTGGGGCCTTTCAACGGCAAATTGCCGAACTCCTGGGAGTCAGTATCTACATTGCAGGGGCCGCACAAACAATTGGCGGCTCAATAGGTAGTGTAATATCGCCGGCTAAACTGATCTTGAGTGCGTCAACCGTCGGATTGGTTGGCAGGGAGGGGCAGATCGTAAAAAAATTGTTGGGCTACTGTCTGCTTGTGACACTGCTTTTAGGTGCCATAAATCTTGTGCTGGCCAAAATATTTTAAAATAACCCAATGAAAGGGTGATATCCGTGATAAAAATAAACTTTACGATAAGAGCATTAATCCTGGCCGCTATGCTGGCGGCACCTCTGTTCCTGCTCTACCAAGGGGTCATACATGATAATCCCGTGCTAGAGCTAACCGGATGGCTGGTACTGTTTTCCGCCATTGGTTTAAACTTGTTAAACCCGTAACTTCACGGTCTTTTACCCGCTATCGCCCTGTGAATCCTCAGTAACCTCTTGGCCTTTTCATAGATCGGGTATTCAATAAATTTACCGTCAACTTTGAGTGCCGCATTACCCTTTAGCTCCGATTTTTCAAATACCTCCGCAATCTTTTCTGCCCACGCCACCTCCTCCGGCGATGGCGAAAACACATCATTCACGGGTTTTACCTGATCGGGGTGTATCACCAGTTTGCCTTGAAACCCCATTTGCCTGGCCGTTAGTGCGTCTTTTTTTAGGCCTTCGATGTCGCCAATATCGGTATACACGGTGTCTATGGGTGCCTCCAAACAGGCAGCCCTCGATTCTATTACTAATTTTGATCTTGCATACAAGAGCTCATGGCCGGCGGTGGTGCGTTCTGCCCCAATGTCAGTGATAAAATCCACTGCCCCAAAGAACAGACGTTTAATACGTTTGCTCGCGGCCAATATAGTCCTCAAGTTACACAAGCCAACCGCAGTTTCGATAAAGGGGACAATTTCAATTTCATTTTTTAAGCCCCTTTTGCCTTCAATTTTGCACAGACACTCCGCCAAATATTCAATGTCTGACGGGCCTTCAACCTTGGGTAGAACAAGTCCACTTATGGCGGGGGAAACAACACCTTCCAGGTCTTCTGGAACGAGACCCGTGGAAACGGCATTTATTCGCACGTATGTATTGTCAGCTTTTCTGCCGGATAAAATATCCCTTACTGTTTCCCTGGCCACACCTTTTTCGCTCGCCGCCACCGCATCCTCTAGATCGAGGACCACGGCATCGGCACCACAGGTAAATGATTTTTCCGCCTTACGCCGCTCATTACCAGGTGCAAATAAAAAGGTTCTGTAAATGTCCAATTTTAATTACCTCCCGGGCTATCTTGGTCAAAAGCTAATTTTTTGATTTAAATAGGATTTCTGTCGTATAAATGATGACATCTCGTCATAAGTGGTGATTTTATATTCCCTTAACAACTGTAAAAAGATTACAAACAGCTTCGCCGTGAGGCGTGCGTCTCCAATGGCAGTATGCCTGGCCACAGGTTCCAAATTATGCATCAAGAGTAACCTATTCAATGTGTGGGCACGCATCTCCGGGTAAAAGGCACTTCCGATGATCATAGTATCGCAACATGGGTTATAGAGTCGTGTTTTACAATACCTTTTTAGTTTTAGGTTCATAAAAGTCAGATCAAAGCCAATGTGGTGCCCGACAATGATGCTGTTCCCAATAAAGGGAAGTATCTCAACTAGTACCTCAAAAATTGACTTTTCATTGCGCACCATTTCCTCGGTAATACCTGTAAGCCTTGTAACCTCCACAGGTATAGATCTGTAGGGATTTACAAAACGGTGAAAACGTTCCTGCTCCCTAACCTGGCAGTTTTCTATAACAACTGCTCCTATGGAGATAATCTCGTCATTGTTTTCCGGGTTGAACCCGGTTGTTTCGGTATCCAAAACAACAAATCTTTGTTTTAACAAATTTACATCGGTGCGGCAGTTCTTGGTGTCTTGTGCCAATCTTCTGATCGTCTCAATTATTTTGCGGTTTGGTTTTGGACCCCTTTGCGAATCTTTAAATATATTTAACATTGTAAACCTCCCGCCTAAAGAAGATGTTTTAACCAAAAGATACTGAATTCATTGTCCGCTAGTTTTTGTAAACGCGAGACCCCGTAAAAGGCATCTTTCAATATTGTCTTTTCACGTTTACTGAGCCGGCTAGGGTTAATGTAGTTGTCGGCTTTTTTGCCTTGCCGTACCTTCTTTAGATTTTCCCTTATCCTAAACATCATTAGGGTTTCGTAACTATCGGAGATAAACTCGGCGTCTTCCTCACTCAGTACACCTTTTTGGGCCAATATTTTTAATCTTTCAAAAGTTGATGGTTCAGTTATCTCGTTTTGAATTGCAAATATCCTTACACCATTAATGACATGCACGCAGGCCGCTGTTTTCAAATTTATTTCATTTTTGTGGGGGCCGGATTTTTCAGTATTTATTACACCCAAAAAACTCACCGGCAGCCTGAAATGGAGGTCGTCTTGGGTCAACAAATGGGAGGTTGCATTTGAATCTTTAAATGCCGCAAATATTTCCTTCCACAGTTTATCTGAAAGCATGGTATTACCCCAAACAGGGCTGTAATCCAAGAAAATCGTGAGTTTACGTACGTCATCCGGATCAAAGGATTTAGTCCATTTTTTAATGTAGGTTATCCATTCACCCAGGCTTTTCCTCCACTCCCTGTTCGAGGCCATTACCCCACCATTGCATCTTTCAAAACCACACTCTATTAAACCGTCCACAATGTATCCGGCAAGTCTTTCGAAATAGCCGTCAATCTCCTCAATACCCCGGTCAATCGGATCTTCATAGATCATGGCATTGTCCTGGTCTGTTCTCAGTGTTTGTTCACGCCGTGATGCGCTACCCATATTTAGCCAGCAATAGTCAACCGGCGGGGGCCCCCAACCCTCCCGGAGCATCCTTTCCTCACAAAGGTGAATAACCCTACGTGTTACCCGCCCATGAAGCTCTGACATGACTTCGAATATTTCCTGTACAGCGGCTTTTTCGGCTACCATCGCATTTAAAATATTGTCAATGCTTTTGCTGAGCTGCCCTAAGCCAAATATGGTTTCTTGTTCCTCTATGTCATGGGTTAACAGCAAGGTGCCTGTGCTTCTCGTTTTTACCATATCCATCATGGTAACTATACCGGCCAGGCGGCCATTTTCAACAACGGCAAGGTGCTTGACTTTGTTTCTGATCATGGCCACTAGGGCCTGGTTGAACAGATAGTCGGGACCGACCGTAATGAGGTTATAATTCATGATATCTTCCACCCGACAGTCGTCCACGGGAAAAATCTGCCCGGCCACCAGGAATTTGACCATGTTTTTCTCGGTTAAAAGCCCAACGGGCACGTGTTTTTCGTTTACCACTACTATTGCGCTTATATTTTCGGCGGTCATGAGTTTGGCGACATGGGTTACCTGGTCATCCTTGTAACAATATATAACGGGTGACGACATAATATCTTTGACTCTTTTTCTAAATAGGGGTGATTCTATTTTGCTGTAGGCCTCGTAGGAATGCTCATTGACTATTTCGTTGTAGAAGATCCGCATGCGCTTTGCAATCAGTTGATTAAAAAATGCTCCGAAGCCGGGGTTGTTGTATATTAAATCCTCTATTACCTCACTGCCGATCTGAATACAGGTGGTATCTTTTTTTGCCCTGGCAGACTCCGTATATTGTTGTCTAGATAGCAGAACTGTCTCGCCAAAAAGGTCGTTTTG
The DNA here is from genome assembly GCA_964554735.1 of uncultured Clostridia bacterium. Taxonomy (GTDB): domain Bacteria; phylum Bacillota; class Desulfotomaculia; order Desulfotomaculales; family CAZKPV01; genus CAZKPV01. The sequence continues at coordinate 11,881 of CAZKPV010000022.1, forward strand.
CTTTCTTTGCCCTATATTTGTTTCGAAACCCTTATCACTTCTTACGCTTATCTCTACAATTCCATGAACAACTACAAACAGATTATTTAAACTTGCCTGATCCTGCTTAAAAATATAGGATCCTGCGCGATAGAAGGTAATTTTTGCCCTTGATGATATATTGGCAATCGAATCACTGTCAAGCAATTCAAACGGTTCTGTCTTTTTTAGGGTCTCTATGATGCTTTGGACACCCATAATTCCACCTCACACCATGCCTTTTAAATTACTTTGTGTGGAATACAGTGCTGTGTCGTTTTGCTTGTATTTATATTATATGTATGCTGTCCTCTAAAGGAGTTAAGTTAAGTAGCCCATTTTCCTTGACCAAAAAAGTATTTTCAACGCCGACAGCCCCCTCGCCGGGGAAAATGAATTTGGGCTCAACAGCCATAACCATTCCCTTTTGCAGAGGGGCCTTGTAAACACTTGCCAAAACGGGTAACTCATTTAGTTCAATGCCAACACCATGTCCGACGAATCTTACAGGCTCTTCATGACCCATGAAGTTGTCCTTGTATGGGGTTCGCCCGGCAATTTTCATGGCAGTTTTGTACAACTCCGAACATGCCTCACCCGGCCTGGCTTGGGCTACAATCTCATTTTGTATTTCTATGGCAACCTTATGCGCATCCTGTAATTTTGGTGACACCGGGCCAAGAGAAAATACCCTGGTTAAATCAACAACATAACCTTCCATTGCTCCTACGTAGTCAACAATAATCGGTTGGTTCGGGCGGATGATATTATGCCCGTGCCCTATTGGGTAGGCCGGGTTCAAACCGGGTCCGCCAAGGGGTCCGTCAAAAAAACTGCCTACCCCTCCGCTTTTGCCGGCTAGGAAACAGCCAAAAAAGAATTCCTGATTAAAACCACGTACCCTCACTAAACCTTGGTGGCCTCTTTTTCTCATTTCCGCTTCCAACAGCCCGGCCAAGGCGGCTTCTGTTTTACCTACCTCTATTAACCCCGGCAAAACCTTGAAAGCCTCCATCATCATTGCGGCCACATCTTGAATAATTTCAAGTTCGTAGGGTGATTTTATGGCCCGCATTTCACGAATAATCCTACTGCAATCGGCTAAAGTCATTTGTGAAAACAGGCCTTTAATTTTGCTATAAAAGGAAACGGGGAGCACATCGAGCTCCAAGCCCAATGTGCATCCTTCCTTCAAACCGTTTTCCTTTAATATGGAAGGTAATTCCCTTAAACTTCCCAGTGGCATTATCTTTTTTAAAGGCGATAGATCCAAGGCCCTCTGAAGCAAACGCCTCACAAGCAAGACCGGCTTGCCCTCTCGTGGTATGAACAAAAAAGCATTTTGGAAGGTCCCACTCAGATAAAATAAATCTGCACTTTGCATTACAAGTACCGCATCCAGATTCACCGATGCCATAAGGTTTTGTAACTGCCCGATTCTTTTTTCTATCTCATAAGCGGGTGTTAATCGCAATACTATTACCCCTCCCCGTTATCCCACTTGTTGTAACACACAATCTCCTGTAATTCCTTGCGGGGCCTTGGTCTCGGATCCTGATCCGGGTAGCCCAGCGGGGTCATGGCCACCACCCTCCAATTATCTGGTATTTTGAGGGCATTGCGGACGATTTCTTCATCAAACAGACCCAACCAACAGGTACCCAGGCCTTCATTGCAGGCGGCTAGCACCAAATGTTCCATAGTTATACCCGCGTCCACTAAATAATACTCCTTATCCCCAACCAGGCCCGAGGCGGCCGGCTTGGCGCAAAGTACCACTAGGACGGGCGCCGCCTTAATAGACTTTTTCCCCGGATTGCTTTTTTCAAAGGCCTTTAAAATTGATTCCTTCATGGGGAAATCATCTATAACGATATATTTCCAGCACTGAAGATTCTTCCAGGAAGGTGCAAGACGCGCCGCATTTAGTATGGTTTCAATAGTTTCTTTTTTGATGGGTGTATCCTTATATCGGCGTATGCTTCTCCTTTTTTCTATAACCTCATAAAATTCCATAAATATTAACTCCCAAGTAAATTATTTACCTGCCTTTAAATGTTGCTTTACGCTTACCTATAAAGGCATCTATCCCTTCTTTTCTGTCCTCCGTAGAAAAGGTTATGCCGAACAGGTCGGCTTCATGGGCAATGGCCTTGTCCAAATCCATTTCCAAACCTTCGTTTACGGCTTCCTTGCTAAGCCTTACGGCAACCGGCCCCTTGGAGGCAATGCGTTCGGCCATGTTTAGGCAAAATCGCAAAAGTTCTTTGCCCGGTAGGACGTGGTTCACTAGACCAATGCGGAAGGCAGTTTGGGCATCAATCGTATCGGCAGTAAAAAGCAGTTCCTTGGCTATGCCCGGGTTGACTAGTCGGGTCAGTCGTTGAGTACCGCCGAATCCAGCCATAATACCTAGGTTTACCTCGGGTTGGCCGAACTTGGCGCTTTCGGAGGCAATCCTAATGTCACAGGCCATGGCAAGTTCACAGCCGCCGCCCAAGGCATATCCATTGACAGCCGCTATAACCGGCTTGGATAAATTTTCGATGATCCGCATGGTTTCCTGGCCTTCTTTACCAAAATCCCTCGCCTCAAGCGGGGTAAGGTTGCTCATGAAAGTGATATCCGCACCGGCAACAAAAGCCTTTTCGCCCTGGCCGGTGATTATAATTACCTTGACAGCATCGTCTTTTTCCAACTCGAGAGCGGCCTGTCTTAGCTCGCTGACAGTTTCGTTGTTTAGGGCGTTTAGCACTTCCGGACGGTTAATGGTTATAATCGCCGCTTCATCTCTTTTTTCAACAAGAATGTTTTTCCAGCTCATTGTGTACACCACCTATTTTTGGAATTAGCTATATTTATAAAAACCACGTCCGGATTTACGACCATACCATCCGGCTGCAACATATTTTCTGAGTAGTGGACAAGGGCGGTATTTGGAATCCCCAAATCCCTCATGCAGTACTTCCATAATTGCAAGTACTGTATCAAGCCCTATCAAATCCCCCAAGGCGAGCGGACCCATCGGATGGTTCATGCCCAATTTCATCACCTGGTCAACAGCTTCCGGTGTTGCTATACCTTCATAAACCGTATAGGCCGCCTCATTAATCATTGGACAAAGCACCCGGTTGGATACAAAGCCCGGTGCATCGTTTACCTCCACGGGGACCTTACCCATTTTTTTGCTGAGGTCTTCAATTACATCGAAAGTTTCATCCGAAGTTGCCAGACCCTTGATTATTTCAACCAACTTCATTACCGGAACAGGGTTCATAAAATGCATACCAATGACCTTTTCGGGCCTTTCGGTAAAGGCTGCAATTTCTGTTATAGGTAAGGAAGATGTGTTGGTGGCCAAAATGGTATGTTCCGGACAGAACTTATCTAAATCCTTAAAAACGCTGGCCTTGATATCGATATTTTCCACTATAGCTTCAATGACAACATCCGCGTCCGATGCATCCTGGAGGCTGGTGGAAATCCTAATGTTTTTCAAAATTTCTTCTTTTTTGCCTTCGTCTATGCGACCCTTCTCCACGCTTCTGTTGAGGTTTTTCTCTATAATGCCTAGACCCTTCTGAACAAAGTCCTCTTTAATATCGTTCAAAATTACACTATATCCGGCGGTTGCCGCTACCTGTGCAATTCCCGAGCCCATTTGACCGGCACCTATTACCATAATATTTTTAATTTCCATATCTATACGTCCCCTTAAATATTTTCTACAATCATAGCCATACCTTGCCCGCCGCCAATACACATGGTCGCCATACCCAATTGTAGGTTTCTTCTTTTCATTTCATTCATCAAGGTCACGGTAACCCTTGTACCCGTGCATCCAATTGGGTGGCCCAATGAAATACCGCTTCCCAAGGGGTTAACCTTATCCAGGTCCATGTCCAACTCCCTCAGACAGGCAATGGATTGTGAAGCAAATGCCTCATTCAACTCGACAAGGTCAATGTCATCCATAGTGCAACCAGCAAGTTTAAGCGCCTTTTTGACAGCCGGTATGGGACCCAGGCCCATATAGGCCGGGTCAAGCCCACCGGATGCAAAGGCCCGGATTTTAACTAGCGGCTTCATGCCCAGCTCTTTGGCTTTTTCCTCCGATGCCAATATAACCGCCGCGGCACAATCGTTTATCCCGGAGGCGTTCCCTGCGGTTACCGTGCCGCCTTTTTTAAAGACTGCGGGGAGTCTGGCCATTTTCTCTAAACTAGTATCCATTGGTCTTTCATCGGTATCAAAGACAATGGGGTCCTTTCTCCTTTGCGGAACCATAACCGGTATAATCTCATCTTTGAAAATACCGTCCTTGATAGCCTTCCGCGCACGCTGGTGGCTTAGCAAGGCCAGCTCATCCTGTTCCTGCCTACTTATTCCATACTTTTCGGCAATATTTTCCGCGGTTACGCCCATATGGTAGTCGTAAAATATTTCATACAGGCCGTCAAACACCATCAAGTCAAGCATTTCGCCGCGACTGGTAACATCCATTCGGTAACCCCAGCGGGCCTTGGGAAGTATGTAGGGGGCGGCACTCATACATTCCATACCACCGGCTACAACCAGTTCGGCCTGTCCGGTCATGATGCTTTGGGCACCTAGAGTAATAGATTTTAACCCGGACGCGCAAACTTTATTTATGGTAAACGCGCAGGTTTCTTTAGGTATACCCGCACGGACCATAGCCTGTCTGGCTACGTTTTGACCCTGACCCCCCTGGAGTACATTACCCATAATCACCTCGTCAATGTGGGCTTCCTGAGCATCTTCATCCCACTTTTGACTTTCTTTTTCCAACTCAATGATTCCCTGATCCTTTAGGGCTTCCGGGCCCAGGTCTTTGATGCTATCGGAAGCCTTGGGTTTAAGGTTAGCCCTTTTTAGCACTTCCCTGAGCACATGCGATCCCAGATCCACGGTTTTGAAGTTTTTTAGTGAGCCACCAAAATTTCCAATTGCTGTCCTGGCACCGCCCACTATATAGACATCTCTCACGCCGACATCACCAACCCTTATAAAAATGTTTAAATTGTTAAAAGCGGGCAGTTTTGTATCTGGTACTGCCGGACCAGTTGTTTATACCAATAGTTAGTCAATATCTTTTAACATTTGTACAACCAATTCCGCCAAATCAGTTACCTTGATATCCTCTTCCGCGTCCTTTGACTTGAGACCGTCTTCAAACATGGTAATACAGAATGGACAGTTGGCTGCAATCACGGATGGATTTTTTTCCATTGCCTGATCCACCCGCATTTCGTTGATTCGCTCGCCAAGCGTTTCCTC
>CAZKPV010000023.1:0-6190 GCA_964554735.1 uncultured Clostridia bacterium
TTATTATAGGTGGTAACGGTATTGAAAGGGTTATTGAGGTTGATTTAACCGTGGAAGAAAAAGCCGCCTTGCAAAAATCCATCGACTCTGTTAAAAAAGTACTGGAGCAGGTTAATAAATGATAGTACCGAGGAGGAACTCACATGTCCGAAATTAAACCCAAAAAAGTGGGGATTATGGATACCACGCTCAGGGATGCTCACCAATCCCTGTTGGCAACCAGGATGAAAACCGAACACATGATTCCTATCTGTGAAAAGATTGACGCCGTAGGTTTTCACTCTTTGGAAGTATGGGGTGGAGCAACTTTCGACAGTTGTATGAGATTTTTAGATGAGGACCCGTGGGAGCGTTTGTGTACATTGCGAAAGCATTTAAAAACGCCATTTTCCATGCTTCTGCGCGGCCAAAATGTGGTGGGGTACAAACATTATGCCGATGATGTTTTGGATTCTTTTATTACCAAAACCATAGCAAACGGCATGGATATTTTAAGAATCTTTGACGCGCTAAATGATATACGTAACATGAAAAAGGCTATGGAGATTACCAAACGTGAAGGTGGTCACGTACAGGCAACTATAGTTTATACCATCAGCCCGGTTCATAATGAAGATTATTATGTGAAAATGGGTAGGGAGTTGCAGGAACTGGGTGCCGACTCAATTTGTGTCAAGGACATGGCCGGGATTTTGGAACCGTATCCGGCCTACTATCTGATCAAGCGTCTAAAAGAGGAGCTCAATATACCTATTCAGCTTCACACCCATTATACTAGTGGAATGGCCGCAATGGCCTGTTTAAAGGCCGTGGAGGCGGGGGTAGATGTTATCGATACCGCCATCTCATCCATGGCCTTGCAGACCTCACAACCGGCCACGGAAACAATGGTAGCCGTCTTAAAGAACACACCCTATGACACCGGGTTAGACTTAAATTTACTGGCCGAGATATCCGACTATTTCCGGGAGGTAAGAAAAGAGTATGCCGAATTTGACGCCGCATCAAAGAGCGTTGATGTGAAGGTATTACAGTACCAGGTACCCGGTGGTATGATTTCGAATTTCCTGTCACAGTTAAAGCAGCAAAACGCCCTAGACAGATTGCCTGAGGTCCTGGCCGAAGTGCCGCGTGTCCGTGAGGATTTCGGTTATCCACCCCTTGTTACGCCTTCCAGCCAGATCGTGGGCGCCCAGTCCGTGTTAAACGTCCTACTGGGGGAACGCTACAAGATGGCGACTAATGAAGTGAAAAAATATATGAAGGGATATTACGGCAAGCCTCCGGGGAAGGTCAATGAGGAGGTTCGCAAAAAGATAATCGGTGCCGAGGAGCCCATAACATGCCGGCCGGCGGACCTGATAGAGCCGGAAATGCCGGTGGCCAGGAAAGAAGCGGCACCCTATATGCAAAAAGATGAAGATGTAATTTCAATGGCCTTATTCCCCCAAGTAGCACCCAAATTTTTACAGACCAAATTGGCTGAAAAAACCAAGGTAGATTATGAACTCATAGGCGAGGATGAAAAAAATAAAACACCTTATTATCCGTCATAATAATTTTACCCAAGTAAGATATTTTCCCGACCCGTCCAAATAAGAGGCGGGTTTTTCTTTTTCATCTGTTACTTAAATAGACAATACAGACGCTTCAACCAGAGGTTTATACAACTTACCGCATTTCTAATGCACTGGCCTAAATAATTTTTTAAAATATAGTTAAAGGGCAACATAAGGGTGTATATTAAATTGGCAAATGACCATGATAAGTTAGTTAAAAAACCAAAAAGATGCATTCTTGATGAGAGCAAAATTTGCGATAATTGCTGTGAGTGTTTCGTCTGTGTTTTAGATTCCGATAAAATATGCGACGGTTGTGGGAAGTGCCTGGGCATCTCCAAATCCGATGAATTTCCCGTGGAACGCATATTGCTGCATTTCGGTAAAAAGAAAAATGGTTCATAACCCGCCTTTTGGTTCCGCTAATAAGCGTTATGTAAACTAATAAAAAATACCTTACAAAGAAGGAGTTGCCGTCTATAACAAAGAATAAATCGACAAAGAAGCACATTATGTGCCCCATTGGCTTACAGATAAAGCCAATTTTATTTTTGAAGGAGGAGAAAAATCATGTCATTTTTGTCGCTGTTTAAGCTACAAGAGAACAACACAGATGTCAGAACTGAAGTACTCGCCGGTATCACTACATTTATGACCATGTCCTACATTATTTTCGTCAACCCTTCCATACTCAGTGATGCCGGGATGCCTTGGGGTGCCGTATTTACCGCAACCTGTATTGCCGCGGCCTTGGCAACCTTTATAATGGGCTTTTTTGCCAACTACCCATTCGCCTTGGCCCCCGGAATGGGTCTCAACGCCTACTTTACCTATACCGTCGTAATGCAGATGGGTCTGTCCTGGCAAGCTGCCCTTGCCGCCGTGTTTATTTCCGGCATTATTTTTATTATATTAACTTTAACCAAAGCCCGGGAAGCAATAATCAACTCCATTCCCATGTCTTTGAAGCTAGCCGTCAGTGCCGGGATAGGGCTTTTTATCGCTCTTATCGGTTTTTCCGGTGCCGGCATTATAGTGTCTAATCCAGATACATTGATGTCCTTGGGTAATTTCCGGGAGCCCGGTGTTATCGTTGCAGCCTTAGGTATCATTATCACCGGAATCCTGGTTGTGCGCCGGGTCAAAGGCGCACTGCTCATAGGTATCGTGTTCACTACCGTGTTGGGCATTCCCTTTGGGGTTACCAGCCTTGAAAACTTTGGGATTTTTAGCGCCCCCCCTCCTGTTACCGAAACCCTGGGTGCATTTACCATAGGTTTTAAGGAAGTTATAACTTTTGGGCTCATACCGGTCATATTTGCTTTTACTTTTGTAGATTTATTTGACACAATAGGTACCTTGATCGGTGTGTCCAGTAAAGCAGGCATGCTGGATAAGGACGGAAACCTACCGCGGGCCAACAAGGCATTGATGGCCGATGCCATCGGCACAGTTACCGGCTCTATGATGGGTACAAGCACCGTCACAACTTATGTGGAAAGTGCCTCAGGGGTTGCGGAAGGCGGCCGCACCGGTTTAACCGCCGTTGTAGCCGGGGTACTGTTTTTAGTTGCCCTTTTCTTTTCGCCCTTGGTTGGGATTGTGCCGGGTGAGGCTACCGCACCGATCCTGATTATTGTGGGAATCTTTATGATGGAACCGGTGATGAAGATAAATTTTTCGGATTACCTGGAAGCCATCCCCGCCTTTTTGGCTATCGTAATGATGCCCTTTGCCTACAGTATAGCGGAAGGAATCGTTTTTGGCATTTTGGCCTACACCTTCCTCCATCTTTTGGCCGGGAAAGCCCATAAAATAAGTGTGACTATGTGGATACTGTCCTTACTTTTTATGATCAGGTTCTTTGTTTAAAGGAGGATGCCGGAAGTGGATTACCGTCAATTGTTGCCCTTCGCATTAGGGAGGAAAAAAGCACCGCTGGTTCTAAAAGATGCCCGCCTGGTAAATGTTTTGTCGGGTGAAATCTATCCGGCCGATATTGCTGTTTCCCGGGATGTGATTGTGGGTATCGGTTCATATACCGGTCAAAAGGAAGTGAATCTAGAGGGACGTTATGTATACCCGGGCCTGATTGACGGACATGTACACCTTGAAAGCAGTATGGTTTCCCCCGAGGAATACGCGGCGGCCGTCCTGCCTCGGGGGACAACAACTGTAATCGCCGACCCTCACGAAATAGCCAATGTTTGGGGGACGGACGGTATTGATTACATGTTGGCGGCAAGTGAAGGTTTGCCGTTAAATGTTTTTTTTACCCTCCCCTCCTGTGTTCCCGCAACAGATATGGAGGATTCCGGTGCCCGTTTGGAAGCAAAGGATCTGCTTCCCTACTTTAGTCACCCCCGGGTACTGGGCCTGGCAGAACTCATGAATGTCCCCGGTGTCTTAGAAGGGGATGAAAAGGTTTGGGCCAAAATTAAACTCGCCAAAGACTATGGTAAGTTAATTGACGGCCATGCACCGGGTTTCACCGGAAAGGAACTGGCCGCCTACAAATTGGCAGGCATTGCCTCCGACCACGAGTGCGTTGACCCCGATGAGGCGCGGGAACGCCTACGCCTGGGGATGCAGTTAATGCTCCGGGAGGGGTCGGCTTCAAAAAACCTGTTAGATTTGCTTGCCGTCGTCAATGATAACAACGCATGCCACTGTTCACTGGTAAGTGATGACAGGCATCCCCATGATTTGTTGGCCGAAGGTCACCTAGACCACATGCTCCGTATGGCTGTTTCCAAGGGTATAAGGCCCGTAACGGCCCTTGGTATGGCCACCATTAATACGGCCCGCTACTTTAGCCTACATAACTACGGAGCCCTAGCCCCTGGCTACCGGGCCGACCTGGTGGTTGCCAACGATTTGGAAAACTTTGAACCCCATGCCGTTTACAGCGGTGGGAAAATGGTCGCCTATAAGGGTGAGCTAACGGGGCCTCTCGTGGCCAAAAGAAAGATGGCTTTTAACCAACCCGGTTTTAAGATGCGAGCAATTGCACCCCGACAATTAAAAATAGCATCCGGGGGAAGTGAGAAGGCCCTGGTAATCGGGTTAATACCCCACCAAATCGTTACCGAAAAAATAGTCATGGAACCCCCGGTAGTAGGAGGTTATTTTGAGGCTGATCCCGTGCAGGATATCGTAAAGCTGGCGGTGGCGGAACGCCACCATGCCACGGGAACCATTGGCCTGGGCCTCTTGCACGGATTTGGGCTTCGGGAAGGCGCCCTGGCCTCCTCAGTAGCCCATGACTCACACAATTTGGTTGTTGTGGGGGTTAGCGATGAAGACATGCTGGTTGCCGCCGAAGCTGTTGCCGGCCTAGGAGGCGGTCTTGCGGTGGTATCCGGTGGTAAAACCCTTGGCACTCTACCGCTACCTATCGGCGGGCTGATGACGCCAAAGCCTGTTTCCGTAGTGAACAAGGCCCTACAACATCTTAACGCGCTTGCAAGGAAACTGGGGGTAAAAAGGGAGCATGATCCCTTTATGACCCTGTCCTTTTTGTCTCTTCCGGTTATTCCTGAGTTAAAACTGACCAACCGCGGGCTGTTTGACGTACAGCAATGGAAAATTGTTTCCGTGTCCGCAACTGATATCTAGGTGGTATTTAGTTGTAACCGACTGTCCCCCCGTTTTCCGTCGAGGTCATATCTATGTCATGAAGTTCCTTTTCCTCCGACCCCCCGCCAAACCTAAAGGCTATAAATAAGGCGGCGGCTATGAAAGCAACTGAAGTCATTAAAGGACTGAGCAGGCTGTCTAGCACTAGGTTCAAAAGCCCCCCTGTTACCACCGCGGTAGTTAACATAATAAGCGTGGCCTTGGCCATATCCGAGCCGCCTAGCTCCCTCAATAAGACCATGAAAGTGGCGAAGCATGGAAAATATACCGCCAGAACGGTACTGCCGATCACCATCTGCTTGGCAGTCAGACCCAGTGGTTCCAGCATGACCACGGCAACATCCTTGCGCAAAAACCCTACCAACATAGTGGATACAGATTCCCCCGGCAAGCCCATTATCCCGGTAACTACCGGACTTACCGCCCGGGCAAGGGTTTCGATAACACCCGTAAAGTAAAGCATGTTGACAAAGACTATGCCTATAAGAAGCAAGGGCACGGCCTCGGCAATAAAGTGCTCGATACGCATTTTCAGCTTCTTTAGCATGGAAGGAAGGTTAGGTATCCTGTAAGGAGGAATTTCAATTAGCATGGATGGGGTGTAGCCCTTCAGGGTACGGTCGGTAAGGACGCCTAAAACAACCCATATGAGCATCAAAGTGGCGAAAACCACCGACAGATAGTCTCCGCCCCTTTTCCCCACGAGGGAAAAAATTATGGCCAACTGAGCCATACAGGGTATTACGATGGCCATCAGTACGCTGGTTATAAAACGTTCACGCCTGTTTTCCAAATTGCGGACCGCCAAAGCCGCCGGGACATTACAGCCTAATCCGAGTATCATGGGTATGATGGAGTAACCATGTAGACCGACCCGGTGCATAAAACGATCCAACACCACAGCCAAACGTGGCAAATAACCCAAATCCTCGAGAAAAGACAAAATTAGGTAGAAAGAAAAGATATAGGGCAGAACAACTCCAAAAGGTATG
>CAZKPV010000023.1:6200-10452 GCA_964554735.1 uncultured Clostridia bacterium
CGGTTGTCAGTAAACCAAAGGCCTCTTCAAAATCGAGGGTCCCATTGATCACGTTACCTATTACAAGATCATGCCAAAAGGTTCCCGGTCCCAATATGTCACTCAGCCTTAACATCAGCGGTAGATAGAAAGTTTCGAAAAGTGGCTCAAATACATTCTCGATAAGGCCTTCACCCAGAAAAATAATAGTTTTGAAGGTTGCAAACAACACAAGAGCGGCAATCAGCACACCAGAAACTGGGCGTACACTGGCGTCCTGTAGGCTTTCCAGAAGGGTACGATGTCGGTGGGTAATTATCTGCACCTTCTTGATAATTTTGCCGACATCAGACCAGCGCTCCTCTCTGCTCCTTGTCCGGGGCGGCCGCCTCTTTGCTTTGGAAAGGGCGGCAACTAGCCGTCTGAGTCCGACACCTGAAAGGGCGGCGGTTGGCACAACGGGTACACCTAAGAGCCTTTCCAGTTCTACAAAATTAATTTTGATACCCTTGCGGACGGCCTCGTCCCACATATTCAGGGCTACAACCATAGGGACCCCTCTTTCTAGAAGACTCAGGGTCAGGTAGAGGTTTCTTTCTAGGTTGGTAGAATCGAGAACATTGACTACCACATCACCTTCCGGTATCATTTTAACGGCAACTTCTTCCGCCTTACAGGACGGTTCCAGATCATAAGTGCCGGGCACATCTATTACTTCCATTACCTCTGTCTTTTCATTCTTGAAGGTGATTAGCCCCTTGGTATATTCAACCGAAGTGCCCGGGTAATTAGAGATAATTACGCGAGCACCAGTCAACTGAGAAAACAATACACTTTTACCCACATTGGGGTTTCCCATTAGCAAAACTTTCTTCAAGAATCTTCAACCTCCACTAGCACCCTACATGCTTTGCAATGGCCTATGGCCAGTTGGAAACCATCTACATCGACTACTATTGGCCCGCGTGCGAAAACAGAACCTACTTTCCTAATCACCTTGCCCGGCCGGACACCTAATGCTTCCATTCTTTTACAAAGCCCACAACCTGTAGCTATATCAATCACTTTACATGATTGCCCGGTTTTAACCTCGGAAAGAGGTAGCTGCTTCATCTTCAAAGCCCTGTCCCCCCGTAAACAAGTATTATGTTTGTAGCTAGTTCATCGCCATGATAATGAGTATGATTATCAACTAGCCTTATTATTGACTTTGTAACTGGTTTTGTCAAGAAGAACACTTATTAATTATATATTATATTGGAAGGAAAAGCATTGTTTTTAGCGAAGATTAGTATGTGTTTAACCGTAATACAATTTTTTATCAGGAGGAAGAAACTTGGAACGTAATGTCCAGATCAATCCAATTAACATAAGACAGTCTATTCTAAACTATTTGGAGGTCACAAAGCCGGCATCGGTTGCCCTGCTGGTATTTACGGCCTGGGCCACCATGTTTGTGGCCGCCGGTGGGGAAAGCCTGCCTTTGCCTTTTTTAATCCCTGCCCTGATTGCCATAACACTGGGCTGTGGGGGCGCCAATACAATCAGTTGCTATATAGATTTGGATCTCGATATGATTATGGAGCGGACCAAAAAACGGCCCCTACCGTCCGGTAGAATATATCCGGCGGAGAGGGCCCTCTATTGGGGGATATTTCAGCTATTGGCCGCCGTGGTAATTGCATGGCAGATTAATTACCTGTCTTCCCTGTGTATTATCGCGGGTGCCTTCGGTTACCTTTTCATATACAGTATTTGGTTGAAAAGAAAAAGCACCTGGAATATAATATTAGGCGGCTTTAGCGGGGCAATGCCGGCCCTATTTGGTTGGGCGGCCGTCAAGGGAAGCCTGGAATTGTTGCCCTTCCTAATAGGGGCGGTCGTGGTTTTATGGATACCAAATCACATATGGAGCCTAGCTATCTTTTACAGCGATGACTACCGCAAAGTAAAAGTTCCTATGTTTTCCGCCGTAGTAGACATAAAAAAGGCTCTACACTGCATAGTTGCAACAGTAATCTTGATGTACATCTTCTCCATATTAATCTACATTTACGGAGGCTTTGGCATATATTATCTGTCGATAGCTTTGGTAACCGGTGCAATCTCAGTAGCCTACAGCATATATGTATATTTTAAGCCAACCAAGGAAAATGCCTGGGTAATGTTTAAAATATCGAGCCCATACCTTTTCCTCCTCTTTCTTGCCATGATAATTGATATCAAGTTTTAAACTGAAGCGACAGATTTTGCAATTTCTTCGTTGCCCGTTCTATTTGCCGAACGGGCGCTTGTATAGTTTTTGCCCTGCCGTTAATGAGTTTAACTGACGCCTTTACCCCTGCCATGGCCTCCAATATATTACCTGTAAAGGCCATTTTAGCATCCAGTTGATTCTGTAGCCCCGTACATTCCCGGCAAGTAGATCTGATGGAATCATCCAACCCACGGAAATCATCTAGGCAGTTGTCTGTGTTCTCCTTCACATTCTGAAAAGATACACTTGTTACATGGAACTCTTCACCTATATTTGTTAGATGCTCCCGGCCTTCCTTAAGGAGGTCGACGGAGGTATTAGTCAGCCCTCTTAAGTCCACCAAATCGACAATGGTTTTATCCACACCGGATATAAGATCATGGGAAATGTTATTGAGTATACGTGCCTTTTCCGCCAGTTCTGGTTTACCCTCCTTTGCTGCTTCGAGGGCAATGCTCAACAAAATCTCCTTAATATTTTGAATGAAACTTTTTATGGCCTCAACCTTATCCTCAATAGCCGCGGCTTTCTCGGCTGTTTCCACAAGGGAGTCACAATTTTCACCAATAGCTTGGGAATGGGCAAGCAAATGTTTTCCGGTCTTGCTTAGGGTCATTTCCAGTTCACCCATCATTTGTGACACCTGATCCATGTTCTGTATATATTTGTCGCTATTTTCACGCAAAAGGTTTATCTGTTGAAATACCTTATGTAAACTATTTTGAATCCCGGCAAAACCTTCTTGATGGGACACAAGTTGGGCCCCTAAATTGTGGGTATCTTTTCCAAGGGATAGATTGTAGCCACTGCTTTCAGCCGCCAATTCACTCAGTTGTTCCGTTGCTTTTACTAGCTCCCCCGAGATTGCATATACAGATTTGAGCAAATTTACCAGGTAGGTGTTTGAATTATTCATTGCCTTTGCGAAACTTCCCAACTCATCCTGACCAAAAACTTGTAACCGTCCGGAAAAATCTCCGGCTGCGAGCCTTTGCGCCCCGGTTTTGAGTTCCCCAAGTTGCTTTTCCAGATGCTTAGAGCAAAGCCTGCGGGTAACCATCATCATAATGACAGAAATAACCAGGATTTCACCGGCCACAAGGGCTACCCAAATTACATCCCTGTCATAGATAGGTTTGAGTGCAACCATCGAATAATATAAGGATGCCCCGCACACGGCGATTAACACGGCCGCTAACAAACTAAAAGACTTGCTTAACCTTGCCGCTAAGGATACTGTTTTCATATTTTCTGCTCCTCCCCTATTCTTTATCGTTTGCAAAACAGGAGTTGATCGCCGGCGAGAGTGGCCGTGGAGTCCGCCCTACCCGCCGCCAATTCGATTACATAATGTGCATCTTTTATCCTTCCTGTGAATTTGAATGGTTTGACCCTGTTTTCAATATGTACCACCCACCCACACATATTCATAAATAAAATGTCGATATCGAAAGCCATAAAACAGGTGTGTATTGCATTTGAGGGGTAGAGATAGAGCGCATGGGTGTCTGGAATGCTACCGCGACCCAAAAGGCCCCTCAGGCGACCCAAGAAGCTAACGGCAAACTCGGTAGTGGAGGCGACCAGCCTTCCCCTTGTGGAATTATAAACCATCATTACAGGAGCACCCCCGCCAACTTTATCAGGGCGGGGCCCAGGAGTACCACAAATATGGCCGGAAAGATAAAAAATATCATGGGGAAAAGCATTTTGACCGGTGCCTGCATGGCCCTTTCCCCTGCTTTTTGCCGATATTTTTGCCTTATCTGGGCGGATTGAACGCGCAAAATATTTGCAATACTAATACCCAGCCTGTCGGCCAGGATGACGGCCCCGGCAAAACTGGAGAAATCATCCACCTGTAGGCGATCGGCAAGTTCACGCAAGGCTTCCCGGCGCGGCTTGCCCATATTTACTTCCGCTAGCATCTTTTGCAGTTCGACCGCAAGTACTCCGGGCACCTTTTCTGTGACTTTTTTTATGGCCCCGTCGAAGCCGAGTCCGGCCTCCACGCTA
>CAZKPV010000023.1:10462-16927 GCA_964554735.1 uncultured Clostridia bacterium
GTTAACAAATCAAGTACCTGCGGCAACTCCCGGCGCACCCTTTCCTGCCGACCCCTGATCAATTTTCCCAGGTAGCAGCCGGGTAGGGACCATCCCACAAATCCCCCCAGGCATGTTATCGCGATGACCTGTAAAATATTCAAGGAAAGATTTATACTCCCAAAATAGAACAAACCCGCGGCTATTATTAGGAAAGTATAATTTAGCACCAGGAATTCCCGCGGGCTTATACCCGCCGGATAACCGGCGCTGACCATCTTCCTTTCTAGGGCGGTTTCCTTTTGTTGGGGGAGTCCTTTGGAAATGAGGGCTGCAATCTTTTTCAGCATAGGCCTAAAAATCCGTTGGTGTACAGGAAGGCCTAACTCCTCATCCCTGATGCTTACGCTTCCGCGCCGACCGACCGCCGCTTTTATCCTCCTGGAAACTGTATCCCTATCCCTGTCCAAAAGCCGCCTCAACCACTGATAAAAACAAAACACAAAACCAAATACACAAATGCCGATATATTCCGGTATCATATTATCACCCGTCAAATCTCTATATTTATTATCCGCCTAATCATTACAAAGCCCACCAATTCCAGGATTATCGCCGCCCCCACCATACACAGCCCCAGGGTGTTTTCAAATAAGGTCATCATATAGTCCGCATTGACGGTAAAGAGGATTAATGCAAGGGCCAAGGGCAAAAGGCCAATGATTAAGCCGGAAATGCGGCCTTGGGCGGTTAATGTTCTAACCTCCCCCTTGATTTTCAGCCTTTCGTTTATTGTTTCATTGATTTTGTCCAGTATCTCAGCGAGGTTTCCGCCTACCTGCCGTTGTATCAGGACCGCCGTTACAATCATATCCATATCCCTGCTACCGCTCCTCCCGGCCAAGTTAGACAATGCCTCCTCTACCTGAACACCCAGATTTATTTCCCTGATCGTTCTAGCTAGCTCCGTTTTTAGCGGCGGGGGCAGCTCCTTGCGCACCATATCCAAGGACTGCAAAAAACTATAGCCGGAACGGAGGGAGTTGGTAAGGATTGTTATGGCATCGGTTATTTGATCATCCAATTTTAGCAATCTTTCATCCTTGGCCCTTTTAACATACAAAAAAGGTAGGGCCGCCCCTATCAGGCCAAACATTATACTTGTTTTTAGGCTACCGGATAAAATCAAAACCAGCAAAAACGCCAGCACCGCCAGGGCAAAAACAATTACAGTGAACTCCTCACCCTTTAACGGAATGTCGGCCTTGGTTAGCTGAATATCCATTTTCTTGCTTATTTTACGTTTAGCAAAAATCCCTGATGTCCGGCGCAAAAGCCCTTGTATGGTATTCTTTCCTTTTATGCCGTCCTGGTCTGCCGATACGAGTTTCCTTTTACCGTAGGCTTGCGATACGGCCCTGTACAGCCTTTGTTCAACTTCTTGCCTTTGCTGTTCCGTATCCTTGTAAAAGGTAAGAAAGATAAGAAATGTAGCGGCGAAGACCATTACAAACAAGAACATGATGTCCATTTAGTAACCCCATTCATTGTAAAATTTCCCCAACTTCATGCGGTAGCCGGACGACTCCAGCCTGTCAATAAACTTTGGGCAGATTCCCGTAAAAACAAAGTTTCCCTCCAGTTTCCCCCCTGCAAGTCTTGTTAACTTGTAACGATATAGATCCTGCAAGACCACAACGTCCCCTTCCATTCCCTGAACCTCTGTAATGTGGGTGATTTTGCGACTGCCGTCCTTCATCCTGCTTTGGTGGATAATCAGATCAATGGCCGAGGAAATTTGTTCCCTGATGGCACGGATGGGTAAATCCATCCCGGCCATCAGAACCATTGTTTCCAAGCGTGCAAGCATATCACGTGGTGAATTTGCATGACCTGTAGTAAGCGATCCATCGTGCCCCGTATTCATGGCCTGAAGCATATCTAGGGCTTCTCCACCCCGTATTTCTCCAACAATGATCCTGTCAGGACGCATTCGTAGGCTGTTTCTGACCAAATCCCGAATGGTAACGGCACCTTTTCCCTCAATATTGGGCGGCCTACTTTCTAGCGTTATCACGTGTTCCTGCTTCAGTTGCAGCTCGGCGGCGTCTTCAATGGTTATAATCCGTTCGTCCTCGGGTATAAAAGCAGAAAGTACATTTAAAGTGGTTGTTTTTCCACTCCCCGTGCCGCCGGAAACAAGGATATTTAAGCGGGAGCGAACACAGGCCTCCAAAAAATCCGCCATGTCCTTGTTCACGCTTCCCAGTTCGATGAGCTTTTCATCCGTAATAGGATCTCTGGAAAACTTTCTAATAGTTAAAACCGGGCTACCTAGGGCCAGTGGGGGGATTATTGCGTTTACCCGGGAACCATCGGGTAGACGGGCATCGGCCATCGGGCACCCCTCGTCAATACGCCTCCCAATTGGTGCAACTATTTTCTCGATTATGTTCATAATATGGTCCGTATCCCTAAACTCCACTCCGCTCAACTCAATTTTCCCCCTTCGCTCAACATAGACATTGCGGGGATCATTGACCATAACCTCGGTAATCTCCGGGTCCTTCAAAAGCGGGGTGATTGGACCATACCCCAAGGAATCATTTATTATTTCATCCGATAGCCTGCACCTTTCAGTTTTGGAAAGAAAATAGTCGTTTTTATCGTTAATTTCATCCACTAGCTCACGAATTCGGCGGGAAAGTGTTCCCCCCTCCTCACTAAAATTTTGTGGTATGTCTTTTAGGCCATCGATAACCTGTTTGTGCAATTTAGACAAGATAGTTTTATTTCCCGGCTCTTTTTTCTCTGATTTGCTGCCCTCTTGTTTGGAAAAAAGGTTGCTTATGGACACATCTTATCACCCTTAAAACCCAAAAATGCCTGCCAGAGCTTTTCTGGGACGCGGTTTATTTTCTGCCTTCTGAACTGGTTTGTCCCGAGTTTGATCCCCCTTGCCTACCCACATGGCGGCAGTTTCCGTCAACACTCTTGCTATGGCTGTGTTTGCATAACCCATAACATAAGGCAAACCCTTGTTTATCGAGTTCAATACCGTTTTTTCATCCTTGGGGATAACCGCCCTAAATT
Organism: uncultured Clostridia bacterium; assembly: GCA_964554735.1. GTDB lineage: Bacteria > Bacillota > Desulfotomaculia > Desulfotomaculales > CAZKPV01 > CAZKPV01. The sequence continues at coordinate 13,535 of CAZKPV010000023.1, forward strand.
CCCTTTTTAAGGTGCCGGTAATATCGCTTTGTTTTAGGCCTAGGTCGCCGGTTTTCTTGTTCAGTATAAGGTAGGAGTTTTTGGACAGGCCAAGGGCTTCCAGGACTTCCAGATCCAAGGCGGTTTGTTTTAGGCTCATCATATCCTGGTTTAGGACAAGGATTATTTCATCCGCCGTTTCCAAGACGGCAATCAGGTTTCTATCCAGGTGTGCGGCAGTGTCTATGACTATGTATTTATATTTTTCCTTTAAGCATTCGAGTATGATTTTTAGGTGTTCCCCCCCGATGTTTTCGGCCTTATCCGGTGCGGACGGGGAAGGCAACACCTTCACCCCGGAAAGATGTGGAATCATATATTCCTCTATTGTGGACAGGTCGATTTCATCTTCACGGACCAGGTCGGCTAGGGTTGAAACCAGTTCGAGATTCAATAGCAGGGACAGGTCCCCCCCCTGCAAGTCGGCATCGATCAGGGCAACCTCCTCCCTGCTGAGCTGGGCTAGGGCTACCGCGAAATTGCAGGCCACGGAAGTCTTGCCGGTTCCACCCTTGCCGCTAAAGAAGACGATGGTTTTAGAAGGCTCCCCCACCTTGTATGCTTGTTTTTCACTAGCCTCATATTCGGAAAGAAAAAAGCGCCTTCTTTTTACTGTAAGGGAATCCACCCTCCGTATAGTTTCGGACAAATCACTGCTACTGAAAGGCTTTACCAGATAGTCCCGGGCACCCGCTGCCATAGCTTTGCGAAGGTAATCCTGTTCGCCTTGGATGGAGATGATTATAATCGCGGATTCCGGTACCTTGACCGAAATATGTTCCGTTGCCGTTATGCCATCCATACGCGGCAAATTTACATCCATGAGGATAATGTCCGGGCGAAGCTCCTCGGCTATCCTGATAGCTTCTTTCCCGTCTTCCGCTTCACCCACTACATTGATGTCCTCCTCGAAATAGAGCAACTTCTTGATATCTTCCCTGGTGTTGGTAATATCATCAACTATCATAACTGAAATTTGCCTTGCCGAATTATCCTTTCCCACTTCTAACACCCCATTTGAACTTAATCCCCGCTATTGCGTCAGGCTAGTATGCCTTTGTGCCGGCAAGTCAACCTTGGTTGCATCGCCGGGGGCCCGCAAGGCCAGTCTTACACTTCCCGCTTCCGCCGCAAGTATAAGTGAACGTGCTTCGGTTGGTGTTACGGCCAATGTCACGGTTTGCGGGACTTCCTTAACAGTTTCCCTACTTTCGCCGTCATACAATTTTTCATTGACGGCTAGAACCAGGATGTTTTGGACCACCATACGGGTGAAGACCCCGTCATCGGTTTTTACAGTCGACCAGACGTCCACCCTGTCCCCCGGCATGAGCAAGCCGGATAGGCCGGAAACACTGTCCACGGCTATTGTTGTAGCACGCCGGCCTTCTTCGATTATGTGGGCCAACCCCTGTTTTACATCGCCTTTCGGGGAAAACCTGTCTTTTAAAACTTGTTCCCCCGACCGGATATCACGGGTGGCGATTTTCCCGCTAACATCTTGGATATCCGGCACGGCGGATTTATGTATGTACTCCCGGGGAAGCTCCCTGATTTGTAGCATTTCCGGCTTGATTGTTGTTTTGGCCGGGATATTAGTAGCAGCAACAACAACCGTTTTAAAATCACTGCTCACTCGGTAATCCTCTTTTATTTTCTGCAAATAGTTTGTTACCCCCCAGGCCGCCGCCAGGCCAAATACAAGGGCCAGAACAAGTATGGCATTTATCCTTGGTTTTGCTTTCACGGCCCACCACCACCAGTCAAACAATTATCCAATCAGTTTTATTCCCTCGAGCCCAAAGTTTTCCTGTCCGCTACCTATGCTGTATTCGCAATTTGGGGCCGGCACCGTCCTCAGGAAACATCCCCTGACCGTATTTTCGTTGCCGCTACCCGGTATTTCACTGACCAAAAAGGCACCGAAACCGACAACGGTAATTTTTCCGCCGGACACATCATCGGGGTCAAAAACGGGTACGATCAATATCCGCGGACAGCCTGGATGAAAGTTATCCGGCCTGCAATTGTGTTTGCAGCCTTCGAATAATATTGTAATCCCCTGCCGGGTCGGCCCGGACATATTACCGCTTTCAAGGGGAAGCCTGTCGCCCACCTTGAGTTCTCCGGAATAACCATTCCTGATAAAATGCCGGTAGGCATTGGCCCCACCGCCTGCCACCTTTTCAAAATCAGAAAAATCTATCGCCCCAAATTTGCCCGGACCCAAAGATCTATCGTTGGGGGCACCCTGTTTTAACTCATATTCTACCCCAAAACTGTAGTTGTGACGGGGAACGGCAAATGGCGCGGCACCATGAATAGTTTCAACTCCGCCCTTAACGGCAGTAGCTGTTGCCGATATGTTCCCCCGACCTAAACCCAGGATGCCCGCCAACAGAAAATTTACTCCCTGTTCCCCCCGGACCCTAATCAGGCTGTCTCCTTCAAGATTAACCTCTATATCCACCCGGGGAACCCCATTTGCCTCGGCGTAACTCAAGGCCCTTTCGATGGCAGCAACCCCGGTGTCGGGGAGCTCTTGCACCCCTGCCAAGGCGGCGGCATCAACCGCGTTGGAAAGCCTACTCTTGGCCACGGCCATCCTGCCCAGGTCGGCAACCATGGCCATACTTCCTAGCAAGAGGACCATAGCGGCGCAGACAATGACAAGCACCGAACCCCTTGTATTTTTTAAAATATTGAGCGGGATCACGACACAACCTCCCTCACTCCATCCTCATGGTGCTAACGGCCATAACCGGGAAGGGGTTGGGCATGATATTACCAATAATCGGGCTTATTATCTCCAACTCGCCGGCAACCTCCACAGTTACACTACTGCCCCTAACCCTCGATTCCCCTGCCGGGTTTATACGGACAGTGACATTGCCCACATCCAATGCCCCGGCCATATTGACTATATCGGCGGATACCTGGGTGTCTCCCCTTCCTACCACCACACTGCGTGCTCCCTCCCGGGCCGCATTGGTGATCACTACATAGGAAGAAAATATCCTGCCGAATTCAAATATACCCATGAGCAAGATAACCAAAAGGGGTAGCACCAGGGCAAATTCCACTAGGGACTGGCCACTTTGTCCCCTTCTCAGCATATTAAACAATACCCTCACCTGCCAGATAGACGGTAAGGACACCTATAAAGATAGCCAGGGCGTAGGGAAAAGACTCACCCGGTTTAGCCCCGTCCAATGTGGGAAAAATCCGACCGCTGGGTATACGGTAGAGCACGGATCTGAACACCAAGAGGATTTTCCTTAAAAACAGTCCCAGCTCTTTTCTTTTAATTAAAAGTATCAGTGCGATTGCTCCCCCTGCCATAGCCGAAGCCAG
>CAZKPV010000024.1:0-2952 GCA_964554735.1 uncultured Clostridia bacterium
TACAAACTATTCTTCCGGAATGCGGCAAAAAGCTTGTCCATGGTTTCAATTCCTTATAGGTAGGCTACAAACGAAGATGCCATGCTCTACACAATTAAGCAGTTCGCGTTTCAATTCCTTATAGGTAGGCTACAAACCCGTTAGAATGCCCTAGAATTAGGCTTTCTAATAATGGGTTATATTGTAATATTCCACGCAAATTTCTAAAACCCTTTATTTGCGCACTTCTTTAATAAAAAAATGTCGTCGATCCCCCGGGGTTTTTACGCTACCGGGGGTCGACGACATTTTTTAATGGCTTTTAAATTATCAAATTGACAACCAACACCGCAAGCACCACATAAATAAATTGCTCGCTGATTATATTTTATATGGTCATATAGAAACCTACCACTTGTTGGGATAGCCATTATTCCCACTTAAATGGTATGCAAAACCATTCCGAAGATTTTAGGGCAAATATTATTTTAAAGTAGGCGTCAAATCGCCGACACCTACCCCTCAACCCACACCATAACGAGAAGGGCCACGGAAAACCTCCCGGATATGCCAATCAATATAACCCTTGTTCGGGTAGTAGTCTGGTCTTTGCGGTTGCCGGATGGGTTTATTATGGTAACGCATCAGCCATTCTTCAAAACCCCTTGTTCCGTGAGCATTTTCGGCTACCCGCAAAACATTTGATTCGTCAAGGGTGAAAGCACCCCTATCAAATAATTTGTGGTGCAAAGAACAAAGCGCAATTCCATTTTCCTCGTCATCCGGGCCACCACAGCAATGCCACTTGATGTGGGCCGCCTCTACCGCTACTAAAGTGTCCCCTAGTCGTACATTGAAGCCACATACAGCACAGGAATATTCATAGGCCCGCAGGACCCTATTGCGAAAATCAGGGCTACGAGTACGCCCACCCTTTTCTTCCAAGTTAAGGCCAACCTGATCAAAGATATCCTGATGCAAGGTATCAGGAAAATATTTATCAAGAACAAACCGCGCTAAATCGTGAAGGGCTGCCTTATTGTCCTTGAGGTATGCATAGACCTCCTCACTAAAACCGCCACAGGTTCGATTATCCTCTATATCCTGTTCAGACCAATCAAGGGATGTATCTAAATCCCTCTCCCCTCTAAGTTGCCAAAAGTCCCCATCATTAGAAAGCCGCAGAAAAGGATATTTTGGGTGGTATGCGGTACGCACGGGCCCGAATTCCCTTATAAGATTACGCAAATCTTCTTTAGCTTCCCTGTAAGGCACCAACCGGGGTGCACCTCTACTGATACGCCCAAGACTATACAAGATCAGTAAAGGTTTGTGGGGTGCCCGGATACCTCCGCTTTGCCAAGTGCGGATTTCCTTCATTTTTTCGATTTGTTGTGCCGCCGATATGCCCAACACCGTCTTTGCCTCCCTCGCTTCCCCCCCCCACCCTACAAAAAAGGAACTGCGTTAAACGCGGTCCCTTTCATGGTTGTATATCTATTTCTTGCGGGTGTTTTGGCCGCCCCGCTTCGTCTTTTTCCCACTGTTCTTTTTCCCATCATCTTTACTATCTTTGACATCATTATTCTTATCGTTTTTGTTGCTACTACCGTCCAGCAGTTCAAGCATTTTGCTGTTTTCTTTTCTGAGTTTCATCAAATCATCAGCAATATTGATGGCCGTCAGAATAGCCACCTTGCTTGATGGCAGTCTTGCACTCCTTTCGGCAACGTAATTCATTTTTTCGTTGACGTAGTCTGCAAGCATCTCCATATATTCCGGTGAGGCGTCACCCTTTAATATATATGATTCACCGTATATTTCTACCTTTACTTTTTCTATTTTACTCTCTTTAGGCACCAATAGCACCCCCGCCCGGTTTTACTTGCATTATTCGGCATAATTTGTTAAATTCCTGCCAAATTATGCATTTTACTTGCTAGGATCTTAACTTTGCCCCAAATTTTTCCCCGAGCTCACGGGTTATGTTTGCGATGATTTCGTTTATTTCCGCATCCGTTAGTGTTCTGTCCTCGGCTTGGAATTTCAAGGAAAAGGCAAGGCTTTTGCAGTTGTCGGGAACCTGTTTGCCGGTATACACATCAAACAAATTGATCTTTTCCATGAATTCGCTCCCCACTTGTTTAATGGCTGCGATAATGTCTCCTGCCAACACATTCCGGGAAACGACAACCGCCAAATCACGTTCCACGGAAGGAAAACGCGGAAGCATCTTAAAAGTTCTAACCGTATCGGTTGCCTTCAGGAGGGCCTCGATGTCCAGCTCAAAGGCAACAACCCTAGTATCCAACTCCATATTTTCAAGCACATTTGGATGAATCTCACCCAAAATCCCTATTGCGGTACCGTCAATTTTGATTACAGCCGTGCGCCCCGGGTGGAAGGAGGGGTTGTCCTCCTCGGCAATAAATTGCTCCCCTGTGACCCCAACGGTTTTTAGTAAATTGCCCAGTATTCCTTTCATGAAGTAAAAATCCATGTCCACGGGGGGCTTGTTCCAGGCCTTGGGGGTAACACCCATCGCCGCGCCGGAAAGTGTCATTTTTTCGGCGGGAAGTCTTTTCCCATCAACCGGATGGAACACATTTCCGATTTCAAACACGGCCATGTCCAAGTTTTGCCTGTTATGGTTGCGCTGTAGTATTTTAAGTAAATCCGGGTACAAGAGTGTCCTCATGACAGATTGTTCTTCACTGAGGGGATTCATGATTTTTACAACATTGCGCAAGGGACTGCCTTCGGGCAAATTTATTTGTTCCGACACTCTTGGGTGCCCAAATGTATAGGTTATCACTTCATTTAATCCGGACGAGGCCAGTACATCCCTCACCTGGGCTAAAAATTGTTGTTTTTGTGTCCTTGTACCCCGGGTTGTATTGCCGAAAGGAAGGGTTTCCGGTATATTTCCGTAACCGTACATTCGTGCTATTTCCTCAATTAAATCCTCCTCAA
>CAZKPV010000024.1:2962-16049 GCA_964554735.1 uncultured Clostridia bacterium
TACATCCGGCCTAAAAGAAGGGACTTTTACAAGCAACTCATCGTTTCTTTCCCCTACGGTAAACTCCAAATCCGTCAGAATCTCCTTTATCTTGTCGGTGGGTATTTCCGTGCCCAATACATGAAAAACACGCTGTGGTCTCAAGGCAATAGTTTTTTCAGTTAAAGGCGAAGGATAATTGTCAATGGCGCCGCCGATCAACTCCCCACCACTGATCTCGCAGATCAACTCCGCCGCCCTACTTGCCGCCCTCAAGCAGCCGTTTAGGTCAATGGTTTTCTCAAACCTTGTTGAGGCTTCGGAATGAAGCCCTAGCCGATGGGCAGTCTTCCTTGTGTTGATAGGGTCGAAATAGGCCGATTCAATCAAAACATTTGTCGAATTTGCTGTGATTTCTGTTGCCAACCCGCCCATGACCCCGGCAATTGCAACCGGCCCGGAGGGGTCAGCAATCACCAACATATTTTCATCGAGATTGCGCTTTACGCCGTCTAAAGATTCAATCACCTCTCCCTTGTTTGCCCTTCTGACAATAATATGGTGGTCCGTTAGGGTATCGTAGTCAAAGGCGTGGAGCGGCTGCCCAAACTCCAACATAACATAGTTGGTAACATCGACGATGTTGTTAATGGGGCGTATTCCGGATGCACGAAGCCTTTGCTGCATCCAAAGCGGCGAGGCCGCAATCTTTACGTTTTTAACTAAACGGGCAACATACCTCCGGCAAAGCACGGGATCTTCTATTTTGACCTTTGCCTGGCCGTCTATGGACTCATACAAATCGTAATCCTTTGTCTCCGGTAGGCGCAGTTCCTTTCCCAGTATTGCCGCCACCTCTCTAGCCACCCCGATAATGGAAAGACAATCCCCCCTATTGGGGGTGAGGTCCAATTCCAAGACGGCATCGTCCAAACCCAACACGTCTTTTATGTCCCAGTTAAGCGGTGTTCCCACGGGCAATACCAGTATCCCTTCGCGTTGCTCCGGGGACAGCATGTGTTCATCCATACCCAGTTCCTTCCCCGAACATATCATCCCGTAAGACTCAATGCCTCTGAGCTTTGCCTTTCTGATCACCATCCCACCGGGAAGTTTGGCACCGACTAAGGCCACCGGCACCACTTGGCCAACTTCAATGTTTTTAGCCCCGCATATTACCTGTAGTGTATCGTCATCGCCTGTTGTTACTCGCACGACAGAAAGTTTATCGGCATTAGGGTGTTTTTCTATACGGGTAATTTGCCCGGTGACAATCCTGTCTAAATTTACCCCAAGATACCTTACTTTTTCCACCTCTATACCGGCCTGGGTAATCTTTTCCGCCAGTTCCTCCGGTGTAATATCTATATCCACGTAATCTTGCAGCCATTTATATGAAATAAGCATCCCGTATCCGTCCTCCTAAAACTGGCTCAAAAAGCGCAGGTCATTTTCGAAAAACATTCTCAAATCATTTATGCCGTATTTTAGCATGGCTATACGCTCCAACCCCATACCAAAGGCGAAACCGGTTACATCTTCCTTACTGTAACCAGACATTTCAAAAACCCGTGGGTGTACCATGCCGCAACCCAAAACCTCAATCCAGCCGGACTGTGAACAAACCCGACAGCCTTCCCCACCGCATATACAACAGCTTATATCCACCTCAGCACTGGGTTCAGTGAAGGGGAAATAGCTCGGCCGGAACCTGGTTTTGGTTTCGGTGCCAAACATTTCTCGGGCAAACACCTTCAATACCCCTTTCAGGTCGCCAAAAGTGATGCGTTTATCAACAGCCAAGCCCTCCACCTGATTAAACATTGGTGAATGGGTGGCGTCATCATCCCTCCGGTACACCTTGCCGGGACAGATTATCTTGACTGGGAGCCGGGGTGCCATATCCTCCATTACCCGCACCTGCACCGGGGACGTGTGGGTTCTCAACAAAACCTGGTCATCTATAAAAAAGGTGTCCTGCATATCTCTCGCCGGGTGATCCTTGGGTAAATTAAGGGCCTCAAAATTGTAATAGTCCAACTCAATTTCCGGACCCTCGGCAATGGAAAAACCTAACCCTAAAAAGATATCCTCAATTTCCTGCAAGACAACCGACAATGGGTGTTTTTTACCGATCACAAGAGGTGTACCCGGTAGGGTAACATCTATTTTTTCCTCTTGGAGTTTCGTACTCTTATGTATCTCCTCTAATTTATTTAGTCTTGCCTTTAAAAAGGTTTCTATATCATTCCTGACCTTGTTGGCCAGTTGCCCTACAACCGGCCGCTCATCGGGGGATAACTTGCCCATTCCCCTCATAACCCCGGTTAAGGACCCCTTTTTACCCAAAATTTTCACCCGAATATCGTTTAGATCCTGGATATTGCCCGCCGCTTCAATTTCTTCTTTGGCATTTTGAAATATCTTGCTTAACTTATCTCTCATCTTTTAGCTCCCTCCGTTTCCTGCCGTAAAAACAAAATCCATCCCGACAAGGGACGGATTCATCCGCGGTACCACCCTACTGCCTGTATCAAAATCGCACAAGCCTCTCATTTAGGTATATGAATTTTAAAACGATACCTTTTTCTATAACGGGAATAAACCGGCGACACCTACTGGCCCATTCTAACAAAAAATTGACGTTCAGCTGCAGTTCAAGGAAGAATTTCGGATTGCCTTGTCTTGGGCAGGCTCCCAGTCCACGACCTTGCCCTCCCTGAAAGATTTGGCAAACTTACTCCGCCCTCTCATTACCATTGATCCTATTTCATTGGTTTCACCAAACAAAAATTAAAAACTAGTGCAAAGCCAACCTCCTGTACAGCATATAGGCACGCACGGATCCTGTAGCCTCAAAGAGCCTCCAAAAAAAATCGGCGGTTAAATACACTTAACCACAACCTTTCCCACTATTTTTTGGGGACCTCGATATAAATTATATCACAAGGCTAGATTGGTTATCAAGAAAGTTTACTGATAATTTTTAACTTCTTTGTTTGACAGCCTCATACAAGATAATCGCCGTTGATGTTGCAACATTTAATGATTCCGCCTTCCCGGGCATGGGAATTGTTATAAAGCCGTCAGCTATGGCTTTCACCTGGTCGCTGGCACCGTGGGCTTCATTGCCTAACACGAGGGCCACAGGCAAGGCAAGATCCGTTTGCCATATTGCAGTTTTCCCCTTGGGATCGGCTACCAACACCTGCACGCCTTTGTTTTTTACCATTTCTTTAAAATCAGCAAGAGTTGCATCGACCACCGGTATATGGAAGAGCGAACCCATGGTGGCACGTAATGCTTTGGGATTGAACAGGTCCACGGTTCCTTTTAAAAGAACCACACCGTCAATGCCGGCTGCATCGGCATTGCGAATCATTGTTCCCAAATTGCCGGGGTCCTGCACACCGTCCGAAACAAGTACCAGCGGATTCCTTGTTGAACTGCCGGCTACAGAAAATATTTCCTCTAGTGTTCTTTTTTTTACCCGTAAAAGGGCAACAACTCCCTGCGGGTTCTTGGTTTCGGTTAGGGCTTTTATAACATTGTCCGCCGCTACCCACACAGGTATCTTTTGTGCGCGGGCCCTTCTAAAAAAATTAAGGTTTCTATCAGAAGCCTTAAAAGGTTGGGTGCAAATCAAAGTCTCCACTACCCAATCCGAGCTTAAGGCTTCCTCAACAAACCGTAGTCCTTCAACTAAAAATTTCCCTTCACTTTCCCGGTACTTCCTATGTCCGAGACGTTTCAAATATTTTACTTTCCGGTTTTTAACGCTATTGAGTAAAATGTCTGCCATCTCTCATTACTTTAATTCGGCCTTGGCCTGTTCCACTAATTGGCCAAAGGCATCGGAATCGTTCACCGCCATATCCGCAAGCATCTTGCGGTTTATATTAATCCCGGCTAGTTTTAACCCGTTCATCAACCTGCTGTAATTGAGGCCATTCGAACGTGCCGCGGCATTTATCCTAGTTATCCACAGTTTTCTAAAATCACGCTTTTTGTTCTTGCGATCCCTATAGGCATAGGTCAAGGATTTCATTACCTGTTGGTTTGCGACACGAAACAGTTTGCTCTTGGCACCACGATAACCCTTCGCTAGCTTCAAGACTTTCTTACGTCTTTTGCGAGATGCTACACTTGCCTTTGCTCTCGGCATAGCAATCCCCCCCTTGTCTGTTTTTTATCTGTAATTTGTTTCGTTTTAAGGAAGAACCTTTCTCATTCTCTTTGCATCGCTAGGGTTCAGGATACCCGCTTTCCGTAATTTGCGTTTACGGCCGGCAGATTTATGTCCTAATAAATGGCCGCGAAATGCATGCTTGTATTTAATTTTTCCGCTAGCTGTTTTTTTAAATCTTTTTGCGGCACCACGATGTGATTTCATTTTTGGCAACTTTACCGCACCCCTTTCTAGTCGTGTCTTGGTAACAATATCATAATCATATTTCTTCCTTCGAGCTTGGGCTTTCTATCCACGACAGCCAGCCCCTGTACTTCCTCGAGGTCGGCAATTCTATTGAGAATCCTGTGTCCCAACTTGTTGTGTACAATTTCCCGTCCCCTAAAAAATACAGTAACCTTAACCTTATCCCCATCCTTCAGGAACCTCAGTATATTCCTCAACTTAACATTGAAGTCATGCTCTTCAATGCTGGGGCGCATTTTGACTTCCTTGACATTGATGACCTTTTGCTTTTTCCTTGCCTCTTTTTCCCTCTTGCTTTGCTCATATTTATATTTACCGAAATCCATAATACGGCAAACAGGCGGCCTTGCCTGGGGGGCAACTTCGACTAAATCAAGCTGCCTGTCTTCGGCAATCCTCAAAGCTTCGCGGGGAGACATAATGCCTAGCTGGGTACCTTCCGCATCCACCAACCTGACTTCCCTTGCCCTGATCCTCTCATTCACACGAAGGTTTTTGTTAATAGCGTATCACCCTCCAAAAAATTTAATTTTTAATATAATAAAGGCGGGGCTATCCACCCGCCTATTAATCGCTACATAATGATATGCTTTGGTTAACCTAGCGAACAGCCGGAAGCGTTGCAAGGTGAGAGGCGGGTAAGCCTCTACTTTCAGTAATTAAACCAGTTCATGCCTTTAACTGTATTTCCTGCTCTATTTTACTCAAAAACTGCTTTAAAGTCAAGGGTCCCATATCACCTTCATGGCGATGGCGAACGGAAACCGTTTTATTCTCCACCTCGCGCCCGCCCACTATCAACATATAGGGTATCTTCTGTGACTGGGCCTCCCTGATTTTATAATTGACCTTTTCATTCCTGGCATCCAATTCAACCCGCAGGCCCTGTGCGGATAATTCCTCTACCACTTCCTCCGCATAAGATGCCTGCCGGTCTGTGATAGGGAACACCTTTACTTGAACAGGGGCAAGCCAGGCCGGAAATGCCCCGGCGTAATGTTCAATAAGGATACCGATAAATCTCTCAATGCTACCGAAAATAACCCGGTGGATCATCACGGGACGATGCTTTTGCCCGTCCTCACCTATATAAGTCAAATCAAATTTTTCAGGCATTTGAAAATCCAGTTGTGCCGTGCCGCACTGCCAGGTGCGTCCTATACTGTCCTCCAAGTGAAAATCAATTTTAGGGCCGTAAAACGCACCGTCACCTTCATTTATCCTGTAGGAAAGCCCTCTTTCCTCCAAGGCATTACGTAGGGCATCGGTTGCGGCATTCCATTCCTCGTTGGATCCCATGGAGTTTTCCGGCCGCGTTGACAATTCAATGTGATAGGGTAAGTTAAACACCTTATAAAAACTATCAAATAGGTCCAAAACCCCCATTATTTCGTCCTGAACCTGGGATGGAAGCATAAATATGTGGGCGTCATCCTGCGTAAATGCCCTCACCCTCATAAGCCCATGCAGAACACCGGACAGCTCATGCCTGTGGACAAGACCCAATTCCCCCATCCGGAGGGGGAGATCCCGATAGCTGCGTAATTTTGATTTATAAATTAACATGGCACCCGGGCAGTTCATGGGTTTTATTGCATAATCACCCCGGTCAATCTTGGTAAAATACATGTTTTCCCGGTAATGATCCCAATGGCCCGATTGCTCCCAAAGGGCACGGTTGAGGATAATAGGGGTTTTTATCTCCTCATATCCGTTCTTTTCGTGTTCCACACGCCAGTAATTTTCTAGCTCGTTCCTGACCACCATTCCCTTGGGGTGGAAAAAGGGGAACCCCGGGCCTTCCTCGTGTATGCTGAACAACTCCAACTCTTGACCAAGCCGACGGTGGTCCCTTTTCTTGGCTTCTTCTAGGCGATGTAGGTGTTCGTCCAATAAGGATCCTTTGGAGCATTTTATTTCTTTCATCGCCCCTCCAGTATGCCCCCGCCACACTAGTTAGCTTGACAGCCTTCAGTTTCCCCGTTGACGGAAGATGGGGTCCCGCACAAAGATCGCACCAATCCCCTTGTCGGTAACAGGAAATGATTTCCCCTTCGGGAAGGTCGTCAATCAATTCGCTTTTGTAGGTTTCGTTTTTCTCACCAAAAAACTCAAGAGCCTCCTCACGGGAGAGCTCAAACCTTTCAAACGGTAGATTTTCCTTGATGATTTTTTTCATTTCCGCCTCTATCTTTTCCAAGTCCTCCGGCTTAAAAGGCTCCTTGTGATCAAAATCATAGTAAAAGCCGTCCTTTATAGCGGGCCCGATGGCTAGCTTAGCGTCTGGAAATAGGCGTTGCACCGCCTGAGCTAAAACGTGAGAAGTGCTGTGACGGTACACGATTTGGCCTTCTTCATCATTAAAGGTGACAATCTCAATCGCGGCGTCTTCGTTGATCTTTTGTGAGAGATCCTTTAAAACGCCATCCACCTTTGCTGCTACTGCTTCACGGGCTAACCGACCGCCTATATCCTTGGCAATTTCTAGTATAGTAATTCCTGGGCTGTACTTCTTAATAACTCCATCCTTAAGTGTTACTTCAATCATTATAATCACCTTTACATATCGAACTTTCCTGCTATTATAGTTTAAATAAACAAGATTTGTCAACTTGACAGAATCACTATCCCAAGCTGGGCTAGTCCTATAATGAACCCCAAAATAGCACCCATGATCTCTATATGTCCCAGTTCACGGGAGGCAACTTCCAAAACTATATTTTCAACTTCGGTTAGATCAAAGGAATTGATCTTATCTTCTACCAAATCTGATATGCTTATTTCGCTGGTAAGTTCCTCGGAAACATCCATTAACACGGCATCGATTTGGTCCGGCAACTGCTTGGAGAGCATTGCGACCAATGCAACCGCTAAAGTATTCTTTACCGCCGTTGGAAGAATATCAGGTAGCCTTTCCACTATTGTATTTTTTAAACTTCCATTTAGCATGACAAGTATTTTGTCTTTGATCTCGGGTTTTGACATATATGCCAGCAAATCACCAATTGAAAGTAGCTCGTCTTCAACAACCTTCCCAATGGATTTCGCCAGTTCATAACGTCTTTTGGGGATTAAACCTTGTATGCAAATGGGAAGAAGAGGAACCTTAAAAGGTTTATAGGGTTTAAAGATTAATTTAACCGCGAGTCTATTTGTTATCCAACCAATAAACGCACCTACCAATGGGATCGCGATAACCCTTGCCCACATTGTCCACTCCGGCACCCGGCAACACTTCCTTCGGCTATGTAGCTAAACAGCTTGTCTGCTATAAATATAACAAAAGCCGTAAAGAAAAGCTACACGGTTTAGTATATCCGTTCCATTACTCGCGCCGGGAAAACCTTTTTTAAGGTGCACAAAACCGTAGGATACATTTCCGATTTATAGTGAAGGACTATTTTCCGGGGTGATATGGCTATTAAAACACAAACCAGTAGATCATCATAAATCATTTTATCCTCCTGATAGGTGTCCGCCGTAAATCCGTCGAGGTAATCGCATTTTATAGGAAGGAGGCTTTCATCGAGGAGTTTGACACATCTTTCCGTTTTAAATACCACATGTACTTCTTCCTTTTTGATTTCGTGGAGCCCCGTTAGGTTACGCAGCAAATCTATAAATTCATGGTATTCCTTTTCTAGCATATACTCCTCCACGCCGTCATCAACCGCATCATACAACATATCCAGGTAATCCCTGAGCCTAAAGCAAATGAAACCCTTAACATCCAGGTGGTCATTTTCTTTTAGAAAACTCGCTAGCTTATAGTAGATCCTGCTCCTGTAGTACATCTTGGTTGCATAATTATCCGGGTCGCCATCACTTGCTTTTAACCCACACACGATACTTTTTTCAATCGTCCTTAATTCCCCATGATCCAAATAATAATAGTTTTCGTATATGATTTTTTTAACAATGTCCTCTTCCCAGTAATTTATTATGTTTTCCGATACTGCACCGGCTACGATATTGCTCAAGATCAGCCGCCACTCCTGTTCGGAATATATTTTTTCGCCACACTTGAGTTCGCAATAAAGAAGGGTAGGATTACCCGTGCCTCTAATGCTTACATTTACCTCTATGTCATCTACTGTTAGTATCTTGAACTCATTTTCTAGGCCCGCCCTGAGTTGGTTTATAAATTGTGTTGTGGCTATGTGAAAATCGATAATCATACAGCTTTCCCTCCAGGGTTTTCTTTTAACTATTAAAAGTATAAACGGGAAGGAATAAAAATATGCCCCTTATCATTTGTATTCTATGGTTACAAGTCTTTGCTGGCCTTCCCAACCAATATTATAGCCTAGTTTCTCCAGGAATCTCACGGGGATATAGTTAGTACCATTTTTGTGCATTCCCTCAACTTCCATTAGTTTTCCGTGGAGGCTGATTTTTATTAGTTGTAAATCCGTTGGACTAGCGGTTGTCTGTGTAAAAAACTCAAGGGGCTTTGTGCCTGTCAACCTATTTAAATCCAAATAACCACCGTAGCCTTCGAGCCTTCCCCTGTCAGTGTACTGATGTAGATCACAAGGGAAGGAGGGTTCGCTGTTGGCCGTGCCATCATTTTTGCCGTAATGTGGGATCCATACAAAGTCAAATTTTCTCGTATCTAGATTGAACTCCGTGTATCTGTGGTGGGCTATATAGGCCCCTATTTTCTTGCCTGTGAGATTTCTCAAAGCCCCTACATAAGCATTAATTCCCGCCCTCATGTTGTCCATTGATTTTTCTTCAACATCCAAAACGTAAAACAGGGGGTTGTAGTCTTTGGCGCGATCATAAAAATCCTTGGCCTCCTCCACCATATCCGCTTCCGAAATTCCCCTAACCCAGGCGTAAACACCAAAGGGGATGCCGTGTTTCTTCATTTCCTGTATATGGGTCACATAGTGGAGGTCTGTTTTTTTTGAACCGTACTGCACCCTTATGATGGCCATTCGCAATTGTTTGCACAGCCTTTTATAGTCAATCCTTGATGGATTTTGATGTTCGGATATGTCTATAATCATTTGGCCACCTTCTTTGCATATTACATTATATTGTTCTAATTGGCTTTTCGCCCCTATCTTCCTTTAGAAAAAGGGCACAAAAAAATATCCCCCCTGGGAAGGGTGGACATTTTTGTTATCCATGGTGGGTGCGGCAGGGATTGAACCTGCGACCCCTACCGTGTCAAGGTAGTGCTCTCCCACTGAGCTACGCACCCTATTATCAATAATTATCCCCTATTTGGGGATTGTTGTCAAGATTATTTGTGATACAAAACGGTCTAATATTGGCGTATATTTACAGTCATCTTATCATATAGCTCACAAAAGAAGTTGCCGCTTTGGTAGGGCGGTTATTTCTGCAAAACGAAATAGCCGCCTTATCTGGGCGGCCATGCTATTTTTTACGTAATTCAATTATTCAAGCCTGACCCCCGCCTTGACCACCCGCCCTTGCTTCGACAAGGGTGCTACTTTCAACCGGGATTGTATTTGACCACCGGCCGCAGCGGTCCCCCCAGCGGGCAACAACCTCCCCTTCTTCACACAGCTCTATGACTTCACACATATTGGCACAGCTGTCACATTCAAAGCTCCTGGCATGGAAATCTTTATTTGCTATGGAAAATCCTTTGAATTTTGTATATCCTGTTTCCTTGGCGGACTCGCGGCCAAGTAATGCGGCCCCGACCGCACCCATAACACCGTAATGCAAGGGAACCTCCACGCTTGTATTAAGCTCCTTTTCGAAGGCTTCTTTCATGCCTTCATTGGCCGCCACGCCGCCCTGGAAAACAACTGGCGCTAGCAATTCTTTTCCCTTCCCCAGGTTATTTAAATAGTTGCGGACCAAGGCTTCACACAGACCAGCTATGATGTCGGCTAGGTCGTGTCCTGTCTGCTGCTTGTGAATCATGTCCGATTCGGCAAAAACGGCACAACGCCCGGCGATTCGCACGGGGGATCTGGCCCCGAGTGATATCTTCCCAAATTCCTCAATGGGTATGTTTAGCCTGGAGGCCTGCTGGTCCAAAAAAGAGCCTGTTCCGGCGGCACATACGGTGTTCATTGCGAAATCCGTTACGATGCCGTTGCGCAGGATAATTAGCTTCGAGTCTTGTCCCCCGATCTCCAAAACTGTTTGCACTCCGGGACAAAGAAAGGAGGCCGCAACAGCATGCGCGGTTATCTCATTTTTCACCGCGTCCGCACCAGTCAATATTCCCGCTAGGTAGCGGCCGCTTCCGGTGGTTCCCACCGACATGATTCTGATATCGTCCCGAAAACACTCCTTTAATCGGGCCAACCCTTCCTGGACAGTTTGAATGGGCCTACCCCTTGTTCGAAGATACAGGGATTTTATTACCTCCTTGTTCTCGTCCACCAAAACGAGATTAGTACTTACGGAACCAACATCAATCCCTAGAAAACCTACAGTTGTTTTTGCCTTCCTGGCTACCATGGAACTCCTCCAAACCTTGTTTTTTTCTGGCCGCCAACAAATCAACAAATGCCTCCAACCTCGTAACCATTCCCGCCTCACCCGAATATTCGTCAAATATCAGGCTAATTACTGGGAAATCCATAACATTGCTGACAACCGGTAAAATACTTTCGGCAATTATCTCCGGCATACAGGTAAAGGGAAATACCTGCACTAATCCGTCATAACCTTCCCGGGCGTACAGTACCGCATTGCCCACGGATTCCTGCCCATGTCCCCCAACAAAATGTTCTAAAAACGGGCAGGCCGCCTCCCTTGCGCCCCTTGCCGGCCTAATACCACGCAATATGCCACCCAATAAATGTTCACTCACCCACTCCGAGAGATAGATGGATCTGTCTACCTCAACACCAAGATAGCCGAGCTTCTTTTCCAAATCGAGATTGGAAAAGGGCTCCAGGACCGTAAACACTTCACCCACCAGGGCCACCCTTAGTACGTTCCTGCCCGCAACTTCCCCAATGGAGTGGTATTCTTTTTTAATCTCAGTTGTGATTTTCTTCAAATCACTGGTCAAGGATACACTGTCGACTAGTTTCAACGCCCTTTGCAGCCAGCGGTCGGTTGCCCCCCTTATTGCCTCCCGGGGCCGTTTTTTTAAGGCCATCATTTCCACATTGTCAACAACTTTGGCTTTTTCATAGGCAAAACGAAAAGCCTTCCAGATACGCCACCAGTTATTATTCCCGGTGAGCTGCCTAATCTTTGCCAGTATCTCACCTATACCCTTACTGGGGGGCTCCAAAACTATCATCTCGTAGTTGCAGCCCAAATCAGCGAGAATATCCTTTTGCACATAGGCGTAATAACCAAAACGGCAGGGCCCGCAACCACCGCCCATTATTATTGTATCGGCACCTAACTCATAGGCCTCAATGAAGTTGCCTAAATTTAGCTTTAAAGGCAGACAGGCAAACTCCGGTGAATATTTCACTCCTAGCCCTATGGTTCTCTTACTGGAAGGAGGCGGCAGTATAACATCAATATCCAACTCGTTTAGCAAAGCCTTTACACATATATTCATGTTGCCCATATGGGGAAAAGTTGCCTTCATGCCTGTGCACCCCTCCATTTCACCATATCAATGAATGCCTCTAATCTGGTAACAATACCCGCCTCCCCCGTGTGCTCGTCCAGCATCAGATTTAAAAATGGCACCCTGCCTTGTCGTCTGGCGTGGCGTTCAATCAATTCGCCTATTAAAGAATCCGGCCCGCATCCAAAGGCCGACAGGTGGACTATTCCGTCTATCTTCCCCTCGCCTAGGTAGTAGGCGGCCGCACCTGTCATCCTTTGGCCGAGGGACCAAAACAATCGTTTAGGAAGCCATCCGGCCTGCTTGCGAACAACCGCCTCGGGTATGTTGTCTGCCGTGTACACTGTTGCACCCATATCCCTCAGTCTCTTGAGAAGGTTCATATTTATGTAAGAATCGTAGACATTGTAGGGGTGGCCTATTACTGCAACCGAAAGACCCTGATCACCGTGTTCCGATTTGTTGTCTTTACAATTTTTAAACAAACCTGAAACGGCCTCATCAGGCCACATACCCGACTCCAGCAGCCCCTGGTATTGTTTTTGGGCGAGACAACTTTTTCGATGGGCGGCCAATATGCGCAGGGGATTTTTGGTAAAATGCCTGCCGACCCTGTACACTTCATTTAAAAATTGTCCTGCCCCCCTATGTAAATTTACCGTCATGTTTATTACCGTGGGCAAACCACCAATGTTTTGTTTAACCATATCGGGAAAACCCAGGAACTTAGGGCAAATATACTCATCCCTCGCAACACTGACTATACGCGGCAGGAAAAGATAATCAACCTTGCTTTTGAGCTCTTGCACATGACCAAAGGCCAATTTAACCGGAAGGCAGGCATCGTCAACAACATGCCTTACTCCCTCGTCCAAGGCCGTCTTTGAGGTTTTACCCGATAATACCACCCGGGCACCCAACTCCTGAAAAAAAGTTTTCCACATGGGGTAATAGTAATAATACAGTAAAGCCCTCGGTATACCCACTGTAGGCATTCCTAACACCTCTGTTCATATTAGTTTTTTGGGCTTGATGGTTTTTCTTTTGGTCGCCTTGACATCTTCTTCCGTAGCCTTGTCGCCTGTTATTTCATCAACCTCACTTGTTCTCGTAACCCGCTGGGAAGTTCGGTCAACCGG
>CAZKPV010000025.1:0-15540 GCA_964554735.1 uncultured Clostridia bacterium
GGATCCCCCCATGACTATCCTACCTTTATTTAAAACCACAAGCCTGCCGGCCATGGCCGCTTCCTCCATAAAATTAGTTATCAAAACAATTGTCATCCCCAACTCCCGGTTTAGCTTTTTTATAGCGGAGAGGATGTGTTTTCGGCCGGTTGGATCAAGCATGGCCGTTGGTTCATCCAAAATCAAACATTTAGGCCGCATAGCCAACACCCCGGCGATGGCCAACAATTGTTTTTGGCCGCCGGACAAAAAATGCGGCGGCCTGTACCTGTGGCTATCCAGACCCACCATGGCCAATGCCTCGTTTACACGCACCTTTGTTTCCTCCGGTGACAATCCTAGGTTTTCCGGGCCAAAGGCCACATCTTCCTCCACAATGCTGGCGACAAACTGGTTTTCCGGGTTTTGAAAAACCATACCTACCGATTGCCTGATGGACCTGTGATTCCTTGCATCCATCGTGTCTAGTCCGTCTACTAATACCCTTCCACGTGTTGGCAGAAGCAAGGCGTTGAGATGGCGGGCTAGTGTGGATTTGCCCGAACCATTGGGCCCGATTAAGGCCAGAAACTCCCCCTCACTCACGTTCAGAGATATGCCACTTAATGCTGTCCGGTCTGAGGAATCCGCATTATCGTAAGTGAAGTGGAGTTCTTCAAGGCAAATTAGGGCGTTGTTCTTTTTTTTTCCACTCATGACACGCCCTCCTGTTTTTTATAACTTCAATCTGGATCGGCAGGTCCTTTAAACCAATTCCAAATAAACCATTGGTGCCCCGTCGCCCCGCCTTTCTTCCAACTTAATTATACGGGTATAGCCCCCTGGACGCTCCTCGTATCTGGGGCCTATATTGTCAAAGAGCTTGCGTACAACCTCTTCATCCCATATATATTGCAGTACCTTGCGCCGTGCGGATAGATCACCTTTTTTGGCCAAGGTGACCATTTTCTCTGCAACGCTTTTAACCTCACTGGCGCGGGCTTGTGTAGTATTTATTCTTTCCTCACGGAAAAGCGATGTAACCAGGTTGCGCAACATGGCCTTCCGGTGTCCTGTAGTACGTCCTAGTTTCCGATAGCCCACTTTCCGTACCTCCTTAATCGTCGTCCTTTCTCAACGTAAGTTCAAGTTCAGCCAGTTTATTGACAACTTCCTCCAGCGATTTTTTACCCAGATTCCTTACCTTCATCATTTCCTCTTCACTGCGCTGGATCAGTTCTTCAACCGTATTTATGCCCGCACGTTTCAAACAATTATAGGAACGCACCGACAGATCTAATTCTTCAACGGTCATTTCCAATATCTTATCTTTTTGTTCTTCTTCCTTTTCGACCATTATTTCCACGTCGTTTACGGTTTCGGTCAAGCCAATAAACAATTGCAAGTGTTCGTCTAATATCCTCCCGGAAAGACTGGTGGCTTCATCCGGCCCGATACTGCCGTCGGTCCAGACTTCCAAAGTAAGCTTATCATAGTCCGTCCTTTGGCCAACCCTAGTGTCTTCAACATTAAAGTTAACTTTCTTGACGGGTGTAAACACCGAATCAACGGGTATTACACCAATTATATGCTCGCCCCGTTCTTCCTTGTTCCGTTCGGCGGGTTTGTAGCCCCTACCCTTACTCACCGTCATTTCCATGAACAGGCGTCCGTCTTCCGCTAGGGTAGCGATGTGCAGGTCTTGGTTTAATATCTCGACATCGCTATCGGTAATAATATCCGCCGCTGTTACATTGCCTTCCCCCGATTTTTCTATCCGTAAAATTTTTTCCTCGTCAACATGAATTTTCAGGCGGAGATCTTTTAGGTTGAGGATGATATCTGTTACATCTTCCCGCACCCCCTCAATTGTTGAAAACTCATGCAGCACTCCCTCTATTTTCACGGATGTTACGGCGGCACCCGGCAAGGATGAAAGAAGAATCCTTCTCAGTGAATTGCCAAGCGTAATGCCATAGCCTCTTTCCAAGGGCTCCACCACAAACTTACCATAGGTATTGTCTTCGTTGGACTCTACGCATTCTATTTTCGGTTTTTCAATCTCTAACATTTGCTCACCCTCCTTTGGCCGGACTACCTATCCTACCTGGAGTAAAGCTCAACAATCAGGTGTTCCTGTATAGGAGCTTCAATCTGCTCACGTGTAGGTATGGATAGTACGCGACCGGTCACTTGTTCGGCATCGTATTCGAGCCATTCCGGGCGGGTGCTTTCTTTTGCACGTTCAATTAACTCTTTTATACGTGGTGAGTCTTTGCTCTTTTCCCGCACACCAATTGATTCACCATCACGTACAAGGTAAGATGGAATGTTCACCTTACGGCCGTTAACAGTAAAATGGCCATGCCTTACCAGTTGCCTGGCTTCGGAACGGGAAGCCGCCAAACCTAGCCTGTAGGCTACATTATCTAGCCTTCGCTCCAGCAAAATAAGCAAATTTTCCCCGGTAACCCCTTGCTGGCGGTTGGCCTTGACATAATAACCGTGGAATTGTTTTTCCAGCAAACCGTATGTGCGGCGAAGCTTTTGTTTTTCACGCAACTGCAAACCGTATTCGGATACCTTCCTGCGCCTTTGCCCGTGCTGCCCCGGTCCATAATTTCTTCTGTCAATTGGACATTTATCGGAAAAACATTTATCACCTTTTAAATATAACTTTACCCCTTCACGTCTGCACTGACGGCAACGTGGTCCTGTGTATCTTGCCATATTCTCTACACCTCCTATACTCTCCGACGTTTCGGCGGGCGACAACCATTGTGTGGAATGGGAGTTACGTCCTTAATTAAATTTACTTCCAAACCAACTGCCTGTAGTGATCTGATGGCAGCTTCACGCCCGGAACCAGGCCCCTTAACATAGACCTCAACTTCTTTCATGCCGTGGTTCATGGCTTCTTTCCCGGCTGCCTCCGCGGCAAGCTGTGCGGCAAAAGGCGTGCTTTTTCTGGAACCCTTAAAGCCCACATTGCCGGCACTAGACCATGCAATGGAATTACCCTTCGTGTCGGATATTGTGATTATGGTATTATTAAAAGTTGACCTGATATGGGCAACCCCTTTATCAATATTCTTACGTTCGCGTCTTTTAGTTCTCCTTGGACGTCTTGCCAAGTACTATTCCCCCCTCACTTTTTATTTTTTCCTGCGGATGCCAACCGTCTTTTTCGCACCCTTGCGGGTCCTGGCATTTGTCTTTGTGCGCTGGCCGTGCACCGGCATGCCCCTGCGGTGCCTAAGCCCCCTATATGATCCAATTTCTATGAGGCGTTTGATATTAAAAGCTGTATCCCTACGTAAATCACCTTCGACGCTAATATTATCATTAATATATTCACGCAATCTGTTAACTTCTTCTTCGGTGAGATTTCTCACGCGAGTGTCCGAGTTAACGCCTGTTTCTGCTAAAATCCTTTTAGCGGTTGACTGCCCAACACCGAAAATATAGGTTAAAGCAACCTGTACCCTTTTGTCCCTGGGCAAGTCAACACCGGCAATCCTTGCCATAGATTTATAACACCTCCATCC
The DNA here is from genome assembly GCA_964554735.1 of uncultured Clostridia bacterium. Classification (GTDB taxonomy): domain Bacteria; phylum Bacillota; class Desulfotomaculia; order Desulfotomaculales; family CAZKPV01; genus CAZKPV01. Next base: position 3,528 of record CAZKPV010000025.1, read on the forward strand.
CACTTAACCTTGTTTTTGTTTGTGTTTCGGGTTATCGCAAATAACCATTACCTTGCCATCCCGGCGTATAATTTTACATTTTTCACATATCTTTTTTACAGATGTCCTAACCTTCACAGTAACCCTCCTCTAAGCGGCAAAACTACTTGTACCTGTATACAATCCTGCCCCTGGTGAGATCATAGGGCGAAAGCTCCACCGTCACCTTGTCGCCCGGCAGAATGCGTATAAAATGCATACGTATTTTCCCGGACACGTGTGCCAATACTTTGTGGCCGTTTTCCAACTCCACCCGGAACATGGCATTGGGCAAAGGCTCGACTACGGTACCTTCTACTTCAATGACATCATCCTTTGACACTAACTTACTAGCCTCCTTAAACGTTTTTAGTTAACTCTACATAAGTTCTAATGGCTTCACGAACCTCAAGGTCTGCAACCTTTTTCCCACTCCGAATTTTATCGGAAACCGTATTTGCAACATAATTAATAACTTGTAAATGTTTTATGTTTTTTTTCTTGGGATTTCCCACCTTGCGGTTTCTTCCGTCCACTAAATAAAGTGTATTTTTGTCTATATCATGAACGAGGTAAAGTTTACCCCGGTCTCTTCCGGCAACCGAACATACTAACTGACCGTAATTCACTGTTTTTGTCACTGATAGCACCCCTTTTAACGTACCCACAAACTCTATAATTCAGTGAGTATAAGAGGGCCCTGGTCAGTAATGGCAATTGTATTTTCAAAATGTGCGGATAGCTTGCGGTCTTTTGTCACCACTGTCCAATTATCCTGCAATGTTTCCACTTCAAAAGTACCAATGTTTATCATGGGCTCGATGGCAAGTGTCATGCCCGCCTGCAGACGAGGCCCTCGCCCTGGCCTACCAAAGTTAGGTACTTGCGGATCTTCATGCATTGCCCTACCAATACCATGACCTACATAATCACGAACCACTGAAAAACCCCTACTCTCGGCATAGCTTTGAACGGCATGGGAAATATCTGATAATCTGTTGCCCAGTACTGCCATATTTATGCCGGCGAAAAGTGCGGCCTCAGTAACCTTTAGTAACTCGGCGGCTTCACTGCTGATAGTCCCAACCGGGAAAGTCCTGGCGGCATCTCCATAATATCCATTAATTTCCGTGCCAATATCAATACTGATAATATCCCCATTTTCCAGTTTTCTTAAACCGGGAATACCGTGGACTACCTCCTCATTGACAGAAGCACATATAGAAGCCGGAAAACCATACAGCCCTTTAAATGCGGGCCTTGCCCCCTGACTTGTAATAAACTCCTCAACCTTGCTGTCCAACTCCTTTGTAGTTATGCCCGGCTTGATTATTTCCTCGAGCATGGCAAAGGTTTTTGCAATCACAAGGCCTGCTTCACGCATATATTGTAATTCCCTGTCTGTTTTACAGGTAATCATCTTAAAATCTCCCTGAAACTTTTTACTTAATAAAACCCTGATAACTCCGCATCAACAGGTGGGATTCGATTTGTTTCATGGTTTCCAAGGCTACCCCTACAACAATCAAAAGTGCGGTGCCTCCAAAGTAGATGTTGGGAATCCCGGTAGTCAACAATACGAAGTTCGGCAAAACCGCTATCAATGCTAAAAACACAGCACCCGAGAAAGTTATTCTGTTCATTACTTTGGTTATATGCTCTGCCGTGGGCCTTCCCGGACGAAGCCCCGGTATAAACCCACCGTATCTTTTGATATTATCCGCAACATCAACCGGGTTCATAATAACGGCTGTATAAAAGAAGGTAAATCCGATAATCAATAAGGCATATATGATCGTGTGCAAAGCACTCCCCCAGTGGAAGTAGGTTATAAACCAGTTGGCAACAACGTTTCCAGAAAACCATTCCGCCATCAGTTGGGGGAACATCAGGAAAGACGATGCAAATATAACTGGGATAACTCCCGCCTGGTTAACTCTAATCGGCAAATGAGTTGTACGACCACCGTACACCCTACGCCCAACAACGCGTTTTGCGTACTGTACCGGCAGGCGACGTTGACCTTCGTGAACTGCAACTACGCCGGCTATGACCAAGGCACCCACTATCAGTAAAGAAGATACATTTAGGATACTGATAGTGCCGACTTGTAGAAATTCAATTGTCCGCGAAATACCTTGTGGTAAACGGGAAACAATACCGGCAAAGATCAATAAGGAAATACCATTACCGATTCCTTTTTCCGTAATCTGCTCACCCAACCACATCAGAAAAGCCGTCCCGGCGGTGAGGCTGATGGCAATCATCATAAAAGAATAAATACCCGGATTGATCACCGCATCACCCACAACGAGGGTCATACCCACTGCTTGCACAAAGGCAAGGATCACTGTTCCGTAACGGGTGTACTGAGAAAGTTTCTTGCGGCCTTCGTCGCCCTCCTTGGCTAGTCGTTCAAAAGCAGGAACAACCACCTGCAAGAGCTGCATGATAATTGATGCGTTAATATAGGGGGTTATACTCATGGCGAATATGGAAAAATTCTTAAAAGCACCCCCGGATATCACATCAAAGAAGCCAAGCAAGGCACCGGTTTTAATAAACTCGGCCATAACATCGGGATTAACCCCGGGTACAGGTACGTGGACTCCTAACCGAAACACAAAAAGCATACCGACGGTAAACAATCTTGTTCCTTAATTCAGTTATTTTAATGGCATTCTTTAGGCTTTGCAGCACTTGCTAAATCACCTCTGCTTTACCGCCTGAGGCAGCAATTTTTTCGATTGCAGACTTGCTAAACGCGTGTGCCTGCACGGTTAAAGATTTTTCAAGGTTGCCTCTGCCCAAGATTTTCACTCCGTCTTTTATCTTTTTGATTATACCTGATTCGAGCAATAATTTCGGGTTTACTACATCCCCATCATTAAAGAAATTTAACTCCTCAAGATTAACCGCAACTATTTCTTTTTTAAATATATTGGTAAAACCTCTTTTGGGAAGACGTCTGTATAAGGGCATCTGTCCCCCCTCAAAACCAAGCCGTACACCACCGCCCGATCTTGCATTTTGGCCTTTATGGCCACGGCCCGCTGTCTTGCCCAGACCGGAACCGGGTCCCTGCCCTTTACGGGTTGGTTTCTTGCGCGCACCTTTATTAGGTTTTATATTAGATAGATCCAACCGGGCACACCTCCCATTCTAACATTCTTCAACTTTTACCAAGTGTTCAACTCTTTTAACCATACCCTCTATTACAGGTGATCTGTCCTTGGTAACGCTACTGTTTAATTTGTTTAACCCCAAAGCTTTAACAGTGGCCCGCTGTCTTTCCGGCCTGCCGATAAGGCTCTTTATCAATGTTATTTTTAGCCTTGCCATGAAATTTTCCCCCTACCCTAGTATTTCCGCAATTGTTTTATTCCTAAGGCGAGCTACTTCTTCCGGTGTTTTAATATTCTTCAAGCCTTCCAAGGTAGCGTAAACTACATTGCTGGGGTTATTGGAACGTAAGGATTTGGTTAAAATGTCTCTGATCCCCGCCAACTCAAGTACGGCACGGGCGGGCCCACCCGCTATAACTCCTGTACCCTCTGACGCGGGCTTTAACAGTACCCTTCCTGCTCCAAACCTGCCAATGATTTCATGCGGAATTGTCGTCCCAGCCATGGGAACCTTGATCATTTTTTTCTTGGCATCCTCTATTCCCTTGCGTATTGCCTCGGGCACCTCAACAGCCTTGCCCAATCCGGCACCAACATTGCCGTTGCCATCGCCCACTACAACCAGTGCGGCGAAACTAAATCTCCGCCCACCTTTAACAACCTTGGCTACGCGATTGATATACACAACTCTTTCCTGCAATTCAGATTGACCGTTGTCAACTTTCTCCACCAATTTCCCTCCTTTGGCAGTAAACTAGATTAAAATTCAAGCCCGGCTTTGCGTGCACCATCAGCGAGGGCCTTTATACGCCCGTGGTAGATATAGCCGCCGCGGTCAAAAGTAACTTTTTTTAACCCACGTGCCAAAGCCTTCTCGGCTACAAGCCTTCCCACAGCTTCGGCAGCTTTTATATTGCAACCCTTTTCTATTTCATCCTTTAGCTCCGGCGAAAGAGACGACGCGGCAACCAGTGAAATTCCGGCATCATCATTTATTATCTGCGCGTAGATGTGTTTTGAACTGCGGTACACACCCAACCTGGGGCGTTGTTCTGTTCCTTTAACTTTCCTTCGCACCCGCAAATGTCTCCTGCCCCGGAGTTTATTGCGACTGGGCTTTTTCAGCAACGCAATCCACTCCTTCCAATTACTTAACTCCGGCCTTCCCGGCCTTGCGGCGAACATACTCCTCGGAGTAACGAATGCCCTTTCCCTTATATGGTTCGGGCTCTCTTACGGCACGTATGTTGGCAGCCAAAGCCCCAACCCTTTCACTGTCCACTCCTCGAACCACAATCCTCGTTGGACTTGTAACCTCTATATCCAAACCTTGTTCAATATCTATCTCCACAGGATGAGAGTAACCTACAGAGAGAACCAATTTATTCCCCTGTTTGGCGGCCCTGTAACCAACGCCTGTGAGTTCGAGCTTCTTTTCAAATCCTTGAGTGACCCCTATAACCATGTTGTTCACAAGGGTACGTGTTAAACCTTGCAGTGATTTATGCGCTTTACTCTCGGACAGGCTTTTTATTATGATTTGGCCTTCTTCCTGCCTAATTACTACATCACGGTGCAACTCCCTTTGCAACTCCCCCTTGGGGCCCTTAACAGTAACTAGGTTACCGTCGATCTTGACCTCAACCCCCTGAGGCACTAGCACCGGCATTTTACCAACTCTGGACATGCCTTTCACCTCCTGCCTACATTACCATATATAGCACAATACTTCCCCGCCCAGGCCCTCTTTTCTAGCCTTCTTGTCAGTCATCACACCATGGGAAGTGGAAATTACTGCAATACCCAAGCCGCCGAGAACCCTTGGAAGCTGATCCTTCCCTGCGTAAACACGGAGACCGGGCTTGCTGATGCGTTTCAAACCGGTAATGACGCGCTGTTTCCCATCATTACCATATTTCATATATAATCTAACAACACCCTGCTTCCCATCATCCAACAGTTCATAATCCCTGATGTAGCCTTCTTCACGCAAGAGCCCGGCGATAGCTTGTTTCATTTTAGAAGCAGGTGCCTCAACTTTGTCATGGTAAACCATATTAGCATTTCTAATTCGGGTCAAAAAATCAGCAATCGGGTCGGTCATTCCCATCTGTTAAAACCTCCTTCCTATATTACCAGCTAGCCTTCCTGACACCAGGAATCTCACCACGGTAAGCCAGTTCCCGGAAACATATCCGGCATATACCGAACTTACGCATGTATGCACGAGGCCTGCCGCATATTTGACATCTGTTAACCTGGCGAACCCTGTATTTGGGTTTCCGGTTTGCTTTATTAATCATAGCTTTTTTGGCCATATTTTTCCCTCCTTACAAATAGGCAATCTCTAGTTTTATCCTAGCTGGCCCGGAAGGGCATACCCAAAAGCCTCAGTAATTCCCTGCCCTCTTCGTCGGTATTGGCAGTGGTGACAAATATTATATCGAGACCGCGAACCTTATCAATCTGGTCGTATTCTATTTCCGGAAATATCAGTTGTTCCTTGATACCCATGGAAAAGTTGCCCCTACCATCGAAAGAATTGGGCGAAATGCCTCTGAAGTCACGTACCCTCGGTAAGGCAACATTAAGTACCCTGTCAACAAATTCGTACATCCGGTTGCCGCGAAGGGTAACCTTACATCCCACGGTCATACCTTCCCTTAACTTGAAAGCAGCAATGGATTTCTTGGCGCGGGTAACAACCGGTTTCTGCCCTGTAATAGTGGCAAGGTCGCTAACGGCGGCATCCATTGTCTTGGAGTTTTGAGTGGCTTCACCAACTCCCATATTGGCAACGACCTTCACCAACCGGGGAACTTCCATAACATTTCTATAGTTAAATTTTTGCATCATTGCAGGTATTACTTCATCATTGTATTTATTCTTTAACCTAGGCACCAGAATACCTCCTTTCCCCGCCCTTAGTCGAGAGATTCACCGCATTTTTTGCAAACGCGTTCTTTCTTCCCGTTATTTAGGATGCGTTTGGATATTCGTGTTGCATTGTTGCATTTATTACAAAATAACATTACGTTCGAAGAGTTAATAGAGGATTCCTTTTCGACGATTCCCCCTTGGGGGAGCTGCCTGGTTGCCCTGGCGTGGCGTTTGACTACATTTACGTCTTCTACTATGACCCGCCCTACGCGTGGCAATACTTCCAATACTTTACCCTTTTTACCGGCGTCTTTTCCGGCAACAACCAGTACCGTGTCACCTTTGCGAACATGAACCTTCGTCATCATTCTTACTTGAACACCCCCTGTCTGTCCAAAAAGCTAGACCACTTCCGGCGCAAGCGATACAATCTTCATATATTGCTTTTCACGCAGTTCACGTGCCACCGGTCCAAAAATACGTGTCCCACGTGGGCTTTTATCATCACGAATAATAACAACTGCATTTTCGTCAAATTTAATATGGGATCCATCCGGGCGGCCGATTTCTTTTTTTGTTCTAACCACCACTGCCCTGATTATTTCACCTTTTTTTACAACCCCACCTGGGGATGCTTCCTTTACCGTGCATACTACTACGTCACCTACACTGGCATAACGGCGGTAGGAACTGCCTGGTATATTTATACATAATAGCTTACGGGCTCCTGTGTTGTCCGCAGCATTTAACATAGTCTCGACTTGAATCAAGTCAATTACCTCCTTTCAGCACCCCGCAAACCGTAATCATGACTCTTTGCTTGGTCCGGCCACCACTTCAACTACTCTCCAGCGTTTTTCCTTGGACAATGGTCGCGTCTCCATAAGTTTAACCCTATCTCCTGTACGGCAGGAGTTATTTTCATCGTGGGCTTTCACTCTTTTTGAGCGGCGGACTTTTCTGCCATACAAGCTGTGCTCTGCATGAGTTTCCACGTTAACTACTACAGTTTTGCTCATCCTGTCGCTGACTACCTTGCCATAACGAACCTTACGGTAGTTTCGCTCTGTCACTGCATTAAAACCTCCTTCCCGCTTTAACCCGGGGGGTCTTGCTAGGCTCTATTAATGCCGAGCTCCCTTTCCCTCATTATTGTTTTGATCCTGGCAATATTACGGCGTACTTCCTTTAATCTCATATAGTTGTCAAGCTGACCCGTTGCCAGTTGAAATCTCAGATTAAACAACTCCTCTTTGGTATCGGATAGCTTTTTGCCCAGTTCCATGTCTGTCATATCTCTCATCTCACTAATTTTCACCAGCTTCACCTGCTTCCCCACGCACTATAAACTTTGTCTTAACAGGTAGCTTGTGGGAAGCTAACCTGAGAGCTTCGCGGGCAACTTGTTCGGAAATCCCACCTAATTCGAACATTACTCTGCCTGGTTTCACTGCGGCCACCCAGTACTCAGGGGCTCCTTTCCCTTTTCCCATACGGGTTTCAGCCGGTTTTTTAGTAATGGGTCTGTGCGGGAAGATTTTTATCCAAACCTTACCGCCTCTTTCCATATAACGTGTCATTGCAATACGTGCTGCTTCTATCTGGCGGCTGTTAATCCAGCCCGCAGTCTGTGCCTGCAATCCATACTCACCAAATTGCACCTCAGTACCGCCCTTTGCCTTGCCTGTAGTTTTTGGGCGATGCTGTTTGCGATACTTTACTCTTTTGGGTATAAGCACTTCTTACTCGCCTCCTTTACCTCCCGCGGTCTTGGATTCGGGCAGGATCTCACCTTTGTAGATCCAAACTTTTACCCCAATTTTGCCGTAGGTGGTATTGGCTTCTGCAAAACCATAATCAATATCCGCACGCAAGGTATGCAAGGGAACCTTCCCCTCACTGTACCACTCAGTGCGAGCTATCTCGGCTCCTGCTAGTCTGCCGCTGCAAGATATCCTGATCCCCTGCCCACCCATTCTCATTGTTCTGGAAACCGCCTGTTTCATTGCCCTTCTAAAGGCAATCCTTCTTTCCAACTGGGACGCAACGTTTTCCGCCACTAGCTGTGCATCCAACTCGGCGGTTTTGATTTCCACTATATTAACATTGACCTGGCGCTCGGTCATTTTCTCCAACTCCCGGCGCAAGCCCTCAACTTCCGTTCCACCACGGCCTATCACTATGCCCGGTTTGGCAGTGTGAATAAAGACCTTCAACCTATTGGCGGCCCGCTCGATCTGTATCCTGGAAATGCCGGCGGCGTATAATTTTTCCTTGATATACTTTCTCACCTTTACATCTTCGTGTAAAAGCTTGGCAAAATCCCTTTTATCCGCATACCATTTGCCTTCCCAGTCCCTGATTATCCCGACGCGAAGCCCAATAGGGTTTACTTTTTGGCCCAAAACTTTATCCCTCCTTACCTTCTTTTACAATGACTGTAATGTGACTCGTACGCTTGCGAATTCTGTCCGCCCGGCCCATCGCCCTAGGTTTATAGCGCTTTAATGTAGGGCCCTGGTCCACATAGGCTTTACTGATATATAAATTGTCCTTATCCATTTCAAAATTGTGTTCCGCATTAGCCGCGGCGGAATTCAAAACTTTCGTCACAACTTGTGATGCCCCCCTAGGGGTTGCTCTCAAAATGGCCAAGGCCTCGTTTATATTTTTACCGCGAATTAAATCTATCACTTGGCGCACCTTCCGAGGCGCAGTCCTGATATATCTCACAGTAGCTCTGGCTTCCACGAACAGCCTACCCCCTTTCTACTTAAGTGCCACAGACCTTTCGGTGTGTGCCCCGTGTCCCCTAAATAATCTGGTGGGGGCAAATTCCCCTAGCTTGTGGCCTATCATGTCCTCCGTAATATATACGGGAACATGTTTCCGTCCATCATGAACGGCTATCGTATGCCCAACCATTTGGGGGAATATGGTCGAACTCCGGGACCAGGTTTTTAAAACCTTTTTTTCCCCCGACTGGTTCATTTCCTCAATTCTTTTAAACAACTTTTTTTCCACAAAAGGCCCTTTTTTAATTGAACGAGACATTATTGACCCCCTTCCATAAGTCTTTATTTCCGTCTCTTGACAATCATTCTGTCGCTGGATTTCTTCTTCCTGGTGCGCGCACCCAAGGCGGGTTTACCCCAAGGGGTTACCGGGTTGCGTCCTGCGGATGAACGTCCTTCACCGCCACCGTGTGGGTGGTCGGCCGCGTTCATGACAACGCCCCTTACCCCCGGCCTGACACCCAACCAGCGGTTGCGTCCGGCCTTACCGATGGTAATGTTTTCATGTTCTACATTTCCAATCTGGCCGACTGTAGCGCGGCAGTTTTTGGGAAAAAGCCTAACTTCACCGGAAGGCATCCTTACGTGGGCATAACGCCCTTCTTTTGCCATCAACTGGGCCGCCGCGCCGGCGGAACGAACTAGTTGCCCGCCACGGCCAATATGGAGCTCTATATTGTGAATCATAGTACCGTTGGGTATCTTGTTCAATGGCAAAGTGTTGCCAATTTTAATATCTGCATTTTCCCCGGATTCAACGGTATCGCCAACCTTTAATCCCTGGGGCCAAATAATATATCTTTTCTCCCCATCAGCGTAATGAAGAAGTGCGATTCTAGATGAACGGTTAGGGTCATATTCAATGGTTGCTACCTTTGCGGGTATGCCATCCTTGTCCCTTTTAAAATCGATCTTCCTGTACTTTCTTTTATGCCCGCCGCCACGGTGCCGAACCGTGATGCGTCCGTCGGAATTCCGGCCACTTTTTCTCTTTAACGGCTCCAGCAAGGACTTTTCAGGCTTGTCGGTTGTTATTTCTTTGAAATCAGATACGGTCACAAACCTACGACCCGGAGATGTAGGTTTAAACTTTTTAATCCCCACCATAATCCCTCCTTTACCTCAAAACTAACTTACGATATACCTTCAAACATTTCAATTTTATCGCCGTGCCTTAGGGTTACAATGGCTTTTTTGACATCGGGTGTTTTCCCCGGTACACGGCGGACTCTTTTCATCTTGCCCCTTACCCTGATGGTATTTACATTTGTAACGTTTACCTTAAAAATGCTCTCAACGGCTCGTTTAATTTCCGTTTTATTGGCCTTGAGGTCAACAAGGAAAGTGTACTTGTTCTGCTCCAACAGGGTCATGCTCTTTTCCGTAATCAGGGGCTTCCTTAAAATGTCCCGGTAGTCTTTCATTAAGCAAACACCTCCGCCACTTTGGCCACCGCATCCTTGGTGATAACCAAAGTGCTGTGGACCAACAAGTCGTAAACATTTAATCCCCTTGCCACCATCGGCTTTATCCCGGGAATATTCCTTGCGGATTTATCAATATTTACATCCCTGTCACTCGTAACCACCAGGGCCTTGCCATCTATTTTTAGGTTTTCAAGCACCCTAACCATCTCTTTTGTCTTTGGCTCTTTAAATGGTAAATCTTCCAGAACCACTATTTTGCCATTGTTTGCTTTGGCCGACAGTGCCGATTTTAATGCTAATCTTTTAACTTTTTTAGGTACTGAATAACTGTAGTCCCTCGGGTGGGGGCCAAATGTAACCCCACCGCCGCGCCAAATAGGTGATCGTATGGATCCGTGGCGTGCCCTACCGGTACCTTTTTGTCGCCATGGCTTGCGTCCACCACCGCGTACTTCGGATCTTGTCTTAGTGTCGCTGGTGCCCGCACGCCTGTTGGCAAGCTGCATTACTAGCACATCATGTATCACCGATTCATTCACGGGAACACCAAACACTGCATCATTCAGATCTATTTCTCCAACCTGTTCACCTTCGGTGTTGTAAACAGCTACCATAGGCATAATCTATGTCCTCCTTTCAAATCAAAACTACACAGTCCCCTACTTGCTTTGCGCAATCTTAGTCGGGGATTTAACTGCATCTTTCACGAACACCATACTGCCTCTTGGCCCGGGTATGGAGCCCTTGATGGCTATAAGGTTGTGTTCCTTATCCACTTTGACAACCTCAAGGTTCTGTGCAGTCACACGGTCCACCCCATAATGCCCCGGTAGCTTTGTACCCCTAAAAACTTTGGCCACACCCTTCGCCGCCAATGCCCCGGGCTTTCTGTGGTGTTTGGAGCCGTGGGTCATTGGCCCGCGATGGAAACCATGCCGCTTCAGGACACCCGAAAAACCGCGTCCTTTAGAAGTACCCACCACGTCTACCTTTTTTCCGGGAGTGAAGATGTCAACCTTTATTTCCTGTCCCAACTCGTATTCGTCAACCTTTTTGGTCCTTAACTCCCGTATATACTGTAGAGGTTTAACCCCGGCCTTTTTGAGATGGCCCTTTACCGGTTTGGTCAATAAATGTTCCCGTTTTTCGCCAAAGCCGATCTGAATGGCATTGTAGCCATCTGTTTCCAATGTTTTTTTCTGCACTACGTAACATGGTCCCGCTTCAACTACGGTTACGGGGACAATTTTTCCGCCCGAGGTAACCAACTGTGTCATACCAACTTTTCTTCCGAGAATACCTTTTGGCATTTTTACACCTCCGTTCCCACTACAACTTGATTTCTATATCCACGCCGGCAGGTAAATCCAATCTCATTAGAGCATCTACTGTTTTCGGTGTAGGTTCGACTATGTCAATCAGCCTTTTGTGAGTCCTCATTTCAAACTGTTCACGGGAATCCTTATTTACATGTGGAGAACGCAAGATAGTATAAATACTTTTCTCGGTGGGTAACGGTATTGGTCCCGCTACATTTGCCCCCGTTCTTTTTGCCGTTTCTACAATCCTAAGCGCGGACTGATCCAACATCTGATGATCATACGCCTTTAATCTTATTCTGATTTTTTGACTTTGCATTTCTTATCCCCCTTTACGCCCGATCGTTCGGACAATTCTCAGTGAAAATTACCCCGCCTCATGAAGCGGGCAACCTCTCACCTCATCGCGTATTTACCTCAAACTGTTAGTCTTCAATAACACCGGTAAC
>CAZKPV010000026.1:0-15411 GCA_964554735.1 uncultured Clostridia bacterium
ATCTCACTACGGCATCATTGTGGGTTTTAGGATGCCGGGCCGCTTCAATAATGCTTATTTAACTGGAGGTTCGAACATGACGAAAGACAAAATTCGGGAATTGCGGGAGAGGCTAGCCAAACTTAGGGAAGGCGGAGGACAAGATAGGATTGAAAGACAGCACAAAGCCGGCAAATTAACTGCCCGGGAAAGGTTGCATATGTTTTTCGACAAGAAAACCTTTGTTGAGCTAGATGCATTTGTGGAGCATAAATGTACTGAGTTTGGCATGGATAAGGTTGACGCCCCGGGAGATGGTGTAGTGACCGGCTATGGCACTGTAAATGGACGCTTGGTATATGCCTTCGCCCAGGATTTTACGGTCATTGGGGGCTCACTAGGGCGAATGCATGCCGGTAAGATATGCAAGATTTCCGATATGGCCATGAGGATGGGCGCCCCTCTGATAGGCTTTAACGACTCCGGCGGAGCACGCATACAAGAAGGGGTGGAGGCCCTGTCGGGGTACGGTGAAATATTTTACCGCAATACATTGGCCTCCGGGGTTATACCTCAGATTTCGGTAATCATGGGGCCTTCGGCTGGAGGGGCAGTTTACTCGCCGGCTTTAACGGATTTTATATTCATGGTAAACGAAACCAGTAAAATGTTCATTACCGGCCCGCAGGTCATTAAAGCGGTTACCGGCGAGGAAGTCACGGCCGAGGAACTCGGGGGGGCCGCAACCCATAATACGGTGAGCGGGGTGGCTCATTTCATTTGTAGCACCGAGGAAGAGTGTTTGGAAAAAATAAAGATACTCCTGTCTTATCTGCCGTCGAACAACCTTGAAAACCCACCTGTTTTTGGCATAGGAGATGACTTGAACAGGCTTGAGGAAAAATTGGACGGAATTATTCCGGACAATCCCAACAAGGCCTATGATGTCAAGGAGGTTATTACTGCCATTGCCGATGAAGGAGAATTTTTCGAAAGTCAAGGGCTTTATGCACAAAATATTGTCACGGGTTTTATCAGATTAAATGGCAGATCCGTGGGCGTGATAGCCAATCAACCCCGGGTACTGGCGGGATGCCTCGATATTAATGCATCAGACAAGGCCTCACGTTTTATCAGGATATGTGATGCCTACAACATACCGTTATTAACCCTAATGGATGTTCCGGGCTTTCTGCCGGGTACAAATCAGGAGTATGGGGGGATTATTCGTCATGGGGCCAAGATGCTCTACGCATATTCAGAGGCAACCGTACCAAAGGTAACCGTGATTTTAAGAAAAGCCTACGGTGGTGCTTATATTGCGATGTGTAGTAAGCACTTGGGCGCGGACATTGTAATAGCTTGGCCAACGGCCGAGATAGCGGTAATGGGGCCCGAGGGGGCGGCTAACATTATATTTAAAAAGGACATAGAGAATGCGGATAACCCTACTGCAAAACGTGCCGAAAAAATTGACGAGTACCGTGAAAAGTTTGCTAGCCCTTATGTGGCGGCCAGCCATGGTTACGTTGATTTAGTAATAGAGCCATCAGAAAGTAGGCCGTATATTATAAGTGCATTTGCAATGCTGGAAAGCAAAAGGGAAAACCGGCCCGCTAAAAAGCATGGATTGTTGCCGGTGTAAAAGAGGTGGAAATTATGTTTGGGGACCATGTAACAATTATGGAGGGTTTGGTGCTAACTGTGGTAGCCATGGCTATTGTCTTTTTCGTTCTATTGGTGTTGTCGTGGGCAATAGATCTGATGAGGTTTAGCCTCCGCCGTTTTACCACTGTTGAGCAGGGTGGCATGTTAACCGGAGCAGTAAATGAAACAAACAAATACACAAATTTTGTTGTGTTCCCCCATTCCGGTCAGGGAAGGGTTGCGGACAGAAAGAGTGGCGGGATTGACCCCGAACTTGTTGCGGTTATAAGCTCGGCTCTGGCCGTTGCTATAGGTCGCCCGGGGGCTGAGATTAAGGTAAAAAGTATAAAACGAATACCGCAAAAAACACCGGTATGGAGCATGGCCAGCAGACAGGAGCAAGTATATTCCAGGCTATCACGCCACTAGACAAAGAATTGGAGGAATACTGTATGTTAGAAATGATGTCGGAAGCCCTGGTAAACTTCACCTATAGCATTGGAATTATCCATATAACAACCGGTCAATTGATTATGCTCGCCGTTTCGGGCGCATTAATATTCCTGGCCTTGGTTAAAAAATACGAACCGCTTCTTTTGCTGCCCATAGCTTTCGGTATGCTCTTGGCGAACCTTCCTTTAGCGGGGCTCATGGAGCCGCCCCAGGGGGTTTTAGGCGAGAATGGTTTTACGCCGGGGGGCCTGCTTTATTATTTATACTTGGGAGTTAAACTGGGCATCTACCCACCCTTGATTTTTCTGGGCATCGGCGCCATGACGGATTTTGGCCCTTTAATTGCCAATCCTCGTAGCATCCTCCTCGGTGCCGCGGCCCAGTTTGGGATTTTTATAACTTTTCTGGGCGCGACCTTGATAGGTTTCAGCGGGCCACAGGCGGCTTCCGTGGGTATAATCGGGGGTGCGGACGGACCCACCGCAATCTTTTTGACCTCAAGGCTTGCCCCGGAACTCCTGGGCGCGGTGGCCATAGCCGCCTATTCATATATGGCCCTGGTGCCCATCATTCAGCCTCCAATAATGAAGTTGCTGACAAGCAAAAAAGAAAGAATGGTAGTTATGGAGCAACTTCGTCCGGTGAGTAAAACGGAAAAGATTTTGTTTCCAATTATAGTGACCGTTCTAGTGATTTTAATCGTACCTTCCGCGGCACCGCTTGTGGGCATGCTTATGCTAGGCAACTTATTCAAAGAAGCCGGTGTGGTGGAAAGACTATCTAAAACAGCGGCGAATGAACTGATTAATATTATCACCATTTTCCTTGGGGTGACTGTGGGTGCCACGGCTAGCGCTGAAAACTTTTTACAGGTAGAAACATTGCTGATAATCGCATTGGGGCTTGCAGCTTTTGGCATTGGGACGGCAAGCGGTGTTTTGCTGGGCAAATTAATGTGTAGCTTAACCGGTGGCAAGGTAAATCCGCTTATAGGTTCCGCGGGTGTCTCTGCTGTACCCATGGCTGCAAGGGTTTCGCAGGTGGTTGGTCAAAGAGAAAACCCTTCCAATTTTTTGCTCATGCATGCTATGGGACCCAATGTGGCGGGGGTTATAGGTTCCGCTGTTGCGGCCGGTATTTTACTTTCGATGTTTTCCTAAAATGAAACATGTTGGTTGGGGGGGTGATAGGGGTGGCGGTTAAAGAGTCTTTTAAATCGTGAGCAGTTTGCGGCAATCCTTACCCGTTCCATACGGCTGAAGCCGGGTTATCTGAGGGATATTTTTTTCCGACCATAAACAAGCCGGCAACTGGGCTAGTTGTAAAGCCTTGTTACCGGCAAAATGTTCATTTCCGGCACATCTACATGGCTTGTTGTTTCCGACCAGACTTCACAAAGCCGCGTGTAGTCGGCGGGCGTAATGTGGGGATCCAAACCCTGTTCATAGTTATATATCGCTTCATGGACGGGAAGAACCCGGTAGTGGATCCCGCTGTTCGCTGTATATGTGTGAACCCATGTGGGCACATAGTCCACCTCGGTAAGCACGGTCACATTTGTTTCAAGGTTTTTCTCGAAAAAAAGATTCAGGATGAGCCCGCTGTCAGAATAACGCCATCGCTGGTTGGAGATGAAATTCCCTAGAGAATATATAACAAAGCCAGTGTTTTCGGTGTTTTCAAACGTCCTTTTTTCCATGGGTTGAATGACGTGGGCATGGTTACCTAAAATAACATCCGTGCCCAGTGCAAACAATTTATCAACCACTTCCTTTTGGTATGCATTTGGTTCACGCCTGTACTCTTCACCAAAATGAATGCAGGCGATGACAAGATCGACATCTTCCTCCTTTAATGCTGTGATTTCCCGTTTTATTTGGTTTAGGTTAATAATATTTACCAAATATTCCTTGTTGCTAGGTACTGGAATGCCGTTGGTCATTTCTGTATAGCATATCAAACCAATTTTGATGCCATTTATGTCAATGATAAAAGGGGTTTCCTGCTCGGTGCTGTTTTTATAAGTACCTAAATGTTTCAGATTTGCATCGTTCAAATGTTCAATGGTGTTTAACAAGCCTTCCTCCCCGTAGTCCAGGCAATGGTTGTTCGCGGTTGTGACTATATCGATTCCTATGTCCCTCATATCTGTGGCCAGCCTCGAGGGGCTGTTAAAACGCGGGTAGCCGGTAAATCCCTTGTGGTCCCCCGCGAGTGTAGTCTCCAGGTTGGCAATTGTTAAATCAGCAGCCGAAAAGTGTGGTTTAACCTCAAGGAACATCTTTGCAAAATCATGGGAAGCCGTGGAATTGTCATAGGCGGAGTTTACCACCGGCATGTGCATCAGGAAATCACCGACGGCCGCAATATGTACAGTCTTTATAGTCGGCTCCTCCGACCTGATCTTGTTAGGTGTCGGCACCGGGGTTTTGGCGGCGCAGCCAATCTGAAAGGGAATTATAATTGCAATTAATACAACAAAGGCTATAATAATAGGAGCCTTGTTTTTAGGCAAAATATAACACCACCCTATTGCTGTTAATTCTAATATTCTGCTGTTTCATGCTGATACCTGCCTGATCAGAAGGCCTAAATTCTTTTAACAAGGAGGCAAATATGTCTCATTTACATTTTGGGGGCAATAGCCATAGTCACGGACATTGTCACGGCCACCCTGTGGGAGATGGTAGCCCCAATAAGAAGACAATAAAGACAGTATTTTTTATAACATTCGCCTTTTTCTTTGTTGAGTTAATAGGCGGGGTAATTACCAATAGCCTGGCCCTGATTTCCGATGCCCTTCATATGTTGAGTGATGCGGCTTCCCTGGGTTTGAGCTGGATGGCCATAATCATCGCCTTAAAACCACCAACGCCAAAATATACCTTTGGCAAAAAGAGGGCGGAAGTGTTGGCGGCATTGATAAATGCCCTTACCTTAATTGTTGTCTCCATATTCATTTTTAAAGAAGCCTGGTTCCGTTTTACGGTTCCACCCGTTGTGGAAAGTCGACTTATGATTGCCATTGCAGTTACCGGTTTGCTGGTCAATCTCCTGGGTGCCTGGATTTTATTCCGGAGCAACCCCTGGGATAATCTAAACATGCGCGGCGCTTTCCTGCACGTTATTGGAGATGCCCTAGGGTCGGTGGGGGCCATCATAGCGGGAGTAACCATGTTTTATACCGGCCTGTATATTGTTGACCCTATCGTCAGTGTTCTTATAGGTGCCATTATACTGGTTGGTGCCATACGGCTTTTAAGGGATACTGTACATGTTTTACTTGAAGGCACGCCCGGGCGGATCCCCTATGAAGAAGTTAGGTCTTCTATGCTTGCCGTAGATGGGGTTAAGGATGTACATGGCTTGTATATATGGACGATAACTTCAGGTTCTGATTCCTTGAATGCGCATGTGCTGATCAAACCAGGGGAAGACCACCAGGATGTTCTTGAAAGTTTGGAAAACCTTGCCCGTAATACTTTCGGGATTGAATATGTAACCATCCAACTTGAAAGGCAGGATGAAGCCGGTGGCATAAAATAACCACTTTACATTGAGCTGTGACTACACTATAATATTAATGAAAAACAAAAAATATCAAGTGGTCTGCAAATTATTGTAAAGGCATTAAACCCGTATACATCTTCAATTGCAACAAAACTTGACTCGGGATGTAGCTCAGTTTGGCTAGAGCGCACGGTTCGGGACCGTGAGGCCGCAGGTTCAAGTCCTGTCATCCCGACCATTTTTGCATACTAGAATAATAAAGCCACCTATTCCCAATTTTATGGGGGTAGGTGGCCTTGTCATTACAACTTGTCACTTTTTTGCAGTGCATGATCTATTTGACAAACATTCGCAGCATATTATATATTGGAACTGAAGGTTAAGATATTGTTAAATAACTAGGTATTCAGCCTGATTAAACACGCACAACCCATTTCATTAAACGGGGGGGGTGGTAAAGGGCAAGTGATCAAATTTACCTATCTCTTTATAACACAGGTGTATTTATGTTGATATTTTAAAAGGAGGCAAAGTTATGTCGACTGAAAAAGAGAAGCTTTACCAGGAAAGATTAAATCGTATGACGACCGCCATGGATGTGGGCAAGCCCGATAAAGTACCCATTCGTTTATCCATGAGTGAATTCATGGCTAAATATGCGGGATTCACCTTACAGGAAATATACTATGATATGGAAAAAAATATTGAAGCAGTTAACAAAGTTGCGGCGGAGCTGGATGTTGATGCCATTGTGGCCCAGCCAAGTCTTTGGTGGGGAGCAATGCATGATGCCGTTGGAGCAAAATATCTGAAGTTTGCTGGCAGACAGCTAGATGAAAACATGCAGTTCCAATATGTGGAAGACGAATATATGCTAGCCGAAGATTACGATGACTTCATTGAAAACCCCACAAAATGGATTTTGGAAGTGTTCCTGCCACGGATTCATGAGGAGTTTAAGGAACCGGGATCCTACCGGGCCAACTTAGCTTTAATAAAGGGTGCGGCCGGAATGGTGTTATCAAACGGGATGGTGCAACAGGCCGGGGTCCATTGGACGCAGGGGCTCGGAATGCCGGTGGCGCTAAGCGGTATGTTTAAGGCGCCCTTTGATACCTTAGGTGATACCCTTAGAGCCCTAAAAGGCATAATGTTAGACTTGCGCAGACGACCTGATAAGGTCCTGAAGGCAATGGAAGTATTGGTCCCCCACAATACCTTTTTCGCCATGGCAACGGCAGGGGGGGACACTGTAATGCCCGCCTTTTGCCCCTTACATCGCGGTAGCTATCCTTTTTTAAATCCCAAACAATGGGACACCTTCTATTGGCCCACGCTGAAAAAGGTAATAGAAAATCTTTGGGAAATGGGCAAAAGAACAAACTTTTATGCCGAGGGCAACTGGACTCCCTATCTGGAAAAGATTGCGGAACTACCGGAAAAGAGCATCTTGTTCCATGTTGACCAGACCGATATCGATGAAGCCAAAAAACATCTTGGCGGCAAGTTTTGCCTAAGCGGCAATGTTCCCAATACCCTACTTTCCTATGGTGAACCAAAGGACGTACGGGAATATTGTAAGAAACTGATTGACGAATATGCGGCCGACGGTGGCTTTATAATGGACACGGCCGGGGTTATGCAAACAGATGCAAAGATCGAAAATGTAGTGGCTTTGATCGAGGCAACCAGAGAGTATGGTGTTTATTAATAGGTTTCACAGTGAAGGAGGTAAAATAAATGACAGAAAACAACAAAAAGGAAGCAATTAAACCGGGAGTATGTTTTCCCTGGGAAGAGAAGGAAACTGATCCCAAGGCGATTCTTGGCGATGTTGAAATGATAAAAAATGAGTGGGAAAAATTAGATACAATGGCTTATTTGTATCTTTGGTATTGGGTGCAACGCTAGAATAAAAACTTTGGGAGGAGTGGTAAAATGACATTATCTACAGGCAAATTAGCTGATGCTATTATAGCGTTGGACGAAGATAAAGTTTTACAGATAGTTAACGAATCTTTGAAATCCGGTGCGAATCCCCTAGATATTGTAAGCGGAATACAAAAAGGCATGGTTGAGGTAGGGCTTCTCTTCGAAAAGGAAGAATTTTTTCTCAGCGAACTGATCATGTGCGGGGAAATAATGAAGGATGCTATGCAAATACTGGAGCCCCATCTGGTAGGGGAGGCCAGTGAACACCACGGGAATATAGTGATCGGAACGGTCAAAGGTGACGTGCATGATTTAGGCAAAAACATAGTAGTTATGCTCCTAAAAGGTGCCGGTTACAATGTCATCGACTTGGGTGTTGACGTGTCGGAAGAAAAATTTATTCATGCAATTAAAGAAAACAAAGCACCCCTGGTTGGCATGAGTGTTCTCCTAACTGCATGCCAGGAAGGTATGAAGGATATCATTACCAGTATACGAAACGATGGATTAGATGTTAAAATAATCATTGGAGGAAACTATGTAGATGACAAGGTAAAAGATTATGTAGGTGCCGACTGGTACGCAACCAAGGCCACCGATGCAATCAGCGTGGCTAGGGAAGTATTTGAGGCACAGTAAAAGGAGAGTATTGTTAATGGGAACAACACTACTGATCGGCGAGAAAATTAATACTAGCCGAAAAGAGGTCCAGGAAGCGGTTGGCGGCATGGATGCGATATACATTAGAAGTCTTGCCCGGGAGCAAGCCGAGGCCGGGGCCCACTATATTGATGTGAATTGCGGTACATTCCTGGGGCGGGAAGTGGAGTTAATGACCTGGATGGTAAATGAAATCCAGGAAGAAGTGGACAACCCCTTGTGTATAGACAGCCCCAACCCGAAGGCCTTGAAGGCCGGTTTGGCAGCCAGTAAAAATGGCCAGCCTATGATTAATTCAATTAGCGGGGAAAAGGAACGCTACGAGCAAATCCTACCGTTGGCCCTTGAATATAAGACAAAGATTGTTGCCTTGTGTATGGACAACAAGGGCATCCCCAAGGACGCCGAAAGAAGGGTGGAGATAGCTTCCGGTTTGATTGAGAACATGGAAGCCGCCGGCGTGAAAAGGGACAACATTTATGTCGACCCGCTTATTCAACCAATCAGTGTGTCAACTGAAAATGCCTTGGCCGCAATTAAATGTATGCAGATGGTCCTGGAAAGGTATCCGGGTGTTCACATTACATGCGGATTGAGCAACATCTCCTTTGGCTTCCCCAAAAGGCAATTAATTAACCAAACATTTATGGTCATGTGTATGCTAGCGGGTCTTGATAGCATTATTCTGGACCCCAGTGATAAAAGGATGATGGCCTTGGTGGCGACTTCAGAGATGCTACTAAATAAGGACCCTTATGGTATATCTTACCTGAAGGCCTACCGACAAAAACTATTGGATCTCTAGTTATGGTACGGGAACATTACAGAGGCGGCCGCAAGGCCGTCTTTATTTCTTTGTGCGTGCATGGTATAATGTCGTTATTATTTTAAATATTGGGAAAGCGGGGAGGAGATACAGTGAACCTGTTGATTATGGGCCCTCCGGGGGCAGGAAAAGGAACACAGGCGGAGAATATTACCAAAAAGTATGACATTGTACATATATCCACGGGAGATATGTTTAGGTCGGCCATTAAAGAGGGTACAGAGATGGGTAAAAAGGCTAAAGAGTACATGGACAAGGGTGGTCTGGTTCCGGATGACGTTGTGGTCGGTATGGTTAAAGAACGCCTTGCCAAATCCGACTGCAAGGGCGGCTTTTTACTTGACGGCTTCCCCCGGACTATGGCGCAGGCCGAGGCTTTGAGCGAGGCCTTGCCCGCGCTAGGTATCAGCATCAATGCCGTGATTAATATTGATGTTCCTCGTGATGTGCTCATGGGTAGGTTAACCGGGCGAAGGGTATGCAGGAGCTGTGGGGCAACTTACCATATGATTTTCAACAAGCCGGAAGCCGAAGGCAAATGCGATGTCTGTGGCGGTGGGCTCTACCAGCGTAGTGATGACAATGAAAAGGCCGTGTCAAATCGGTTGGATGTTTATGAAGACCAAACTATGCCGCTGATCGATTATTACAGCAAAAAGGATTTATTAAAAGAGGTAAACGGCGACAACTCCATAACGGGGGTCTTTGGGGAAATATGTAAGGTGTTGGATGTTGAGGGAATATAGCGGTATTGCCGAGATATATGACCACTTGATGAGCGGTATTGAATTTGATGATTGGGCCGATTACACGGAGGAAATCTTGTCGGTGTTCGATTACAAACCGGTAACCGTCCTGGATCTGGCTTGCGGAACCGGAAATACCATCATCCCAATGGCCAGGAGGGGTTATCGAACCCGGGGAACGGACATATCCAAGGAAATGATCAGGCTTGCATACAAAAAGGCCCAAAGGGAAAACTTAAATATTGAATTCGCCGTGGAAGATATGCGGGAATTTTCGGTAGACGGCGGGTTTGACCTAGTGACTTGCTTTCATGATGGGCTAAACTATTTAACGGATATAAGGGATGTGGAATCAACTTTTAGATCTGTCCGAGCCTGTTTAAACCCGGGGGGGATGTTCATCTTTGACCTAAATGCAGTTTCTTGGTTGGCCCAAGGGCGCGGGGATACCCAAGTGGGTTTTTTGGATGATGAAAAGATGACCCTAATCTGGGAAAGCGACTACCGGGAGGAAGATGGCATATGGGATATAAGGCTCACAGCCTTTTTAGCCAAGGGTGGCCTTTACAAGAAGGTAACGGAAAGGCATCGCGAAAAGGCCTATGGGCTTCGAGAGATCAAAAAAACCCTAACGGATGCCGATCTGGAACTCCTGGCGGTTTACAATGCTTTTACTCTAGACCCCGCGGAGCCGGGTAACAGGAGATATTTCTTCGTTGCAAGGAAAGCTAATTAATGAAAGGGTGTTTTTTTTGAAGGATTTGGTAATCATTGGTGGGGGTCCGGCCGGCCTGACCGCCGGCATTTATGCGGTACGTGCGGGTTTAGACGCAGTTTTGGTGGAACGCGGAGCACCCGGCGGACAGGTAGCCACCACTGAAATTATAGAAAATTACCCGGGTTTCCCCGAAGGCATCAGCGGACCTGAAATAGCATCCAGGATGCATATGCAACTCGATAATTTAGGCATGGAAACTGTTTTTGCCAATGTTAACGAAATAGTTTCCCAAAAAGGACACTATCTTGTGGTAACGGACGAGGCTGAAATTGAAACCAAAACCATAATACTGTCAACCGGTGCCGAACCAAGAAAACTTAACGTTTCTGGTGAGGAGGAACACCGCGGTCGCGGCGTCTCCTATTGTGCAACCTGTGATGGGGCATTTTTTAGAGACAAAACAGTTGCGGTTATTGGTGGCGGTGATGCGGCAATAGAAGAAGCAATTTTTTTAACTAAACTCGTGGACAAAGTTTATGTGGTACACAGGCGTGGCGAGCTGAGGGCCGTAAAGGTAATTCAAAATCGCGCCCTGGCTAACCCCAAAATTGAATTTCTTTGGCATAGCGTCGTGGAGGAAATCAAGGGGGATGGCCTGGTTGATGCCCTTAGGATCAAGGATGTACGTGACGGCAAAACACGTGAGGTAAATGTGCATGGTGTTTTTATATACGTGGGGGTCAAGCCCAACTCCGACCTCCTGAAAGGGTTGGCTGAAATGAACGAAAACGGTTATGTATTAAGCGATGAAAATATGCAGACTTCTTCAGCCGGTATTTTTGTTGCCGGTGATGTTCGGTTAAAGCCCCTCAGGCAGGTTGTGACGGCCGTTTCGGATGGTGCGGTGGCGGCTGAATCGGTATTGCGCTATCTAGAGGAGCAAGATTAATAATATTTTAAAGAAAATTAAGAAAAGTCCATGTTAATTAGTGTTACAATTATGTACGGGGGTGTAAACGTGCATGAATTACTGAAACGTTTTTATACTGGTGATCGCCGGGCACTTGCCAGAGCTATTTCCCTGGTAGAAGACGAAATGCCGGAAAGAAATGAAATATTAAGCGATGTTTACTTTAAAACGGGGAAGGCTTACATACTCGGCCTGACGGGTTCGCCGGGGGCGGGGAAGAGTTCACTTGTGGACCAATTGGTTAAATTGATAAGGAAACGTGGGGAAACAGTTGGGGTAATAGCCATTGACCCGACAAGTCCTTTTACAGGTGGGGCCCTACTGGGCGATAGAATCCGTATGCAGGAACATGCACTGGATAAGGATGTATTTATCCGCAGTATGGGAACTAGGGGGAGCCTGGGAGGTCTATCCCGGACAACCAAGGATGTTGTTAAGGTTATGGATGCTTTCGGCAAGGATTGGGTCATCGTGGAAACGGTGGGTGTAGGGCAGGCGGAGCTAGATATAATGCATATAGCCGATACCACCATTGTAGTTTTGACCCCGGGGGCCGGAGACAGTATACAGGCCATTAAGGCGGGCATTATGGAGATAGCGGATGTATTTGCCGTGAACAAGTGCGACCTTCCCGGTGCCGAAAGGGTTGTGGCCGAGGTTGAGACCATGCTCGACCTCAAAACGGAAAAAGAAGATTGGGAGCCACCGGTTGTGCCGGTATCCACGGTTACCCAGGAAGGTTTGGAAAACCTTTTGGAGAATGTAGTTGGCCACGGTAACCACCTGAAACTGAACGGTGCATTTGAGGACAGTAGAAAAAAACGTTCCCGTGCCGAGGCTTTGAATATTGTGGATTACCGTTGGCAGGCTCTAGTTCGTGAGCATCTAAATGGACCCGGGTATATTAATGACATTTTATCCGATGTGATGGAAAAGAAAATGGATCCCTACACTGCCGCGGATAAAATAATAGATTGGATTATAACAAGGCGCGGTATAGAATAATATACAGGGTGGTGATAGTTTGAAGATTACCTTTTTAGGACATGCCGGTTTTTTAATTGAAGGGACAAGATCCGTCTTAATTGACCCTTTTCTGACGAACAATCCTGTGGCGGTACACAGCGAAAAGGATCTTAGCGCCGATTATATTTTGGTTAGCCACGGACACCATGACCATATGGGTGATACTGTATCCATATCCAAAAGATGTGCCTCCACGGCTGTTGGGGTTGCGGAGATTGCAGGTTATTTACAGCGTCACCATGTTAACGCTCACGCCATGCATATCGGCGGAGCCCATGATTTTGGTGATTTAAAGATTAAACTAACCCCCGCCTGGCATGGCAGTTCTTTGCCAAGGGACGATGGCACAATGGAATATCTGGGTACGCCGTGCGGATTCGTCTTGGATATTGACGGCAAGGCAATTTACCATGCTGGCGATACGGGTTTGTTTGGGGACATGGGGTTAATCGGAAAGACCAAGGGGATAGACCTGGCCTTATTGCCAATCGGGGACAATTTCACCATGGGCCCCGAAGATGCGCTCGAGGCTGTCAAACTTATAAAACCTAAACGAGTAATTCCGATGCATTATAACACCTGGCCCCTCATTGAACAAGATGCGGAAAAGTTTAAACAGGAAGTCGAGTCAGGCACGGAGGCGGCGGTGATAATCCTCAAGCCGGGTGAAAGTGTAAAGTTACAAAAATAACTGGTATTAAAGAGGGCATTTTAAATGCCCTCTTTTCTTATAATTCCATGAATTCCCCTTCTATAATTGTGGATTTTCCTTCAATTTCCTTGTCATTTTTTTGGGTGTAAAAGCCAACCGTGGCCTTGCCAATTGCGGCAGCTATGGTGTAGTTGATCACTGCGGCCAGGGCCACACCAAGAACCGGTACGATTCTTGCCACAACGGTACGCTGGGCTATACGTATGCCCAACATATTCAGGGATCTGGTGAGGATTGATGACAGGACCTCGCTGGATAGACCGGCTACGGCAATGCGGCTGGCTCCTCTACTAGCTACATTGCCGCCGATGGCGCCGTAGAATGCCCATATCGCCTCGCGTGTTGTATCGTCATTGTCAATATCACGCTCATATATAACTGCCACTTCCAATACCATCTTGCTCATAAGATACATTAAAATAGCTATATTGGTTAGGGTGCCGGCAAAGAGCGAAACCAATGTTCCTATACCGGGTAACACCGCCGGCACGGCGGTGGCCGCACCAAAAATTGCACACTTAATTGCTGCGTCTTTGATAACCAATTGGGACAGTTCACCCTTGGAGGAATGGGGGTGTTCACGTTTTAGGTTATAAACTCTTAGGCGCACGGTATATTTGTTTACCAGTTTAAAAAAGTTGAGGATATTCAATCTTTTCACTCCTTGAAAATCCTAGGATAATGGTCCTGTTATCATTATACAATTATATAGGTTTTTGTACAATTAAATCGGTTATTGGTGTATAGTTATTAGTGAAAGGGGGAGGGGTAATGAGTTCTATGGAAAGTACGGAAGGGAACAGAATTATAGTCACTGTTCTGGGCAAAGACAAAGTTGGAATAATTGCAGGAGTTGCCCAAGTGCTATCAGAAAATAATATCAACATCCTGGATATAAGCCAGACAATCTTACAGGAATATTTGGTAATGATACTAATTGCAAACACAAAAGAGAGTACCACAACCCTTAGTGAGCTAAAGGAAAAATTGGTTGCCAAGGGAAAGGAAATCGGAGTGAGGATAGATGCCCAGCACGAGGATATCTTTAACTTCATGCACCGCATTTAGGGGGGACACGGTTGTTAACTATTGAAGAAATTATGGAAACCATAAAGATGGTCCAAGAGGAAAATCTGGACATCAGAACAGTAACCATGGGGATCAGCCTTAGGGGTTGTGCCGACCCATGTGTAAATAAGGCCTGCGACAAGATTTATGATCGGATTACAACAAGGGCTTCAAAACTCGTTGACGTTGGCAAGAAACTGGAAAAGGAATACGGCATTCCCATTGTGAATAAAAGGATATCAGTGACCCCTATTTCTTTGGTAGCCGAGTGTGCTACTGAAGAAGACTATACCAGATTTGCCGAGGCTTTAGACAAAGCCTCAGGGGAGGTGGGCGTCAACTTTATCGGAGGTTATTCCGCCTTGGTACATAAAGGTTTTACCCCGGGGGATGAAAGACTTGTACGTTCCATACCCGAAGCCTTGGCTGCGACGGATAGGGTTTGTTCATCAGTAAACATAGCGACCACCAGGGCCGGAATAAACATGGATGCGGTTTATCTGATGGGCAAAATCATCAAGGAAACGGCGGATCTGACTGCTGATCACGACAGCATTGGCTGTGCCAAACTGGTGGTTTTCGCCAACACACCGGAAGATAACCCCTTCATGGCCGGCTCCTTCCACGGGATAGGCGAGCCGGACTGTGTCATCAATGTAGGGGTCAGCGGACCCGGTGTTGTTAAAAACGCCGTGGAAAAGGTATATGCCGGTGATTTCGGAATACTGGCAGAGACAATCAAAAAAACGGCTTTCAAAATTACACGTATGGGTGAGTTGATAGGCCGGGCCGCCGCAAAAAGGTTGGATATACCCTTTGGCATTGTGGACATTTCCCTTGCACCGACGCCGACCGTGGGCGACAGCGTTGCCGAGATACTGGAAGCCATGGGTTTGGAAAGGTGCGGCACTCACGGTACAACGGCTGCTTTGGCCTTGTTGAACGATGCCGTAAAAAAAGGAGGGGCCATGGCTTCATCTTATGTGGGTGGTCTTTCCGGTGCTTTTATTCCGGTAAGCGAAGATACCGGGATGATCAAAGCAGTTGAGGTAGGGGCCCTGGGCCTGGACAAACTAGAGGCCATGACCTGTGTATGTTCCGTTGGTTTGGATATGATAGCTGTTCCTGGCGACACCCCTGCCGAAACAATTTCGGCCATTATAG
>CAZKPV010000027.1:0-15363 GCA_964554735.1 uncultured Clostridia bacterium
TTGGAGGGTAACGCACCGTCCGAGATGGCAAAGGTAATGGCCCGACAATGGTCGGCGATTACCTTATGTGCTATATCCTCCTGCTTACCCGGATCCGGCTTTGGTCCGGCATCGGGAACAAGACCCGCAACAAAGGTCATTATCTTCTGAAAGATGTCGGTGTCAAAATTGGAATAAACGCCCTGCATAACGGCGGCAACACGTTCCAATCCCATCCCCGTATCTATTCCCTTATTTTTTAAAGGGGTGTATTCTCCTTTTTCGTCCTTAAAAAATTGTATAAAAACCAGGTTCCATATCTCCAGGTAGCGGTCGCATTCGCAGCCTGCCGTACAATTGGGCCCACCGCAACCCATTTCCTCACCCTGGTCATAGTATATTTCGGAACAGGGACCACAGGGGCCAACCCCTATCTCCCAAAAGTTATCTTCCTTGCCCAAACGCACTATACGATCCGCGGGAATACCGATTTTCTTATTCCATATTCCGAAGGCTTCATCGTCGTCGTAGTAGATACTGATCCACAGCCTGTCTTTGGACAGGCCCAGTTCCTCCGTCACAAACTCCCATGCCCAAAGTATGGCCTCATCCTTGAAGTAGTCACCAAATGAAAAATTACCCAGCATCTCAAAAAAGGTATGGTGGCGGGCAGTTTTGCCTACTTCCTCTATATCAGGTGTCCGTAAACATTTTTGACAGGTGGCGGCCCGTTTAAACTCGGGCTTGGCCGCACCAGTAAAAAAGGGTTTAAAAGGAACCATTCCCGCGGCCGTCCACAATATACTGGGGTCGGTTGCGGGTATTAAAGAAGAACTGGGTAAGATCTGATGCCCCTTTTCTGCAAAAAAATCCAAAAATTTTTTTCTAATTTCATCACCGGTCACCTGTAGAGCCTCCTAACTCAATAAGCCATTCGATAGTGAATATTATACTTAATATTTCCACCTAGTGTCAAGAAATTTGGCGTTAAGGTCAGGCGGCTCCCCTATTTGTATTACTGTACCAGCTCGCTTACCGTTCGTGATAAATCCTTGGCAAATCTTCCGGCGGCGGCTTTTGCTCTCCGTGTCCTTCCCACTATGCCTTTTTGCCTGTCGAGGGCACGCCTGCGGCGCGGGCCTAAACACATACTCACGGAAGCCGCCAAAACGGTACCGGTAATCAAGCCTTTCAGGTAACTTGATCTCATCAACTTCACCCCTTTACAATGGATATTCGTTGGCCGGATCCATTAATACCAGGCTTCCATCATCGGACAATTCAAACACCTGGGTGCCTTCCTTGTTTATTCTGTATTCAACACAACAATCCCAACAGTAATACTGATCCTGGGCTACCTTGCCGGTAGCTTTTCCCCCGCAAATAGGACATTTCACTACTCGCGCCCCCTTATAAAGGTCTGTTCTAAAAATAGTATAACCCTTAAAATAGTAGGTATTCGGATAATCATTAAAACGAATATAATAGGGTGGCGGTAGCTATTATATT
This sequence comes from uncultured Clostridia bacterium, assembly GCA_964554735.1. Taxonomy (GTDB): domain Bacteria; phylum Bacillota; class Desulfotomaculia; order Desulfotomaculales; family CAZKPV01; genus CAZKPV01. Next base: position 1,489 of record CAZKPV010000027.1, read on the forward strand.
GAAGAAGGGATACAAGAAAGGATTAACCTATGGGGCAAAGGAAAGAAACAATAAAAACTGGTCTTACCGAGGCCCTTCCGCTGGCAGTTGCCATAGCGGCCTATGGCTTTTCCTACGGTGTGCTTGCAAACCAAGCCGGTTTCAGCTCTGTAAGTGCCGTGGCAATGTCCCTCCTGGTGTTTTCCGGATCGGTTCAAATGGTGACAATTGCCATGGTGTCAACGGGAGCCGGCCTTGTAGGCGTATTGTTTACCACATTTTTATTGAATTTACGTAACCTTCTGTACGGTGCCGCCCTAGCCAAAGGTATTGCACCCGCCGGCAAGTGGAGGTGGCTTCTGTCCTTTGGGGTAACTGACGAACCCTTTGTTTTGGGTAGCCTTAGATTCAAAAAACACGGGCCTGATCCCCTTTACTTTGGGATTGTTGTTGCCACTTTCTATCTCGCCTGGTTTCTATCTACATTAACCGGCGCCCTAATTGGCAGCCAGGTTGATCCAATAAAATGGGGTTTGGACCTGGCATTTCCCCTAACCTTCGTGGCTTTGCTCGTACCCCTGCTTACAAGTGGGCCGGCGATGGCAACCGCTTTGGCCGCCGCGGTGGTTGTTGCGGGCATGGAATACCTTGCTCCGGGCAATGATTTTACAATCATAGCCGCCGGGATTTTTTCCCCTACTGTCGGCCTGTATCTAAAACGGAGGTTTGATGTGCAGGATGGTTGATAAATGGATTTTAATTGGATTAGTGGCGGTAGGCACATATTTAACACGTATTGCGGGTGTTGAATTTGTTGCCGAACGTAAATTAAGCCCGACTCTGAGACTGTATTTTAATTATCTTCCCGTTGGGGTAATATCCGCCCTTGTGGTAAAACAAATTTTGAACCCGGCCGGTGGAATAGGCGGTGTGGTCGGCCCGCTGAACATTTCCGTCCCCGTTTTGGTAGGCTGTACGGTTACGGCGGTGACAATTAAAAAAACGGAAAGTTTTCTCCCTTCCGTTGTCCTTGGTGCACTTGCAGGACTTCTTGCCCGCTACTTCCTTTAAGGTCTTATGGTGCCACCGCCCACAAGATAGTCTCCCTTATAAAATACGATGGCCTGGCCCGGCGTCACGGCCCTTTGGGGGCTAGCAAAGTTTACTTTTACCAAATCATCCTTGCCTTCATCCCCTCCCCCGCCCACGGGCTCTATGACCGCGGGGGAAGGCTTGGCGTTATAGCGTACCTGGGCCTCAACCTTCATGGGTCCATCTAGGTGATCGCATATAATAAAATTGACATCTTCCGCCAACAAATCATCACGAAAGATATCCTCTTCGGAACCAACGGTAACGATGTTCCTCTCCGGGTCAATGCCCACAACGTATACTCTTTTCCCTAATGCCAGGCCCAGGCCCCGCCGCTGGCCGATGGTGTAGAATGGGATACCCTGATGTCGTCCTACTTCCTCACCGTGTACATCGATAAACGGCCCGGGTTCAAAATCCATTCCCGTCTTGTCCCTGAGAAAGGAACGGTAGTCGTCATCGGGTATAAAACAAATTTCCTGGCTTTCCGGCCGGTTCGCCGCCGGCAATTCCATTTCGTGTGCCAATGTTCGTACTTCTTCCTTGGTATACTCCCCCAGTGGCATTTCAATTTTTGCCAATTGGCTTTGTGTCAAGGAATACATTATGTAGGTCTGGTCTTTGTTTGGATCCGCAGCCTTTTTAACCAGATATCTCTTTTTCTCATGGTCAAATTTTATACGGGCATAATGGCCGGTGGCTAGGCGGTCCGCACCCAAATCAAGGGCCGCCTCCAGCAACACCCCAAATTTTATCATTTTGTTGCAACGCACGCACGGGTTGGGGGTCAATCCGGCAAGATATTCCGCGCAAAAGTAGTCGACCACTTCCTTTTGAAAGGATTTCCTAAGATCAACTACAAAATGTTCAATCTTCAGGAAATCGGCTATTGACCCGGCCGCTATATCGGCATCTCCGTGGCCGTCAATCTTCATGGTGATACCCACCACATCGTGCCCCCACTTCTTTAACAGGGCCGCGGCAACCGAGCTGTCTACCCCACCACTCAAGGCCACTGCTACACGCATATTATCAGGCGCTTTTTTGCTTTTTAATGTAGTCCTCAATGGCGGCCTGAAGTGCCTCGGCGGCTATGTTAGAGCAGTGGTGTTTTTTGGGCGGCAAGCCGTCTAAGGCATCCGCTACTGCCTTGGCCGTAATGTGTCTGGCTTCTTCCAATGTTTTGCCCTTCACTAGTTCGGTAAGCATACTGCTGCTGGCAATGGCTGCCCCACATCCAAAAGTCTTAAACTTGACATCCTCGATAATATTGTCCTTGACTTTTATAAACAAAATTGTAGTATCGCCACAGACTCTGTTGCCTACCTCCCCAACTCCGTCGGCATTGGAGATTTCCCCCACATTCCTTGGGTTTGTAAAATGATCAATTACCTTTTCGTTATACATAATAAACCCAACCTCCCAAGATCTTTTGTTATTGATTTGAAGCCAGAGGTGACATATCCCGCAGGCGCCCAACCACTTCTTTAAGTGATGTTAAAAAATAGTCGACATCTTCTTCCGTATTGTATTTGCCCAGGCTTATTCTCAGTGAACTGCGGGCCATCTCCGGGGATACCCCCATGGCAAGCAACACTGATGAAGGCTTCATCGTACTGGAACTACAGGCAGAACCACTGGAAACGGCTATACCTTTGAGGTCCAGGCCGAGCAACAAGGCTTCCCCTTCAATATATTTAAAACTATAGTTCAAAATATTGGGAACCCTAAAGGTCGGGTGTCCGTTAAAACTGGCACCCGTTATTTCCCTTTCAATGCCTTCTTTTAATTTTTTGCGTAACCCTTCAAGGCGGGCCGTTTCCTTATCCAGTCCGGCGGCGGCCATTTCCATAGCTTTACCCAAGGCAATGACACCCGCCACATTTTCCGTACCCGGACGCAAACCTTTTTCCTGGCTTCCGCCGGTAACCAAAGGGTTAAGTTTTGTGCCGCGCCGCACGTAGAGGGCACCCGTACCCTTGGGCCCATATATCTTGTGGGCGGACAGCGACAATAAATCCACATTTATTGATTTCACGTTTACGTCTATTTTCCCCACGCTTTGTACGGCATCGGCATGAAAAACTATGCCCCTTTCGCGGGCCAATTCACCTATTTCCCCAACCGGCTGAACGGTACCAACCTCGTTGTTGGCATGCATAATTGTTATTAAAATGGTGCGGTCGGTTATCGCATCGCGCAGTTTTTCAATGGAAACAAGGCCCTTGTCATCGACGGGCAAAATCGTAAGCCGGAATCCTTCCTTTTCCAACTGTTTACATGCATCCAGAACGGCCGGGTGCTCAACGGCCGAAGTAATGATATGGTCACCCTTTGAACGATGGGCATAGGCAGTGCCTTTAACAGCGATATTGTCCGCCTCTGTTCCCCCACTTGTAAAAAAAATCTCACGGGCATCCGCCCCTATGGCATTGGCGACTTTTTCGCGGGCTCTTTCCAAATCAAGCCTAACCTGCCTACCATGGGCGTGAATACTCGATGGATTGCCGAATTTACCGGTCAAATATTCTTTCATTTCCTCAAACACGGCCTGATCTATCGGTGTAGTGGCACTGTTATCTAAATAAACCATCCTCATTTAGCAACCCCCGTATTGTCCAAAAGTTTCCTCGGTATCTTGCCCTGATGCCCTTTCGGCATCAACACACATATCGGATAAACTAACCGAATCCAGAACCTCTGCGATATTATCCCTCACCCTAAGCCATATAGCACGAATTATACAATAATCCGCATCATTGCACTCCTTGGGCTCCAACTCGCTCACACAGGCCAGAGGTGCAAGCGGACCTTCCAACACCCTGATAATCTCCCCCACATAAATTTTTCCCGGGTGTCGGGCCAGATTGTAACCACCCTGCGCACCCCGGACACTGGTTATGAGCCCCGCACGTCTAAGGACGGCCATAAGTTGCTCAAGGTAGTTCTCCGGTATATTTTGGCGTTCGGCTATGGTTTTCAAAGAAATGGGCTCATCCACTTCATGATGTAGGGCGAGATCAAACATTGCTTTTAGGCCATAGTGCCCTCTTGTGGATAGCCTCAATTTTAAGACCTCCTGTCAATCCCTACTATTTTCCTAGGGATTATTTTAGGTGTATATTAGCATATATTTATATACTTTGTCAATTAAATTTCCGGCAATACAAAACAAAAACCGCATACAACTTTTGTATGCGATTTCTAGAACAGCAACAGTTGCCATTGTGTACCCCACAGTGCCGTGCATCCGAAGTTTTCTGAACCTGTGCTCATCAGGTTGGGTGCCCTCCTGCTTGCTTTTTGTGTCCTTGACATGAGGCATGCAAGCCACAAACAGAGGCCGGGCTCCCTTCAGAATGGTGTTGGATCAAACTTGCGAAATGCAACGAACATAGCAGGGTTTAACTTGCTTTTTTCAATTCTTATCTTAACACATTAGCCCTTAAATAGCAAGAATTTTATGACTTGCACCTAAATCTTATATTGAGTTCCTGCAACTGTTTTTCCGACACCAGGCCCGGCGCACCTGCCATCAGATCGGTTGCACTCTGGGTTTTGGGGAAGGCAATAACATCGCGAATAGTGTCTTTCCCCGCAAGCAACATGAGCAAACGGTCGAAGCCGAAGGCTATCCCTCCGTGGGGCGGGGTACCGTATTCGAAAGCATCGAGCAAAAAGCCGAACTTCTCACGGGCCTCATCTTGGGAAAGCCCCAAGCACTTAAACATCTTTTCCTGCACGTCACGCCGGTGGATCCTGATACTTCCCCCACCGATCTCAACTCCGTTGAGGACAAGATCGTAAGCTTTGGCCTTTACCTTTTCCGGATCTGATTCAAGCATTTCCAAATCCCCGTCACGGGGGGAGGTAAATGGATGGTGTACCGGAGTGTAGCGGTTTTCATCCTCATTCCATTCGATTAAGGGGAAATCTGTTACCCAGACAAATCGGAATTCCTTTGGATTGTATAGCCCTAAACGCTTGCCAAGATGCAAACGCAGTGCGCCCAAGGCGGCGTGAACAACAGAGGGTTTATCGGCCACGAACAGTAATAAATCCCCTTCGTCCGCATTCATGGATTCCAAAATCCTGTTTATTTCCTCTTCCTTGAAAAATTTTTTGATGGGGGACCTTACCCCATTGTCGGTAACTATGAAATAGGCCAACCCTTTGGCCTTATATATGCCCGCATAGGCCGTTAAATCGTCAATATCCTTGCGGCTGAACCCGGAACAACCCTTGGCATTTATTCCCTTCACTAGGCCGCCGGATTTAACGGCATTCGCAAACACCTTGAAGCCGCAATCCCTTACAATGCTTGTAATATCGTTTAGCTCCATTCCAAAGCGTGTGTCCGGTTTGTCACTTCCAAAACGATCCATGGCATCTTGATAAGAAAGCCGTTCAAACGGTGTATCCACTTTAAATCCACCGGCCTGTCTGCAAACCCTTTCAACCAGTGACTCTGTCATTTCAATTATGTCATCCACGTCTACGAAAGACATCTCTATATCAACTTGGGTAAATTCCGGCTGACGATCTGCCCTGAGATCCTCGTCACGAAAACAACGTACTATCTGGAAGTATTTTTCAACACCGGCAACCATTAAAATTTGCTTGTACAACTGAGGCGACTGGGGAAGGGCGTAAAATTTACCGGGGTTTACCCTACTCGGTACTAAATAGTCCCTGGCGCCTTCCGGGGTACTCTTGGTCAACATAGGTGTTTCCACTTCCAGAAAACCCACTTCATCAAGGTAGTCCCTAATTGCCTTGGCCGCCTTGTGCCTGAGTTCCAGCGCGTGAAGCATTTCCGGCCGCCGCAAATCCAGATAACGATAACGGAGGCGTAAATTTTCGTCCACGTCTACATTATCTTCTATATAGAATGGGGGTGTTTTTGCACGGTTCAATATCCTGAGCTCATCGGCATATACTTCTATCTCACCAGTTTTGATGTTGTGATTTTCGGTTTCGGAAGGACGCACGGTCACCTTGCCGGTAACGGCCACCACAAATTCATTCCTGATTGTTTCCGCCCTGGCGAATATTTCCCTTCCCTTTTCCGGAGTAAAGACAACTTGCACTATACCGCTTCGATCCCTAAGGTCCACAAAAATTAAACCCCCATGATCCCGCCTCCGTTGCACCCATCCCATGAGTACAACCTCCTTGCCCGCATCGCCACGGCGTAGCGAACCGCAATGGTGATCCCTTTTTAATCCTTCCATCAAGTCAAACATTTAATGAGCCCCCCTGTGGTTGAGAAGTTTTTTCTAATAAGGCCTGTACAATATCCCCTACGCGGACATCCTCCTGCTTGCCCGTGGCCATACAGCGTACAATTACCTGCCCTCGGGACAGCTCCTCATCACCTACAATAATGGTATAGCGGACATCCTTCTTAGACGCATATTTCATCTGGGCACGCAGACTGCGGCCCATCACATCTTTTTCTGCCGACAGCCCTGCTCTGCGGAGGTCATTGGCCAATTTTATGGCAAAGGTTTCTGTTTCATCACCAATGGTGGCCACGTAAACATCCGGGCCACGGTCAGCGGGAAACTCTATCCCCTGTTTTTCCATGATAAGCAACACACGCTCCACACCAATGGCAAAACCGATACCGGGGATATCCCTTTTCCCTATTAACTCAACCAGTCCATCATAGCGGCCGCCACCTCCGATTGAACTTTGTGCCCCAATTCCGTGTACTACAACCTCGAAGGCCGTATTGGTATAGTAATCTAGGCCGCGCACAAGAGACGGATTTAAAGTATATCGAATGCCTAGCGCATCCAAACCGTCCCTGACAATCTTAAAGTGGTCTGCACATCTTTCACACAGGCTATCAAATAATGTGGGGGCATGTACGGATATTTCCCCGCATTTTGTTTCCTTGCAATCCAATATTCTAAGGGGGTTCCGATCAAATCTGTTCCGGCAGTCAGCACAAAGACTACCAAGGTGGTCCCTGAAATAATCCTGTAGCCTGTCCCTTAAAATTTTACGGCATTTTGGGCAGCCAACACTGTTGAGCATGAGCTCCAGTTCGACCAAGCCCAGTTCGCGAAAATAATCCATAATCAGGGCTATGACTTCCACGTCAATGGCCGGGGATTCCGCCCCAAAAGCTTCTGCACCAACCTGGTGGAACTGGCGGTACCTGCCGGCCTGGGGTCGGTCATACCTGAACATGGGGCCGATATAGTACATTTTAACCGGCTGGGGAATAGCAAAAAGCTTCCCCTCCAGGTAGGCACGCGCGGTGGAGGCGGTCCCTTCGGGCCTCAGCGTTACACTCCGGCCACCTCTGTCATTGAAGGTATACATTTCCTTTTCCACAATATCCGTCGTATCCCCCACGCCGCGTTCAAATAACTCCGTATGTTCAAAGACAGGGGTGCGCAATTCCTTGTAACCGTACCTTCGGCACACATCATGAAATACTTTCTCTATGTATTGCCACTTTTCTGTTTCCCCGGGTAATATATCATTCGTCCCCCGGGGACGTGATGTAAGCATTACTGATTCACTCCTTAAACTCGCGCTCCTATAACAACATTGATTATTATATCATAATGAAGCCTGAAGAGTTCAAAAAAGTAATAAAACGCTATGCTTGACCTAAAAATGGCTTAGTTTTGGCATTAAAACTTCCACCTAAAAAAGGAAAAGGATGCTTTATCGTCATTTACCTCCTTCTCCGCCGGTTTTTTCTTGGGTGTTTCCCTAACTTTGTGGTAGGAAACAAACTTGGGCGTTCCAAATTTGGTATCCGCCCGCCCGGCTTGTCTGGAGGCCTTTTGGAGGTCCCTGAAGGTTATATTCCTTCCATCCGGGAAGTCAGGAGCATGATGATCTTGTGCCGGCAAGGCGGAGCCTTGCCCCCTATCCCTTACCAATTCATAAATGGCCGACACCTCCTTTCTTAACTCCGCTATATCATCTCGTATACCATTGAGTATCTTGATCTCATTTGCCCTCCTGTTGGCCGTGTTTATTTTCGCCTGGAGCCTCTCGTTATTTTCCTTCAAAACACTTATTTCCCGTTTGTATTTTTCTGTTTGGGTTTTTAGCAAACCTAGTTGTATATCCTGAATTTGTTCATCCATACCAAATTTTGCGCTCCTTTCAAAACATAATGGCGGATATATTATTATATGCAAACCTCACGGGTTTTGTGAATTTGTCCAAGCAAAACCACCTTTTTTTACAAAAACGGCATTTGCAATCACAGAAGTTGCAAAAGTAACATAAATTGATAGTGCGGACTACAATTAAGAAAGGAGAAAATACCTTGAAAGGAAAAGGCATAGAACAAATACAAGAAACCCTGTGTATTAACATCGAAAAGGTATATGATTGGGTTATAGAGGAGTCCAGTGGCTCCACCTCAATTCCCGTGGGTTCACTGCCAATAGCTCTTCCGGCCGGGATTACAAATGTTGAAACCACTTGCATTTTAACAGACGCATCCGGTGCCCCTATACCTATAAACAGCAAGGTGGATGTTACGGAATCTGCACCTAGACAGAATCAACAATTTGAGGTGGGCGACACAACGGTTACCTTACAAAGAGTAACCTTTACAAAAACGCTATACGTGGTCTTGGAGGTAAGCGGTATTGACCCCTCCAACGGTATGCAGGTTACGGTCAAATCCGACCCTGTTCCGTTTACCTTTATCGAAATCGCCTACCTATGTGCCCCTCCAGGAACATCTTTGGTGGTCAGGATATCCGACTTTACCTGTCTTACAATCATCAGGAGAGATACCGAAGATGAAATCACGGCTTTTGTACTGGACATTACAGCCTGCCAAAGCATCCAGGCGGTTGCACCGGTCACCATAGAACTCGGGGCAAAGTTTTGTACACCCCGTGATACCCTAACCGAAAAATGCGTCGGCCCGATGATTCCACCGCAATGTCCTGTTGTTTTCCCGGGTAGTTAGGCCGAGTAAGACGGATCCGTTCAAGTATACCGCCTTTACAATCTTGGAAAAGGAGAGGCAACCGCCCCTCCTTTTTTAATGGTTTTTTACAATCGTGACAGAACCACCCGAAAAATATATAATATACTGCGAAAGGATGGTGTGTTTTTTGATTAAAACAGTCTTGTGGGATTTAGACGGAACCCTTTTGCCCATGAATATGGATTATTTTCTAAAACACTATTTCAAAAAAATATCAGAACATGTGGCACATTTAATTGAACCCCGGGAAGTGTTGAAACACTTAATGGCTGCCACCGACGTCATGATGAAGGACGAAACACCTAAAACCAATGAGGAAGTTTTTTATGAGGCCTTCAGTAAAAGGGTCAACCATCTAACCGAGGATCTTTACAAAAGTTTTGAAGGCTTTTACAAAAATGAGTTCAGAGAACTCGTTGCCTACACCAAGCCAACGGGGCTGGCCAGAACCATGATAAAGGACCTGCATGAAAAAGGTTATAAATATGTGCTGGCAACAAACCCAATTTTCCCCCTAGATGCCATCAGGGCCAGAATGGAATGGGCAGGCATTGATGATTTTCCCTGGTCCTGGATTACCAGTTACGAGAACAGCCGCTACTGCAAACCTAATACTAAGTACTATGAGGACATACTGTCCAAAACAGGCAATACACCCGAGGAGTGCATGATGGTTGGCAATAACCCCATGGATGATATTATAGCCGGCAAGCTAGGGGTAAAAACATTTTTAGTGGAGGGGGAAAATACCGAGACCGAGGGTTCTGCATACTCCGAGGGAAGGGAAACCCCTACAGTTTTAATTCAACCAAACCGAACAGGTACCCTTGAAGAGCTAGCCGAGTATATAAGGAACATGCCCCCTGTAGACTGACCAAATTTTTTTCTCCCATACTTTTCAAAAAATATTGACAAACCAAAGGCTGATAATTTATAATAGTTATGAACATAATTTCATTATAAACATTTAAATAAACCTAAGGGGGTGTTTTTTAATGCCAGGTTTTAACAAAAGTGGCCCAAGGGGCGATGGTCCCGGAACGGGTCGTGGCAGAGGTTTTTGCAATACCCCGGGTGACCCCCATGCCCCCCAAAACAATCGTGTTTTTGGCGCCGGACAGAGAACGGGCCGGGGTGCCGGGCGAGGTTTAGGTCGTGGTGCCGGCCAAGGCGGTGGTCGTGGTGCAGGACAGTGTGCTGGCCGGGGCACCAGGCAAGGCGGTGGCCGCGGAGCGGGACAAGGCACAGCCAGAGGTTCCGGACGCGGTGCCGATCTAGGCGGCGGCCGCGGTACGGGGCGCGGCGGCGGACGTAGACAAAACAGCTAAGCTTTCATATTAAAAATCTTCAGGGAAGGAGGTTATTTAACATGCCATTTGGTGATGCTTCAGGACCCGCGGGTATGGGGCCGATGACCGGTAGAGGTCGGGGATACTGTGCGGGCTATCCCACACCCGGGTATGTAAATCCCATACCGGGAAGAGGTTACGGTCGCGGATTTGGCCGGGGCTACGGGCGTGGATTTGGCCGCGGTCGCGGATTTGGCCCCGGCTTCGGTTACGGACGTGGATACGGTTGGGGACGTGGATACGGTTGGGGATGGCAACAATGGGCGGGTTACCCACAGGCACCCTATATGGGGCCGCAGGAGGGCTTTAGCACCGAGGAAAGGGTAACCTTCCTGAAAAACCATGCCAGTGTACTAAAGGAACAGCTCGAACAAGTGCAGAAAGGCATTGAAGAGTTGGAAAAAGAAAAAAAAGACTAATTAAATCAGGCTACGCCCTTAACTTAATTGTTAGAGGTGTAGCCCAATTTTTTTTCTGTAATCTTTTAAAGAAAAGGGTTGTTTCTTTTTTCAAACCTTATAGTTGAACTGGGGCCGTGGCCCGGGTATACTTTCGTACTTTCCGGTAAAACAAGAAGTTTTTCTTTTATGGAGTTGATTAGCTGCCTGTGATTCCCTCCCGGGAAATCAGAACGCCCTATCGAACCTACAAAAAGCGTATCTCCGGTTATAACGACATCATGCTCCTCTATATATAGACATATCCCTCCGGGTGTATGTCCGGGGGTGTGCAGGACTTTTAATTCGAGCTCACCTATATGAATGACGTCGTCATCCTCCAGTAATTTATCGGCTTTTCCGGATATAGAGTCTCCCATGAACATCGAAAGATTTATCCCCGGGTTGGATAGCATTTCAGCATCGTCCTTATGCACAATTACCTTTGCACCCGTTTCCTCTCGGACTTCCTTCAGGGCGGCTATATGATCAATGTGGGCGTGGGTAAGTATTATGCTGCCAACCTTCAAATTCAGGCTCTTTACAGTATTTAAAATTTTTCCTGCCTCTTCCCCCGGGTCAATTATTGCAGCTTCGAGGGTTTTTTTGCAACCTACAATAATACAATTGGCCTCCATCATACCGACAGGTAATACTTTTAAAATCACAGACATCATCCCCCTCTTGTAATATCTTAATTATTTCTTTCACTGACGAAGCTTGCCCGTTTTACATCATAAACATCCTTTACCCTTCCAAGCCTATCCATTATATTTTCCAATTGGTCTAGACTTTTTGCCTGGATAACCAGCTCGATAATGCCGAGCTGATCTTTACCTAGTGCCCTCCCGGTCACCCAGGTAGCGTTAATTTTCAGATCTTTTAAAACGGCCATTACATCACTCAGCAATCCGGCACGGTCCAATCCGACAACTTCCAGCTTAACCTGAAAGGAAGCCCAGGAAACATCTTCCCACTCCACCCCGATTACTCTGTGGGGATCCGATTTTTTCAGTGAAATTATATTGCGACAGTCATTCCTGTGGACGGAAACACCGCGCCCGCGGGTTACGAAACCGCTGACCGGATCACCCGGAACTGGGTTGCAGCATTGGGCAAGTCGCACTAAGAGGTTTTCCTCACCTTTAACCCGGATACCGTCTACCGGCTTCCTCTTTCTGGCAACATCATTAATGGGTGTGACCTGTTTGTCCTTTTTTGTCCCTTCCCGGAGCCTTGCTATTACTGTGCCAAAAGTTACAGTGCCATCTCCAACGGCGGCGTATACATCATCTATTGTTTTCAAGTTAAACTTGGCGCCTATTTCGATGAGTTTATCACTTTTAATTAATTCCTGGTCCAAATTATTTTTCCGCAATTCCCTTTCTAGAGTTTCTTTTCCCCTAATTATATTTTCATCGCGTTTTTCTTTTTTATACCACTGTCTGATCTTGTTCTTGGCCTGTGATGTCTTTACAATATTCAGCCAATCCCTGCTGGGGCGCATGTTCTTGCCGGTAATTATCTCAACAATGTCACCATTTTTTAATTCATAGTCAAGGGGCATGATCCGCCCGTTTACACGTGCCCCCGTACAGCGGTGGCCCACCTCCGTATGGATACGATAGGCAAAATCTATTGGAACAGATCCCGAAGGCAGCTCAAGCACATCTCCCCTGGGGGTAAAAACATAAACCGCATCGCCGAAAAGGTCAATTTTGAGGCCCTCCATAAATTCCCGGGCGTCATCGGTATCACCCATTTCGCTTTGCCATTCCAATATACGCCTAAGCCAGGCCATCTTTTGGGCGAATTTTCTGTCTCCCCGGCCACCTTCCTTGTAGAGCCAGTGTGCCGCAATACCGTATTCCGCCGTCCTGTGCATTTCCCAAGTACGGATCTGGATTTCTAACGGTTCCCCATATAAACCGATCACGGTGGTGTGGAGGGACTGGTACATATTTGATTTGGGCATGGCGACATAGTCTTTAAACCTACCCGGTATGGGCTTCCATATGGTATGGGCTATTCCCAGGGCTCCGTAACAATCCTTTACTGTTTCCACCAGGACGCGTACAGCCAGGACGTCTAGGATTTCATCGAACTCCTTTTTCTGGCTTTCCATTTTTTCGTAAATACTGTAAAGGTGCTTGGGTCTTCCCTCAATCGTGGCCTCGATACCAACCGCACTGAGCTTTTCGGCCAGGTTGCTGACTACATGCTTGTTTATATATTCCTCCCGCTTGCTTCTGGTTTCTGCCACCTGCTTTACTAGATCATAGTATTTTTTCGGGGCCAAATGGCGAAAGGCAATATCTTCGAGTTCCCATTTAATACGGTAAATCCCCAACCTATGGGCGAGGGGGGCAAAGATTTCCAAGGTTTCGTGGGCTATTTCCTTTTGTTTTTCTTCGGGATGGTAACGCAGTGTGCGAAGATTGTGTAGGCGATCGGCTAATTTAATAAGTATAACGCGAATGTCTTTGGCCATGGCCAAAAACATTTTGCGCAAGTTTTCCGCCTGTTGCTCTTCCTTGGATTTATACTCAAGGCGGCCTAATTTGGTTACCCCATCCACTAGCAAGGCAACCTCCGAGCCAAATTTTTCTTCTATTTGTGGAAGCGTCACAGCCGTGTCCTCGACAACATCATGTAGGAGCGCCCCCGCCAATGTATCGAGATCCAGTTCCAGTTCCGCAAGGATTTCGGCCACGGCAACGGGGTGGGTAATAAATGGTTGACCCGAAATGCGTTTTTGGCCGGCATGGGCCTCATCGGCAAGCTTATAAGCCTCCCGTATAAAATCCAAATCCGCCCTCGGATTGTATTCTAATACCTTCTTTTCAATCTTCTTTAACATTGTCAGCCCTCACCTGAGTTATTATATCACAGATTATGCAAATAACTCCTCCACCGGTGCCTGTAGTAGTTTGCCCTGTTCCGCAAGTAGCCTTTTTTGCAATCCCCGAGCCCAGATATAAGTTCCCGCATCCTCCAAATTTAGTTTCCTTGATGGATGGCACCTAAGTTGTATATG
>CAZKPV010000028.1:0-15066 GCA_964554735.1 uncultured Clostridia bacterium
AGAAAATGATCAAAGTGCTTCTTCCCGATATGTATGTTTCATCGCTGTATAAGATAAATTCCGACAGGCTGTATGAGTCGGGGATTCGGGCACTCCTGCTAGACCTCGACAACACCATTATTCCCTGGGGAGCAACGGAATTTCCGGGAAGGGTTGTTAGATGGCTTGAGGGCTTAAAAGAAAAGGGCTTTAAGTTGTGCGTTGTTTCCAATAACCAAGTGGAACGCATTAGTATGCTTACGGAACCTTTAGATATTCCATTTGTCCCTAATGCAGTTAAACCACGACGTGGTGCTTTTCTTAGGGCAATCAAACTACTGGGGATCGAAAAAGGCAGTGCGGCCGTGGTTGGGGACCAAATATTTACCGACATACTCGGCGGCAACAGGCTAGGGTTATATACAATTTTAGTTGTACCCATGGCCAAAAAGGAGTTTATTGGCACTAAGATAAACAGGTTCTTTGAAAAATTCGTATTAAAAGGGATCAGAAAGGACCAATTGTAATAGGTATACACGGGGGAGGGTTTACAATTGACATTTTGGGAAAAATTAAAGGACGGGACGAAGGCTTTCAGTGAGAAATCGGAAGAAATAATTGAAGTCGCCAGAAGTAAATCCGGCGAATTAGTGGGCGTGACCAAGCTAAGATTGGCCATCTCCAAAGTAGAAACAGATATAGTTAAGAAAAAAACCGAGTTGGGGAATATTGTGTACGATCTTTACCGTAACAGACGGGAGGATAGTGAAGCTGTTGATATTTATTGCGAGGAAATTGAAAACCTTGAATCGGAGTTGAACGAATTAAAAAGCAAGATGTCCGATGCGAAGAGTCAGACGGGCCCTGTTTGCCAGAAATGTGGAACTCGATTAACGGAAGGAGCAAAGTATTGCAGTAATTGTGGCACTGCAATAGGCACGGATGAGTAACATAGTTTTGATAGGCTTTATGGGGACTGGGAAATCCACTATAGGTGAAGAGTTAGCCAAACGCCTTGGATACGGTTTTGTAGATACGGATCTTGAAATAGAAAATATTACCGGCTACACTGTGTCCGGCTTGTTTGCTGAATTTGGGGTAGCATGGTTCAGGTCAAAGGAAAATATGCTTATTGAGCAATTAGCCAAAAAAGACAAGCTAGTTATTGCAACAGGTGGCGGGGTGGTATTGGACCCCGCCAATATTACATTGTTAAAGAAAAACGGGGTTTTAGTTCGTTTGCATGCTAGTGGGGATGTTATATATGACAGGGTTGCGGGCAAGAAAACAAGGCCACTTCTTGCAAGAGGGAACTTAAGGGATAATATTAACAGTTTAATGGCGGAACGCGAGGGCAAATACCGCGAAGCCGCTGATTTGGAGTTGGATACAAGCACATTGGAGGTAGGGCAGGCAGTTGAAAAGTTAGCCTGCATTTTGGAAAAGGGGCGTTGGTTATTTGAGAACAGACAATCCGGGAAAAGAAAAAGTTCAACTAAATGATATCTTAGATTTAAAGCTCTTGGAAACCATACCAGAGTCTTTAATTAGAAGACATAGGGCTATTCCCATAGCCCGAGATGGCCGACGGTTAACTGTAGCAATGTCGGATCCTTTTGATGCCGTTGCCATAGATGACTTGCGTTTGGTTACGGGAAATGAGATCCGTCCTGTCTACGTTTCCGCCCGGGAGATTGACTCCGCGATTCAAAAGTGTTTTGGGCTTTCCGGATTAAAAGAGGCCTTGCAGGGTTTTGAAGTTGTGGAAGTTGATACAGTACAATTGGACAAAGGTAGCGACAACTCCGCTACCGAGGCTCCCATCATCAGATTAGTTAATATGCTAATTGTGCAGGCAATCGAGGGGCGGGCAAGTGATATACATATTGAACCAATGGGGGATTCGGTTAAGGTACGCTACCGTATAGACGGCATCTTGAGGGAAAAGATGTCATTACCTTCCAATTCCAGGTCTGCAATTATCTCTAGGGTGAAGGTTTTAGCCCAACTTAATATTGCCGAAAGAAGGCTACCTCAGGATGGGCGTATTAAAATTAAGTACCAAAACAGGGATATAGACCTACGCATTTCCACTATCCCCGTGGTCTTCGGTGAAAAGGTTGTCATCAGGATCCTGGACAAGGAAAGCGGTTTATTTAAAATGGATAGGCTTGGTTTTTCGGAAGAAAATTTAAAGACATTCCGCAGTATGTTAGGAAGATCACACGGCATGTTGTTAATAACCGGTCCCACCGGAAGCGGCAAGACCACAACCCTTTATTCGGCCTTAAATGAAATGGATATAGCAGGGAAAAACATAATTACAATTGAAGACCCGGTGGAGTATATAATTGACGGTGTTAACCAGGTACAGGTAAATTCACGGACCGGCCTGACATTTGCCACCGGACTGCGTTCAATAATCAGGCAGGACCCGGATATAATCATGGTCGGTGAGATACGTGATGCCGAAACTGCACGTATCGCCGTACATGCGGCCACAACCGGACAGCTCGTATTATCCACACTTCACACAAATGATGCCAAGGGTGCGGTAACCCGGCTATTTGATATGGGGATAGAGCCGTATTTAGCCACTACGGCCATTACCGGCGTCATCGCCCAAAGGCTTGTCCGGCGGCTGTGCATCTTTTGCCGGGAACCCTATGTGGTAAAATCCGGCACGCCGGAGAGCGCCTTTATCGGCGAGATGGCCGACGGTAACATAGGTAACATAACCCTTTATCGGGCCGTTGGATGCGATAATTGCAATGGGACAGGTTTTTGGGGGCGTATAGGAATCCAGGAGGTTCTTCCAGTTATGAACGGGCCGCACCCGCTATTTGTTAAACACAATGCACCAGAGGAGAATAAAGAACTATCCTTAGGGGTGGGTGCCAAAAACCTGAAAACAGACGGCACAAAGAAGGCAATACAGGGCTTGACCACCATACAGGAAATTATGCGAACCTGTTCAGGATAGTATGAGTGAGGGTGCTGTGATTATAAAGGAGGTTAATCTACATGTTTCTTTGTCCCTCGGTGAGGGTTTTAGGCGATCAGTATTTTAATATTTACCTCATTGGTGAAAGTGAAAAGGCATTAATCGAGTGCGGAGTTAGCTATATAATTCCGGAATTGAGAAAACAACTATACGAAGTAAACAATACGGAATCAATGAAGCGCATGGTAATAATGCATGCTCATTTTGACCATGTTTGTGGGCTTCCCGGCTTGCAGAAAATATTTCCCGCCGCTAAAGTTGCAGCCTCTGAAAAGGCTGCCGACATATTGTCCCGCGAACAAGTGGTGGGCAACTTTTTTAAAGAAGACAAAGAGATGACGGCAAAGCTCGGCAGTTTTAGTGAAGGTGATAATGATAATATACTGCCTTCTACCCCCATGCCGCCCCGCACCCTTCCGGTTGATTTAATAATAGGAGATGGGGAACTGTGGGAGTTGTCCCCGGATTTCAAATTGCACTTTTACCATGCCCCGGGCCACAGTCCTTGTAGTCTGATTGCTTACAATCCGGAAAATAAAGTTTTATTTTCGTCGGACAGTGCCGGTTTTCCGGTTACCGATGAGGTTACCTTTCCAATATTTTTTCAAAGCTATAAGGCCTACATACGGACAATCAAAAAAATGATGGGGCTCCCGGTCCGTTTTTTGGCAACAGCTCATGGTGAAATTATCACCGGCGTGCAAAAAGTAAAGTCTCATCTCAAATCATCCTTGGATGGGGCGGAACGAGTCAGACAATACATACTAGCCAAAAAAGCAGAGGGCTTCAGCGAAAAGGAAATAGCAAGACATCTTTTTGAAAAATTTTTTTATGCGCGGCTAAAGATATACACCCCGGAAAATATTATGATGTGTTGTAGGTTACTTGTGAAAAGATCAATTTATAAATAGCAGGTATTCTAGCAGGATTGTGGGGAAATTTGTAGAATATAACACATGGAATCACCCTGTTGGTCTTGTTATTTACATGGCTGTGAACAGAGTCTATTCAAGGTAGGGCGTATGAAATGACTCGCTTGTTTACTTACCGTATCCGCAAGCAAAATGGTGAAACTGCTAGAGGAATACTTAGGGCAAACAACATAGCTTCGGCGGCAAGGACACTCCAAGAGGATAACTATATAGTCACTGACATCAAACCGGCCAGTAGGTTGCGGGCGAAATACGGCGGCATCCAAAATTTGATCCACGGCGGGGCAAATATGGCTGACCTTTCGCTGTATTGCCGGCAATTTGCAACCATGATAGAGGCGGGTGTCCCCATCACGGGTGCTTTAGGTGTACTAGCGAAGCAAACGGCTAACAAAACATTGGCGGAAACAAGTGCAAAGATAGTGGTATTGTTGAAAGAAGGCAAAACACTAGCTGAAGCAATAGAGCATTTCCATCCGGTTTTTCCAAGGATATTTGCTAAATTAGCGGGAGTAGGGGAGATAACCGGCAACTTGGGGGGCTCCTTGGGGCAGCTCAGCATTCATTTTGAAAGGGAATATTCCCTGAAAGAAAAAGTGAAAACTGCAATGTTTTACCCAACACTAGTATTTGGTATTTCTTTAATCACTACTTCAGTGTTGGTTTTTTTTGTTTTGCCCCAGTTGGTGGACGTAATGGTTGTGCAAGACATTGACATACCCCTTTCTACAAAATTGTTATTGGTCCTTGCCGGGTTCGTTTCGGGGAATTGGGCATTACTGTTAATGTTGTTGATGATTTTTTTGTTTGCCGTCAGGTGTTTTGTAAGGACGGAAAAGGGAAGCGATATCACGGACAAGCTAAAATTGAAGGTACCCTTTATCGCCCCGCTTTATAGGAAGGAGTTGACCTGTAGGTTTAGTAGGAATTTGGCCATACTCCTCCGTTGTGGCATTCCCCTTGTTCACTCCCTCGATATTGTTGAGGGCATAATGGGTAGTAAAACATTGGAGAAAGCAATCCGGGAAACAAAAATAAGTATAGCCACGGGCACTGGCCTGTCAGAGCCTTTGGCCAAGGGCAATGTTTTTCCGCCTATGTTAATAGAAATGATAAAGGTAGGTGAAAAATCAGGTGCCCTAGATGATCTGCTGGAGAAAACCGCCGATTTTTATGATAGGGAAATCATTAAAAAGTTAGAGCGGTTAGCCAATCTTATTGAACCGACATTGATTATATTTGTAGGGGGGGTAATTGCCCTGGTTTTGTTTTCCGTGATAATGCCGGTTTTGGAGGTAATGAATACAATTTAGTAAAACCAGTGGAAGTATGAGGTGTTTCAAGTGCCAAAGAAACTTTTATGTAGTATTCGGCAAAAAGGAGGCTTTACCTTAATCGAATTGATGGTGGTGGTTGTCATTATAGGAGTCCTGGCGGCCATGATTGTTCCTAAATTTGGAAACCAGGTGGAAAAAGCAAAAGAACACAGGGCCATGGCCGAATTAGGTACCATGAAAACCATCATTGATCTTCACTATTTAGAAAATGATGTCTACCCGGAGGATGAAACCAAACTTGGGGTAATTTTAGGTGAAAACGGCATACAGTGGGCGGAAGACAAGGGAATCCAGGACCCTTGGGGTGGAAAATACAGCTATAAAACCGAAACGGAAAATGGGAAGTATGAGATTCGTTCCGGTGATTATGGGGCATCCCAAAGCAAATATGTGATTGCCACCGATTCCAAGGAGCCCACGGTAATGGGCGGTGACAAAAACAGCGATGGGTAAAAAGGGCTTTACCCTTGTTGAGTTGACGGTATCCCTACTAGTGGTAATAACTATGCTTGCCATGACATTGCCCGTGTTTAACAAGTCTTTGGGAAAAAGTAATCTATATGCGGCCGCCCGGCAAATATCCGGGCATATACGGGAAACACAGCAGATGGCTATCACCGAGCAGGCTACATATAATCTTCTTTTCGACTTAAAAAAACAGGGTGGCCATTACTGGATTAAAGACGGTATAGTCACGGTAAAAAAATGTGGCCTACCTTACAATGTTACCATTGTGGGTACAAACTTTAGCACGGCCGAGGCCAATAAATACAAGCTGTTCTTTGGTCCTAACGGGAGACCCGTGCGGGGAGGAACAGTAACACTAAAAAATACAAACGGTGACTTTTTATATGTAATCGTTGCCGTACACAGCGGAAGGGTTCGAGTCGATGACAAGCCACCATCGCAAAAGGAGATACAAGGCTAACCACAAACAAGGGACAGTATTGCTGGAAGTTTTAATCGTTTCTCTAATATTAGGATTAGTTCTGATTCCGATGGCACGGTTATTTTTAGTGGGTGCCGGCCTGGTCGAGGATGTTAAAAATCATGATATCGCAATGTTTTTGGCCCAGGGTATCATAGAAAACCTCAAGGCCACTCCCTACCGGGAAATAAAAAGTTTGGATGGGGAGCAATCATTACGGAACCATCCCGATTTTAAATACACACTAAAAGTTGTGGAGGAGCAAACTTGTTTTAAGGTGATACAAGTCGGTATCATTTACCGGGGGGCCGGGAAGGAAAGAAATATAGTATTAACTGCAACGATTGCAGATTATTAGGATATTAACCAGTGATCACAAGGGGTTCTTGCAGATGCGTGGATTTTACAAGTGCCTTGCGGACGGGAAAAAAGGCTTTACCCTAGTAGAGGTATTGGTTGCTTTCACGATTCTAGGCTTCGTTTTGGCCGGGACCTTACATATTTACCAACAAACCCAATTGGCCTGGCGAAAAATCGAGCAGAAAAATGATGTATTGCACAGTTTACGTATAGCTTTGGATAGGATGGCATGTGAGCTTAGACATGCCAAGTCTTTGGGTAATGATTGTTCTACAGACACCCTGGTTTTTACCAATGAGAAGGATGAGACCATACGATATAACCTAAATCAAGGAACAGTATACAGAAAAGCGGGAACAGCATCACCCGTACCGCTTGCCAATAATGTAACCGGTCTTCTTTTCACCTATTTGCCGGGAGGAAGTAAGATTCCCGGGCGTAAGGTTGTTCAATTCGAAATTACCGCGAGCGCTCCGAAAACGGAGCCAATCATAATGAACAGCAGTATATGCATAAGGTTGAAGGCGGTCGATGATTAGCAAGAAAAATGATGGTTGGGCGGCGGTAGCGGTTGTTGCGGTCGTACTTCTTTTATTTACCCTTGCAATAGTGTCCGTTTCTTTGGGCAAATCACAAAAAAAGGCCTCTTCAGATTATTTTAACCGTATGCAGGCTTACTACAAGGCCGACTCAGGGGTAGAAAAAACAATCGCCTATATCAAAGAGCACCCCCGGTGGGTAAAAAGCCTAGGTGTAGGAGGGGGTGGGGTTCCGGCGGAAATTAATTTGACAGACGGGGAAGGGCCTGTAAAAGTTATCAGGGAAAACACATCCGGATATGACAGTGTTATTATAACTTCTACCGGAAGACACAGGAATGGCATCCAAATGCTCGAGGTGGAAGTATTACTAGAAGAGCCACTCGATTTTTCCAAGGGTCTGTGGGCCGGATCATTGCCAACGGGTGAAAATGGGGCGGTTTATTCAGGAATATGCCATGTCGGTAAGATCCCCGAATCCAATTTGGATTTTTATATTTGGCGGGCTAGCCGCGAGTATTTAGCTGAAAACGGAAAATTACATGAGTTGGTGTTGACCCCGGACAGTGACATACGGGGTATCACATATTGTGAAGGTGATTTGGTCTTGCATGGTTCGTATGAAGGGCAGGGGACTGTGGTGTCAACGGGTGACATCCACATCGGGGGCACACTGGAACCAGTGGATGATGACAGTGTTTTGACAGTTGTGTCTTTCGGGGACATTATCATAGAATCTTGCCGGGTTGAATGTCTAGTGTACGCGGCCGGAGACTTGATCCTAGAGAGTGGATCAGAAGTTGTGGGCAGCCTCATAGCTGAAAATATACACTTGGATGCGGGAAGTTCTTTTTTATTTGCCTCCAGGTGGAGGTACGTACAAACCGAAACTGTTGCATCTTGTCTTAAACCGACAAAGTGGGGGGAAGTCTATAAATAGTAGTGTACAGGAGTGGTGGTCAACATTGTTGGACAAAATACGTGGTTTAATTGCGGCAAGAAATACTCATGTTGCGGTTGATTTGGGTACCACGGCCATTAAAATCGCAAAAATCAAATCCGATCCCCGGGGGACTTCCATACAGGAATTACATAATATTCCCCTCCCCCAAGGAATGCTGGCCGGTTGGTTGAATGGGGAGAATGATGATTTAACCGTTGTGCTGCGAAGGGCCGTGCTGGATTTAAAGCTTGAGGGAAATAAAGTAGTCACAACCTTGCCGGGGGACAAAATTATCACAAGACACATACAGATGCCGTCCATGCCACTCGAGGAGATGAAACGGGCCTTGAAATGGGAGGCCAACAGGCTAATTCCCATCCCTCTAAACGATATGATTGTAAGACATGTTAAGCTAAGGGAAGCATTTGTCGATGGTATAAAAAAGATCAGCCTTCTGTTAATAGCCTGTTCCTCCGGGCTCCTATACAGGTATCACAAAACATTCGAACGGGCAGGTCTGCGTATCGCCTCGTTGGATTTGCAAGCCCTTGCCCTGTGGAGGTTGTTTACGGACAGGCAATGGAATTTGACCTCCGGGCATACAACAGCCGTTGCAGATGTAGGTGCCGGATACTGCCACCTTGTAGTTATCAGCGGTGGCCGGGTAGGGTATACGCGTAATTTTCCGGTTAATATCAATTACCGGGTAAAGGAAGAAAACCTTAAAGAGCTAGTGACGGAGTTGGAGCGGTCCTTTGAATTTTACAACAAACATAGCCGGGAACCATCTGTTGGTGACCTGGCCTTGTGCGGGGGCGGAAGCAAAATAGATTATTTAAGGGAATATATAGCGGGCAATATGAATGCAACCGTTCGAGGCTTCGATCTTTTCGAACCCGCCTATGTTGTTGCCGTTGGGCTGGCTTTACGGGGGCGAGAAAGTAATGTATAAGGTTAATTTGCTCCCTAGGGAATTGAGGCCCGGCACCCGAAAATTAAATATCCTCGTTACCGCCCTGGTTATTTCGTATTGCATTGTGCTACTGTCCTTGTTTATCTTTTATAAGCAAACAGCTGCCGATCTAGATGACATCCTTCTGCAAAAGCGAATTGCGCTGGAAGGTTTAGAGAGGGAAGCCTTTCGTGTGGGGACTGTTAGGGAAAACAGGCGGAAGATCATGGAGGGCACACAGGTATTGCAAAATTTGGTTAGTGAGAGGCTGGAAACTGCTGATATCATCGCCGATATAGATAGCATTGTTCCTGTAAATCTCAGTCTGGACAGTTTGGATATTGCGGAAGAAGCAGATAGTGGGTGTATGGTTACGTTAGAGGGTAAATCAAATTCAGCATCATTGGTGGGTATTCTTGTAAAGGCCCTAGCGGAGTTGGCATATTTGTCCGAAGTGGAGTTGGTAAAATTAAGTGAGTGTAAAGATGAAAGGCTTGTAGTCTTCCACATCATCGCCCACCTAGGAAAGGTAGGGAGATGATGTGTTTATTTACATAGGGGATCGCAGAAAGGGATTATTAATCCTTGCCGCCACTGCAGTTGTAATGATAATCGGCACCTATCTTGTATATTCACAGATTAAGTTCTGCCTGTCAACCCAAGAGGAGATCAATGCAATCGATATTGAAACCGGCCTGGTAAACAAGATTGCCAAGGATCTGGGGATGGAAGAAGGCAAACTACAGAGGGCCAGGCAAGAACTAGAAAGTATTGAACACACCATATTCACGGCGATAGAACCCGGGGAAATACCGGTCCACCTAGCCGGTGATGCTGAAAGAAGGGGATTGTCCGTGGTGACAGCTGAACCCTCAAAAGCTGTTTCTGAACAGTACTACATCGCCTTACCAGTTTCCATGACAATCAGAGGTGCCCACAATCGGGCGTTGGAATTTCTTTCCGATCTTGAAGGGGGAGGGACCTTAGGGGGTTTGGTTGAGGTAAAATCCCTTTCATTAAAAAGGGGGCCTGATTCAGGTGAGGTCACCATGGATTTTACCTTAGTAGTGTATTTGCGCAATTGAAGCCTTTTATGTGCGGGCCGGCTTTGCATCAATTTATATAAAAAAGATATAATATAAAAAAACATTTATATAAAGGATTTCTGAGAATATATTTCTAATAAATAACTATGACCGGAACCATAATTTAGATCTTGTGCTAGAAAGGCGGCAAAATAATGATTGATAAAGGCTTGTTGTCGGAAATAATAAAAACATCACTCTTGCAGGGCGGAGACTTTGCGGATGTGTTCTTTGAAAGAAAAGAGTTGACGGCTATAGGATGTGAGGAAGGGAAAATTGAGACAGTCCATTCCGGATTGGAAATGGGAGTGGGTATAAGGGTAATACGAGGAGAAGTAACCTCCTATGGCTTTACCAACGATTTGAGCCGGGAAGGGCTGCTCGAGGCCGCTAAAATTGTAAGCCGGGCATCACAGGGGATTAAACGGGAGGTAAGCCTAGATTTTAACCGGCCGAAATCGACCGTGGAGTTTAAAATACAGGAAAGACCGGAGGATGTTACCTCCGCGGAAAAAGTAAAATTGGTCCGCGGTGTTGAACTTGCGGCCCGGGAGGTTGACCGGGATAAGGTAAAGCAAGTTATCGTGGCCTACGGGGATCTTGTGCAAAATGTAATTATCCTGAACAGTGACGGCGAGTATATTGAGGATGAGCGTGTGCGGACCAGAATGGTGATTCAGGCGGTAGCTGCGGAGAATGGTATTATCCAAACGGGATTCGAAACTGCCGGTGGGTTTTGTGGGTTTGAATTGTTTAAGAAGGTTTCGCCTAAAGGTCTGGCCCAAACTGCTGCCAACAGGGCGGTGCGGATGCTAACTGCAAAGCCGGCACCATCGGGTAAAATGCCTGTTATTATGGCCAGTGAGGCGGGGGGCACCATGATTCATGAAGCGTGTGGCCACGGTTTAGAGGCGGATCTAGTCCAAAGGGAACTATCGGTTTATGCGGGCAAAAAGGGGAAAAAAGTGGCGGCGGAAGGAGTCACCGTCATTGATGATGCAACCATGCCCGGCGAATACGGATCATATCGTTTTGATGACGAGGGTGTCCCCGCACAGAAATGCGTCTTAATTGAAGACGGTGTGCTTACCGATTACATGTATGACAGACTTACCGCTACAAAGGACAGGAGAAAATCAAACGGACACGGAAGGCGAGAAAGCTATCAGCATAAGCCTATCCCCAGGATGGCTAATACCTATGTGGAACCGGGAAAGGACAGCCCCGCGGAAATCGTTAAAGCATGCAAAAAAGGCCTCCTGGTGAAAAAGATGGGTGGCGGGCAGGTAAATACTGCCACGGGTGATTTCGTGTTTGACGTCGCGGAGGGTTATTTAATAGAGGGTGGGGAGGTAGGACCATTGGTCCGCGGGGCCACATTGACTGGCAACGGGCCGGAGGTGTTGAGGAGGGTCGAAATGATCGGCAATGACCTAGGTTTCACAATAGGGACTTGCGGCAAAGACGGCCAGGGGGTTCCTGTTGGTGATGCCCAACCTACACTTTATATTAACGAAATACTTATCGGGGGGACCGGCAAATAAAAAAAGAAAGCCGTTTCCGGCTTAATAAAAAATTGGTGCAGGTTGTTGTCAAATAATATAAAACAAAAGGGGTTGTATGGAAGCCAACCGTCGCTTAGATGGCTTTCATTTAAAACCTTTGAAATTGATATCATCATAAATTATTTTATAAAGGAAGTAAATTCATTTAAGGTAACAGGTCAAAAAATGCAAGTTAACGGTTACATGGCGGTTTTAGTGAACTGCTAGTATACACCGTAAGGAGGAAGGAAATGGATATACCTGATGCATATTTCAATATAGCTGAATCAGCCTTGCAAGGGGCCCAATCAATGGGGGCAACCATGGCGGAAATTTATTTCGGTAACGGTAAACAACTCTCCATAGAGGTCCGGAAGGGCGAAGTGGAAACCATGAAGCTTGCTGAGGAGAAGGGCCTGGGTGTCCGGGTCATTGTCGATGATAAGATGGGCTTTGCCTTTACTACGGAAACTGGCGACAGGGAACTAATGAATACTGTGAAGAAGGCATTGGACAATGCCGCACAATCGGACAAAGATGAGTTTCACAATTTGCCTGCCACGGCGGACAGGTACGAGGAATTTGACCTTTTTGATGCAAGCATCGGAAGGGCCAGTGTTGAGGAGAAAATTGCCATGGCCAAGCAAATGGAGGAATCGGCCCAACTTTACGACAAAAGGGTAAAAATCATTGAGAGCTCCACCTATCAGGATGTAGAGCAAGAAGTGACAATAATAAACAGTCTTGGCGTTGCAGCTACTGCACGCACTGCTTATTGCGGGCTGTATATTTCATTGGTGGCCTCCGAGGGTGATGAAAACCAGACGGGTTTTGCCGTGGATTTTAATTTGAGATATGATGCCCTACGGCCCGCGGTTGTGGGTAAGGAAGCAGCCGAGCGTGCAGTAAGAATGTTAGGTGCTAAAACCATACCGTCTGGCAAGATGCCGGTTATCCTAGAGCCATATATTGCGACAAATTTTCTGGGTGTAATTGCACCGGCACTGAGCGCCGAAGCTGTGCAAAAAGGTCGCTCACTTTTCCGGGGAAAGATGGACCAAAATGTGGCCTCGGGGCTAGTAAAAATTATAGATGACGGGGCCAAAAGTGATGGCATCGCAACATCACCTTTTGATGGGGAAGGAGTACCCACTTCCAGGACTGTTCTCGTTGAGGACGGGGTGTTGAGGGGTTATCTTTATGATACTTATACGGCTGCCAAGGATGGGGTTAAATCAACCGGTAACGGGATGCGGGGTTCTTTCAAGGGGGTCCCGGGGGTAAGTTCAACGAATTTTTATATAGACGCCGGCAAAACACAGGTCCGGGAATTGACGGAGGGTATAGAAAGGGGTCTGTATATTACGGAGGTACTCGGCATGCACACCGCGAATCCCATATCGGGTGACTTTTCACTAGGGGCTTCCGGAATTCTTATTGAAAACGGCCGATTTTCATATCCGGTAAAAAGTATAGCGATAGCAGGAAACATAGCCGAAATGCTGCAGAATATTGATGGGGTTGGGGATAATCTAAAATTTTACGGCAGTAGGGGTGCACCAACCTTGAGGGTATCCGAAATGGCAATTAGCGGTGGTTAGTAAATATACGGTAGGTGGATAAATGAAAATATTAGTTTTAAATGGGCCCAATTTAAATTTATTGGGCCGAAGGGAAACAAATATATATGGGCATTGTTCACTTGAAGAAATAGAAAATATGATGTATGGGCTGGCCGACAGGCTGGGGGTTGAGGTGGAATTTCACCAAAGCAACCATGAAGGAGTGCTGATAGATAGACTCCACCGGGCTACACAGGATAAGGTTTCCGCTGTTATTTTAAACCCGGGGGCCTTGACTCACTACAGTATTTCCTTGCGTGACGCCGTGGCCGCTGTGGAAATCCCCGTAATTGAGGTTCATATCTCAAACATTTACAGGCGGGAAGAGTTTAGGCGGAAATCCCTTATAGCACCGGTAGCGGCGGGGCAGATTGCGGGGTTTGGTTCGGAGGGCTACCTCCTTGCCCTACGTGTGGCGGCTAAAATGGTTAATTCGCAAGGTGCAACTAGCTAAATGGAAGAAGATGAACAAATGGGTGATAAGAGCAGAAAATTGTTGGAAGATGCAAACCTTGATGCCCTGCTTGTAACCAATAAGGAAAACAGATTCTATCTGAGTGGGTTTACAGGTTCCGATGGGGTTTTGTTACTGACGGCTGATCAGGTAATGCTGTTTATAGACTCACGCTACACCGAGCAAGCCGGAATAGAATGCCCCAATGTTACCCTAAAATGTTTGCAGGGGTCAATTTACGATGATATTGGCAGTATAATTGAAAATGATAAAATCAACACGATTGGTTTTGAGGCGGAGGATTTAAGTTACAGCAAATACATAAAACTAAAGGATAATCTGACGGGCGCAAAACTTGTGCCGACAAATGGTTTGGTTGAAAACTTAAGGGTAGTTAAAAATGACAAAGAGATTGCCAATATAAGGCATGCCGCTCATATTGCCGACGAAACCTTTGAACACATATTAAAATTAATTAAACCCGGGGTTAGGGAATCCAGTATTGCTTTAGAGATGGAGTATTTCATGCGTAAAGCCGGAGCGGAAGGGATTGCCTTTGATTTTATAGTCGCCTCCGGTGTACGTTCGGCATTACCACACGGCAAGGCGTCCGACAAAAAGATTGAAAAAGGTGATCTGTTAACAATTGATTTTGGTGCCGTATATGGAAGATATCACTCGGATATGACCCGGACCCTTGTCATCGGTTATCCCACCACAAAGCAGCAAAGGATTTACGACTTGGTCCTGGAGGCGCAGATCGCAGGGATAGAAAAAGTGAAGGCGGGGGTAAGGGCAAGCGAGGTGGACAAGTCTGCAAGGGATATTATTGACGGACAGGGTTATGGTGAATATTTCCGGCACGGTACCGGCCACGGGGTAGGGTTGGCGGTACATGAGGAACCCCGCATATCGGCAAAAAATGATTTCATTTTACGGGCCGGAATGGTTATAACCGTGGAGCCGGGTGTGTACATCCCGGGTTGGGGTGGGGTACGTATAGAGGATATGGTCATTGTCAAGGAAGCCGGTTATGAGCTGATCACCAAATCACCCAAGGAAAAACTCATACAAATATAGGGGGAGATATGCCATGATTTCAACGAACGACTTTAGGACCGGGCAAACCATCGAACTCGATGGGGATGCTTTCCAAGTTGTGGAATTCCAGCATGTAAAGCCGGGGAAGGGCTCTGCTTTTGTCCGCTCAAAACTAAGAAACCTAAGAACAGGTGCAGTAGTTGATAAAACTTTTAATGCGGGTGAAAAAATACCCCGCGCACGGGTTGAACGAAGGGATGTTCAGTACCTATACAATGACGGCAAGGAATATGTATTTATGGATATGGAGACCTACGACCAATCAGGCTTGGCCAAGGATTTCCTG